>NZ_JANINH010000015.1:0-81271 GCF_024580155.1 Methyloversatilis sp. XJ19-13 | reverse complement strand
GTGTTGCCGTAAACCCTCGCTGTAACGAGGGCCGAATACAGTCCAGCGGACATCCATGAATTGTCTGAGCGGAAACGCTTCGCCGGATTTCGTTGTTCGGGTAGCTACACCGGATACATCCGCCTTGAGGAGATATGTCATGAACGAAGTGACGATCTACACCGCTGCGGGGTATGCCTATTGCGTGAGAGCGGAGCAACTGCTCCAGCGCAAGGGCGTGCAGCGCCTGAACAAGGTCCGCGTGGATCTTGATCCCGCCGCGATGGACCGGATGGTGCAACTGAGCGGGCGGCGCACCGTGCCGCAGATATTCATTGGTGCCTATCACGCAGGCGGCAGTGACGAGCTGCATGCCATGGAACGCCAAGGTCGGCTTGATTCCCGACTCGCCCGCCAGCCTTGAGAGCATCAATGCTGGCAGCGCCGGAAAGACTCGTGGATGCACTGTGTGCGCGGGCAACAGTTGCCGGCTCGAACATGTCAAGTCATGTTGCGTTCAGGGTACGCCGATAGGGGCGAAGTCGCCCCAGCGGTCAGGTCTGACGGCAATACTTCGACGATGCTCTCCACTGTTCTTCGAATCAGATCCGGGTCTCCTCGCGCTTGCAGCTGTTGGGGGCCACCTTTACGTCCTGTGGGCTGTGCGACGAGTGCGTGGCCGGATTCGATCAACTCAAACTCACCCGCACAGTTGCGGCAATAGACCCGATCACCGCTTTTGTCCGCACGCTGAAGTGCAAGCGTTGGTCCGCACATCGGGCAGTCCTGAAGCGGTATGCCCTCATCGCTGTGGCCGATGACATGATCAAGGAATCCGGCGTCTCCCAGTTCGATGACCAGGCCTGTGAGGTACGCGTCGAACTGCGTTCCTCGCTCGGAATTCAGGATCGAAAGCGCGGTGTTGCGAGGCATGCCAGGGCGGTAGGGACGGTGGCTTGTCATTGCATCGAATGCATCGCATATCCCCACGATGCGTGCCGCCTCCGGAATTGAAGAAGCCGCGAGACCTTGCGGATAGCCTTTTCCGTCCGGGCGTTCGTGATGGCAATGAACAGCCGCCTTGACCAGAGGCGCCAATGGGTGGCCTGCGAGGAGGCGAAGGCCGATGTCGGGGTGAGTCTTGATGTGGGCGAACTCGTCATCAGTCAGGCGATCCGGCTTGCGAAGCACCGCATCAGGCACCCCGATTTTTCCCAGGTCGTGCAGGAAGCCACCCAGCGCAATGCGCGCACTTTCGGATGCGCTGAATCCGGCTCGGTCGGCAAGAAAGTGACTGAGTCGCGATACGCGCCATAAGTGGCCGCCTGTATAGGGGTCTCGGGCTTCGACGAACCATGCCATCGTGAGCAGGCTGGCGAGCAGAGCGCCGGCAGGGCTTGGCGTCTCGTCTCTTGCCGCTGAGCCGGGCGCGGATAGGCCTTCAGTCTCTGCTTTCATGCGTTCCTCCTCATTCTTCGTCCTTGTTATGGCAGGCGCATTGCATCGAGGCAGCGTGAAGCAACGTCGATCAAGTGCTTGCCCACTCGCCATGGCGATACCAGGCAAAGAGAGGACCGATCCAACATGCGAAAGCTCACTGCGATACGGATCCGCACGCCCAGGGTGGCGTGTCGATCCACGGTATTTCGCGGGGCCACGATATTCCGCGGTCTGAAGAGCGCGCTTCAGGGATGCGTGAGCATTGCAAGTAATTGAAGATAAAGGAAAGTAAAGATTTCGACTGATCTGGCACGGACGGTGCAATAGGAAAGACGTCGAAAGCGCATTTAGCGCCTCCCCTTCTTCGAGGCGACACCGGGGAATGACCCCCATCTTCCTGAAAGGACAGTCAAATGAACAAGCTCTCCACCCTGATGCTCCTGATCGGCCTGTCGATCTCCGGCGCAACGCAAGCCGCGGGCGGCGCGTCTCACGAGTCAATGTATGAGCCGGGCTATCTCGATCGTCTGAGCAACGCGGCGGTCGGTTCGGGGCCTGCCGATGCCCAGCGCACGGCAGTGATCCATGAAACTCTCTACGATCCGGCATACCTGCGTGCGTTGTCGAAAACGCCGGCAGCCACGAGTCCGACCGGACCTGTCATCAATCACGAGTCAGCCTACGATCCTGCGTACCTGCGCACGATTACGCGCAACATCAATGATCCTGCGCACGACTACGTGCATCATCAATGATCCTGCGCACGACTACGTGCATCATCAATGACCCTGCGATCGCATCTTGATCACGCGTGACGAGACTCCCGTGGCTGGTCTTTCCGCCGGACCGTGGGAGCCCCGATACCTGTGCAAGCCGGGAGTGCTTTGTCTTTTCGAGAGACGATCTGCTTTCAGACCAAGACGCACGGTGTCCATTTGCTCGCCTCCCCTCCTTAGGCTGAAAGACATTCGTTGAGGCGTCGGCTCTGGTCGATTCCGTGAAAACTTTGTCGATTGGAGGGGGCGTGGATGTTCTCGCTCGCAGGCGCTTCTGGAATGAGGTAAGTCGTTTCGCTGACTGTCTGCTCAAAGACCGTGAATACGAGGCGCCCACACGCGGGACAAGCGCCGAGCGTCATTTGTTGATCGCCTTGCGTGAAGGGTTGCTGCGGTTGCGCACAAGAGTGACCTTTTTCGAGGAAGAGCACGCCGTGGGGCAAATTCTGCTTCGCGATGCGTTGAATCAACTAGATGAGCTCATCGGCATCGTGGAATCGATCAACACCCGTGCGACGCTCCTTGAGAAAGTTGTCGGCGCGGCAATCTGGTCGATGATTCCTGGTCAATGCGCCGTCCTCGATCCTTCGCATCCGGTTCAATGGTCAGACGCACTTCGCAGGATGCTCGGCTTCTCGGGCCGGGAGGACTTTCCGGATGTGCTGGGCAGCTGGATTGACCTGATTCACCCCAATGACCGGTCGTCTGCCCTGGAGACCCTGACCGTTCAGTGCAACGGGGAGTGGGAAGGCGTTTGGCCGGATACCTTCATCCGATTGGCCGCAAAGGATGGTGTTTATCGTTCGTATCGGAGCCGTGTCGCGCTCTCACGTAACGCTTACGGCCGGCCCACCTTGCTGCTCGGTGCAATTGAAGATGTCGAGCAACAAAGGTTGGAAAGTCTTCAAGTGGAGGATGCCCTGGCGCGTTTCGATGCGGCAAATGTCATCGTCACCCAAGGCAGCTGGGACATGAGAGTCCATCAGGGGGATCCGCTATCTGTCCTGAACTGGGTCGAGTGGTCACCCCAATTCAGGAAACTGCTCGGATATCAAACCGAAGTCGAGTTTCCCGCCTCCGTTGAGAGCTGGGTATCTCGATTGCACCCGGAGGACAAAGCGCGTGCGCTATCGAGCATTCGAGACCTCCAGAGCGGTGAGATCACCTCGAACGTCGAATATCGATTGCGCTGCGCCGACGAGCACTTCCGGCTGTTTCGCGCCACCCATGTGGCGAAGCGCTCGACCGCCGGCGTTCTGCTGCGGGTGGTTGGAGCCTTGACGGCGATGGATCGTGGGCTGTCACTGGACCAGTGCGTTTTGTTCGCTCGCGAGTCCGGGGTATTGAATCGCAAGACTGCCTGGGCAGAGGCTCACAGAAAGGAAGGGAGACCGGTGCTCGGAGAGGGATGAGACAGCACGATCCTTACGTCACCGTTGACATATGAACCGATAGGTCCATAATGGATTCATGAGCCAAGGACGTCCCCTCGAATTCGATCCCGAAGTAGCTTTGCAGGCAGCCATGGAGGTGTTCTGGGCCAAAGGGTATGAGGCGTCGTCACTGCAAGACCTGATCTCGGCCATGCGCATCTCCAAGAGCAGCTTCTATCAGGCTTTCGGAAGCAAGCATCAACTGTTCGAGGCGTGCCTGGTGCGGTTTCGGGAGCAGCAGGTCGAGCGGATGACCGTGGCGCTGGATGGTGCTCAATCGGGCATGGCGTTCCTGCGGTTCTTTCTGGTGTCGCTTGCCGACGAGGTCCGCACGACAGAGCCCTCCAAAGGCTGCCTGATCATCAATACGGCAACCGAACTGGCAGGCCGGGATCCGTCGGTTGCAACGCTGGTTCAGCAAGGCACGTGCGCGTTCATGGCAATACTCGAACGAGCGGTGAAGCGAGCGCAGAAGGAAGGAAGCGTTGGCAAGCAGAAGGACCCGAAGACGTTGTCGCAGTTTCTGCTGGCGCTGCTGGCAGGCATGAAGGCCATGGTCAAGGCAGGGGCAAGTGCCAGGACTGTGGAGGATGTCGCCGAGGTTGCACTGAGTGCACTGAAGTGATTTTTTTTGCCCAATTATGGACCGATCAGTCCTTAAGTTAGTTCACGAATCGAAAGGAAACAAACCATGCCACTCGTACAGATCAAGGGCGTAAGCGGCTACCTGTCGCTGGAGCAGAAGCAGGAAATCATCAGCAAGGTGACCGAAGCCGTACTGTCCGTCGAAGGTGAGGCGCTGCGCCCGGTGACTTGGGTGCTCATCGAGGACGTGCCGTCCGGCGCGTGGGGTGTGGGCGGCCAACCCGTCTACACCGAAGACCTCCGTCAGATGACCGGCCGCTCGTCCTGAGCGCCCACTCGCTATTCACTTCATCGCTCAATCGAAAGGAAACCCAATGCTCGCCGAACACAAACTGGATCTGCCCGCGCAGTCAATCGAAACGGCTGACCCGGCCCGCAAGGCAGTGCTTGAAAAGGCATTCGCGCAAGTCGGCTTCATCCCGAACATGTACGCCCTGATGGTCAATTCACCGGGCCTGCTCAATACCTATCTCGACGGCTACGCGGCATTCCGCAAGGACTCGGGTTTCACCGGCCCCGAGCAGGAGACGGTCTTCCTGGTCATCAGCCGGGAAAACGGGTGCGAATACTGCATGGGCGCCCACTCCATGATCGCCGAAAAGATGTCGGGCCTCGCCTCCGACTCGCTGGCTGCGATCCGCGCCGGCGCGCCGATTCCGGACGCAAAACTTGCTGCACTCGCAGCTTTCACCAGCACGATGGTGAACAAGCGCGGCCTGCCCTCGAAGGAAGCCGTCGCAGCGTTCCATGCAGCGGGCTACACCGATCGGCACATCCTGGAAATCGTGCTCGCGCTGTCGGTGAAGACGCTCAGCAACTACGCCAATCACCTGTTCCACACCCAGCTCGATCCGATGTTCGAAGGCCACCGCTGGACCTCCGGAGCTTGACGCTTTCAGGGAGCTGTCCGGCACCGCGCCGGCGCTCCCTGCCTCTTTTGCATCACCTTATGACCAAAGCTGGAGATGACTGATGGCAACCCCGAAAGCCGCGCTGGTGCTGATGGAACTGCAGAACGACTTCCTGGCACTTGAAGGCAAGGCGTATCCGCTGCTCAAGACTGTTCTGGAAGAAAACAACGTCGTTTCGAATCTCAATGCGCTCATCCGTGGCGCACGGGAACTCGGCATGCCCATCATCCACACACCGATCGAGTTCTCGGAGGACTACCGGGAGATGGGCGCCGACCCCTACGGCATTCTCAAGATCGTGAAAACGCTTGGCGCATTCCAGCGCGGCACGTGGGGCGCACAGATTGCCGATTCGATCGATCGCCACCCGAGCGACATCATGATCGAGAACAAATCGGGCATTGACGCCTTCTGCGGCACCCGCCTTGATCAGGTGCTGCGCGCCAAGGGCATCACGACCATCGTGCTGGCTGGCCAGCTCACCCATCTGTGCATCGAGTCGACCATGCGCTCGGCCTACGACAAGGGCTACCGGGTGCTGAGCGTGACTGATGCGACTGCGACCATCGGCATGGAGCAGTACCGCATGTCGGTCGAGCACAACTGGCCGATGTTCAGCCTGCCGGTAACGCACAAGGCGTTTTTTGGCCAGGCGGCCCGGGGCTGATGTCACAGCGCTGATTCCGGAGGATTCCAGATGACCACCATCCGCCTTGTTGACGAGCACAGCGCCTCACCGGAAGTGGCCGAAATCTTCGCCGACATCCGGGCCACGCTTCACATGCCCTATGTGCCGGCGCTCTTTCGCGCCATTGCACACAACCCCGCCTACCTTCGAGTGAGCTGGGAGCGGGTGAAAGTGGTCATGGGTCCGGGTCTGATCGACCGAAAGACCAAGGAAATGATCGCCACCGCAGTGTCGGCCGTGAACGGCTGCGATTACTGCGTCTATGCCCACAGCGCTGCACTGCGTGCCATGGGAAGCAGCGAGGCGGAACTGGTGGAACTCATGTCGGTGGTCGATCTGTTCAGCGGCTTCAACAAGATGCTCAACGGCCTGCAGGTTGAGCCCGACATCGGTGTGCGATCGCATTTGTGATGTCCAACGCCCACCGTGGTCGCCCGGGATGTCCGAACCGGGACGATCCTTCTTTACGCGTTCGGCGCGTGGATGACTTCGAATGACCACCATGTTCCTGAGTGCCCTGCGATCCGCATGCGATCGACAGCTCTTGATCACCGCCCTCAAGGTCAGCGCGGTCGTTGGAACCTTGCTCAACCTGGTCAATCAAGGCCCCGCCATCTGGCATGGAGAGGCCGTGGCCTGCTGGAGCATCGTGATGAACTATCTGGTCCCGTTCTGCGTATCGAGCTACAGCGGGACGCGAGTTCGGTTGGGTGCTGGCAGTGCTGCACGAAAGAAATAACAGCTGCGACGCCGCGAGTGTCGCCTTCATCGTCGTGCCCTCGCCAGGTGGGCGGCTCGACATGCAGGGTGCGCTGGTGCGTCTGCCCTGTAAGGCCTGCAGTACCGAGGTGGTACTGATCGCGGACCCCGCGGACCCTCCTGGTAATCTGCACGCCGCACCACCACGAATCAAGGCGAGCTACGCCATGGGCTCCACTGCGCAACGGATGAACGCGGCAGCCGCACTGTCACGCGCGGAATTGCTGGTGTTTCTTTCGCCGGGCACCGCGCTACCGCCCTTTACGGATCAGCACCTTGTCGCGGTCATCGGTACCGAATGCCGGGCTTGGGGCGTCCTCAGTCTTCGAGCGCCACCGCAAGGACTTCTCGGTCGGCTGGCGGATCGGATCAAGCGGGGCGTCTCATCCGGCAAAAATCCCTGTGCCAAGCCTGTCGCCGTCTTTGTTCGCCGGGACGCGTTCGACGCAGTGGGCGGGGTTCCTGCATCCGCCACCGAAGACGTGCTGGACGCCTTTCAAGTGAAGCTGAAATCCCTGTGCGCACCGCTTTGCCTTGTGCATTGGCCGACCGGGTGGCTCCCCCATGGCTAAAGAGTGGACCGTTTTTGTGCTGTGCGCCGAGTGGTGCGGTGTTTGCCGTGCCTTCCAGCCCGCCTGCCAGTCGTTCGTCCAGTCCAATCCAGAAGTAGGGCTGTACTGGATCGATATCGAGGACGAAGCGGATCGCCTGGGCAGCCTGGAAGTGGAAACGTTTCCGACCATCGCGATTGCCAGAGGCGCCGATCCGGTCTTCTTCGGACCGATGAAGCCGGATATGAGGCAGGTCGAGTCCTTGATGAATGCCAGCCAGGACAAGGCTTGGTGCTCGGAGGAAGGCCGTCAATGGGTGCGATACCTGATGGAGGCTTTTGCTCCACAGGGTGATGCAACACGTTCGCGACCCCCTGGAACAGCCTGACAATCGCAGGCGCTTTGCCAATCGGAATCTCGTCGTTCCTGGACTGCTGCCGTCACAGCACCTGTGCGTAAAGCGTGATGACGCCGATGCACACCGCGTTCAGCAGCAGTCCGCAGCGCATCATCGAAGCCGCCGACACGTGGCCGGTGCCGAATACCAGCGCGTTCGGAGGCGTGGCGACCGGCAGCATGAAGGCGCAGGAGGCGGAAATCGCAATGGCTGCCGACAGCGCGCGCGGATCGAGGCCGAAGTCCGGTGCCAGTGCGGCGAACACCGGAACCAGCAGCGCGGCGCTGGCGGTATTGCTCACCAGTTCGGTCAGCATGACGACGAAGGCGACGATGCCCAGCAGCACCAGCCAGTCGGGCGTGCCGCGCAGCAGCCCGGTCAGCGCGTCGGCCAGAAAGCGGCTGGCACCACTCGAACCCATCAGGGCGCTCAGCGCCAGACCGCCACCGAACAGCAGCAACACCCCCCACTGCGTGTGCGATTCGATGTCCGGCCAGTCGACGGCACGGCCGGCCACTAGCAGTACGATGGCAGCGAGCGCGACCACGGCATCGATGTCCTGCTCGACGCCCAGTGCGCGCGCCAGCGGCGCGCCGAACATCCAGCCCGATACCGCGAACGCGAACACCGCAGCCGTGGCGATGCGTCCGGGCGTCCAGCTTTCGTCGCCGTCATCCGCCGGCAGTTCGATGCGTCCTCCGAGCGCGGGCCGCAGCACGAGCCACAGCGTCGCCGCCATCAGCGGCAGCAATACGACGACCAGCGGCAGCCCGAAGCGCATCCATTCGGCAAAGCCGATGCCCGCCTGGGCGGCGGCGATGGCGTTGGGCGGGCTGCCGACCAGCGTGCCCATGCCGCCGATGCTGGCGCTGTAGGCGACGCCGAGCAGCACGAAAGTGCGTTCGCGCGGATCGGCCGTCGGGCCGAGCAGACCCAGTGCCAGCGGCAGCATCATGGCTGCGGTGGCAGTGTTGCTGATCCACATCGACAGCAGTGCCGTCAACGCAAACAGCAGGGCCAGCGAACTCGCCCGGCGACCGCCGGACAGGGCGAGCATCCGGCGGGCGAGCCAGCGGTCCAGCCCGTGCCGCGCGAGCGCCGCGGCCAGCGCAAAGCCGCCGAGGAACAGGAAGATGATGGGGTGCGCGAACGACGCCAGCGCCCTGGCCGGCGTCACACCGGCGAACAGTACCGCCAGCAGCGGCACCAGCAGCGCGGTCAGCGTCAGTGGCAGGGCCTGTGTCATCCACAGGGCGCCGGTCAGCGCAAAGATCGCCAGCGCGGCGCGCAGTGCGGGGTCGTCCGGGCCGAGCACGGCCACCGCAATGGCGAGCGTGACGCAGGCGGCGAGGCGCCACGGCCCGCCGGGCGCCGCCGCTGATTGCGTCAGCCGCAGCTCCCCACCGCGCCGCAGGCGGTGCAGAAATCGCAGCCGTCCTTGCGGATGACCGACTGATTGCCGCATTCGCCGCACAGCGCGCCCTGCATCAACCGGGGTTCGTCGTCGCCGCGCGGTGATTCGAGGATGCCCATTTCGCGCATCGGGAAGCCGGCTTCGTCGAGGATGCCCAGCATGGCGTAGCGGTGGATGATGAGCCGGGCGACGTAGGCGACCGTCGACGGCCAGTTCTGCTGGCGGCGGGTGCCGGGCACGAAGGCCATGAAGTCGCCCAGCGGTTCCGGATAGCTGATGAGCTTGCGCAGCTTCATGCCGATCCAGGCCGGGTCCATCACGCGCATGTCGAGCGCCAGGATGCGTGTCAGCCCGTCGAGCGCGCGCGGGTAATTGCCCGACAGCCACACCGAGTACGGGCGCGTTTCACCGCCCGGCAGCGTGATTTCCTTCAGGCCCAGCACGAAATCCTCGCCGGTGGCCGGGTTGCTGATGTCCACCGTCCAGCTCAGCGTGCCGTCGGTGCCGGTCTTCGGCTCCTGCAGCGCGAACAGCGTGTCGAGCACCGGTGTCGGCGCTTCGCGTTCGAGGGCACCGAGCTTGTCGCAGCGGTAGCGGATCACGTTGGCGAACGCGGCCACCACGCCGGGCATGCGGCGGTGCTCGCCACTGGGCGGCAGCGGCATGTCGAAACCCTGATCGCTGGCAGTGCGCGCCAGCACGTCGAGCTTGAGCTTGAGCCAGCCCGGGTCGTTGGCGCGCATGTCCATCGACAGCGTCTTCGCGACCGCACCCAGACCGCGCGGCTGGTCGGCACCATTGACCCACACCTCGAACGGCAGGGTCTGCATGCGGCCGTCCGGACCTTCGTTCTCGATATGGCCGACGAACAGCGCGAATTCGCCGCCCGGCGTCTTCAGCATGTAGGTCCAGCTCGGGTTGCCGTCCGGCATGTCGGGCCGGCCGGGCCAGCGCAGGCTGGACAGCACCGGCGCCGGCAGCGCGCCGATCGACAGGCGCTGGTTGGTGCCAGTGATGATTTCGACGTCGTGCGGCTGCTTCTTCTCTTCCGTCTTCGGCGCATCGACCGACAGCACGCTGCCCAGCACGCTGTTCGGCCGGTAGGTCGCGAGACCCTTCAGACCGGCCTTCCAGGCGGCGAGGTACAGATCCTCGAAGTCGGCGTATGGGTAGTCGGCCGGCACGTTCACCGTCTTGGAAATCGACGTATCTATATAGGGGGCGACCGCTGCGACCATGTCCTTGTGCGCGGCGGCGGAAATTTCCAGCGCGGTCACGAACCAGGGCGGCAGTTTGGTCACGTCGCCGCCGAGGTGCCGGTACATGCGCCAGGCGTAGTCCTCGACCGCGTATTCCTTGAAGGTGCCATCGGCCATGCGCTTCTTGCGCGTGTAGGTCCAGGAGAACGGCGGCTCGATGCCGTTGCTCGCGTTGTCGGCGAAGGCCAGCGAAATGGTGCCGGTGGGCGCGATCGACAGCAGGTGCGAATTGCGCAGGCCGTGCTTGCGGATCTGCTCTTTCACGTCGGCCGGCAGGCGCGACGCGAAGTTGCCGCCCGACAGATACATGTCGGCGTTGAACAGCGGAAAACTGCCGCGCTCCTTCGCCAGTTCGACCGACGCGAGATAGGACGCGTCCCGCATGACCTCGGAAATGCGCGACGCCATCAGCCGTGCTTCCTGCGTGTCGTAGCGCTGGCGCAGCATGATCAACGCGTCGCCCAGACCGGTGAAGCCGAGGCCGACCCGGCGCTTCGCCATGGCTTCGTCGCGCTGCTGCGGCAGCGGCCAGTGGGTCACTTCGAGCACGTTGTCCAGCATGCGGATGGCCACCGCGCAGACTTCGGCGAAGCCGTCGAAATCGAATTCGGCCGTTTCGCTGAACGGCTTCTTCACGAAACGGGTCAGGTTGATCGACCCCAGATCGCAGCAGCCATAGGGCGGCAGCGGCTGTTCGGCGCACGGGTTGGTCGCCTCGATGCTTTCGCAGTAGTACAGGTTGTTGTCGCGGTTGATGCGGTCGAGGAACAGGATGCCCGGCTCGGCGTGGTCGTAGGTCGAGCGCATGATCTGGTCCCACAGTTCGCGCGCCCGCGGCTTGGCATAGACCCACAGGCCGTCTTCGCGCTGATATGCGCCGCCCGCCTTGATGTCGCTGGCCGGTTCGGCCTTGTGCACCAGTTCGACCGTGCCGTCGGCTTCGACCGCCTTCATGAAGGTGTCGGTGACGCCGACCGATACGTTGAAGTTGGTCAGGTCGCCGCTGTCCTTGGCGTGGATGAACTGCTCGATGTCCGGGTGATCGCAACGCAGCACGCCCATCTGTGCGCCGCGACGGCTTCCGGCCGATTCGACCGTTTCGCACGAGCGGTCGAACACCCGCATGTAGCTCACCGGGCCGGACGCGCGCGACTGCGTGCCTCGCACGCGAGCGCCGACCGGGCGGATGCTGGAAAAGTCGTAACCGACGCCGCCGCCGCGTCGCATGGTTTCCGCGGCCTGCGCCAGCGCGGTGTAGATGCCCGGGCGCTGGTCTTCGATTTCGGTGATCGAGTCGCCGACCGGCTGCACGAAGCAGTTGATCAATGTGGCGGTGAGCTGGGTGCCGGCGGCCGAGCTGATGCGTCCGGCGGGCACGAAGCCCCGCTCCTGCGCGTCGAGGAATTTCGCTTCCCAGTGCGCGCGGCGGTCTTCCGCCTCGGCCTGCGCAAGCGCCTTTGCCACACGACGGCGCACTTCGGCCACCGTCGTTTCGCCGCCCTTGGCGTACTTTTCTATCAGCACTTCGCTGGAAATTTCCTGCTCGGGCAGGCAGGCGATTTTTTCTTCTTCGGTCAGCGGGACCAGATCGATCTGTTGCATGGGGTGTCTCCTGACGTCGTTTCACCGAACTTTACGCTTCGGTGACACGCCGCAACAGCCTTGACAGTCAGCCTGCCGGGCGGTCGTCCGCCTGCCGTCTGGTCTTGCGGTCGATGGCGACGGCGCGTTGCGCGATTGCACTGCAACATGACCCGGAAAGCCGGGCCGGCTGTGGATCGCCGCTCCCACAGGAACAGTTCCCACCAGCTCTGCGAGCTACGCCTTGGGCACCCTCAGCGCGAAAACGCTGCCGTGGCCGACGCGCGAGCGCACGGTCAGTGGGTGCCCCAGCAGTTCGGCCTGCTTGCGCGCCAGTGCCAGTCCCAGACCCTGACCTTCATCGTGCCGGGTCTGGCGGTCGTCGAAGCGGCGATAGGGTATGAAGATCTGCGGGATGAGGTCTTCGGCAATCCCCGGGCCGGTGTCCCACACCTGCAGTTCCACATCCTTGCCGCGCGGGCGGGCGGCGACCAGCACGCGGCCGTGATCGGTGTAGCGCACCGCATTCGACACCAGATTGTCGAGAATGGAGCGCAGCATCATCGGGTCGCTGTCCATGACGGCCCGACCGGGCCGGACCACCAGTTCGATGCCCTTGTCGCGCGCCAGCGGGCCGAACTGGGCGGCGCATGACGCGAGCACTTCGGCCAGGGGCAATGCCCGACGCAGCACACGCGCCTCGCCGGCTTCCAGCCGCGACAGTTCGATCAGACGCGACAGCTGGTTGCTCATCGCGCGCACCGCCTCGTCGACGCCGGCGCAGGCTTCATTCACCGTCGCGTGGCTCACTTCGTCGGCGCGCAGGGAGCGCAGATAACGCATGTGCAGGCCGACGGCATGCACCGGCTGGCGCAGGTCGTGCGTCACGCCGGCGAGAAAAAGATTCTTGGCGCGCATCGCCGCCTGAACGGCGTCGCGCTCGCGTCGCAGGGTGTCGGCCAGGCGGGCGTTCTGTCGGGTCAGCAGCAGGGCATTGCGCATCGTGGCGTGCGCATTGCGGCCGAATGAAATGAGTACCGCGAGGTAGAACACGATGGTCACGCCACCGGCGATGCTGATGGCGCCGCCGATCAGCCACGACTTCACGATGAACGGCACCAGCGCGCACACCAGATACAGATTGAGCGCGCGCGGCAGCGCCGTGGTGGCGGTGACGGCGCCGCCGGCCATGCCGACCAGCATGGCAACGCTGAAGAAGTCCATGAACGGGTCGCGCCCTTCGTAACCCAGCCAGGGCAGCACACCCCAGGCCAGACCGGTCAGCGCGGCGATCGCCGTGTAGACGCGCTCGGTGTGGTCGAGCTGGTGGCCGGCCAGTCCGGCCAGTTGCGGTTGCATCCAGCGCACGTAGAAGGCGCGCACGGCGACCAGCAGGCAGACGACGGCCAGCCAGCCCCAGACCGCCGAGTGTCCCTCGGCGCTGACCAGCACCGCTGCGGCGGTGCTGGCCACGGCAACGTTACCGGCAACGATGGTGGGCGTATGGCCGAACAGCACGCCCAGCAGGTCGCGCCGGACCGCCTCGCGCTCGTCCGCGCTGTCATCCGTCCCGTCGTGTGCGTCGAGCGTTATCGACGTCATCGCCATGGTATTTTCCGGCGCATGGAAGCCCGCGAGATTAGCATCGTCGTTGCCGAAGACCACGCCCTGGTGCGCCAGGGCCTGCGTCTGATGCTGTCGCGTGCGCCGCGCGTGCGCTGGCTGGGCGAAACGGGCGATGGCGAAGGCGCGCTGCAGCTCACCCGTGAGCTCAAGCCGGACGTATTGCTGCTCGATCTCGGCCTGCCGCGGCTCGACGGACTCGAAGTAATGCAGGCCATCGGCGCGACCCATCTGCCTACCCGCGTGCTGGTCGTGACGGCGCGTCAGGATGCCGCCACCGTGCAGGCAGCGCTGTCCTTCGGTGCCCATGGCTACATGCTGAAGACCGACGACGCCGACGCGCTGGTGGCGGCCATCCATACCGTGGGCGACGGCGGCTACCATGTCAGCCCGGAACTGGCGACCTTGTTCGGCCATGGCACGGCGGCCGAACACGAAGGCCTGACCGGCCGGGAAATTGATATTGCCAGCCGGGTAGGACGTGGCCTGTCGAGCAAGCAGATCGGCGCCGAACTGGGCATTTCCGAACATACGGTGCGCAAGCACCGCGAAAACATCGCCCGCAAGCTTGGTCTGCGCAATGCGGCCGAACTCGTCGCCTGGTCGATCCGTCAGCGCCTGCCCCCGGCTTGATCGAGCCGTGATCCAGTTCCTGCCCGTCCGCATTTGCTGCAGCCCGCTACGCGCTTGTTCGTATTTACCGCCCACCGGGCCGCGCGCCTAATTCCCTCCTGAAATTTCCGGCTGCGCGTGTGCCGAATGCCGCCCCGTGAGCAATCCACGGGTGCCGGATTCGAAGCGGTGACGGTCCGGAAGTCGCATGTGGGCAGGCGCCCGCCGCGATCCACAACAAGGAGGTTCAGATGATCATTCCCGCTGGCGGTGTGCTGCGCTGTGCCGTTATTTCCGTGTGCCTTTGGGCGGGCGCAGCGTGCGCCGTGCCGATCACCTTCCAGACGACCGGCTCGTCGGTACAGACCTATTTCGAGGGGCAGCCGCTGGCGAGCGCGCGGTCCCGCTTTGACGGGCTGAGTGGCGCACTCGATCTCACGCGCGACACCCCGGTGCTGGCCAACTACTTCAAGCTGTTCGCGGGCACCGGGCCGGCGGACGAATCCGGCATGAGCGGCATCCAGTACCGGACCCACGCGCTGAGCATGACCGTCATGGGCGTCACCCGATCGTTCGAGGTCGACGTCGGCATGCAGGAAATCGCCAATGGCCAGTACCAGCTTTATGCCTTCGATCTACCGACGCTGACCTTCGACCTGGGGACAGCCGGTGTGCTCACCGTGACACCGGACCCGCTACGCACCCAGTCGGTGCAGTTTCTGGCCAATACACCCCTGTACCACTTTCGCGATGTGCGCGCGACCTTCGAGCTGGCTGATCCGCTCGTGACGACCGTGCCCGAACCAGGCTCACTGGCATTGACGGGGCTCGCGGTCGCAGCGCTTCAGGCGATGCGGCGACGCAGGGGGCCACCTTGCAGAAATTGACACATACGGTGTCGGGATGCGGTGTCGTCGGAATCCCGACGTGATGTATTGAACACCACCACTGTCACATCAGCTTACAATCATGTAGGAATTATTCCTACGAGCGACCGCAAAGCACGGTCGTGGCAGTAACCGGGAGTCACACCATGAAAAGTACACAACGTCGTCGCAACCTGCCAAGGTTGCGCACTCTGGTGGCCAATCTGCACCGCCCGCACGGATTCGCGATCGGCATGGCGAGCCTGCCGCTGCTGATGTCACCGGCGGCGTGGGCGCAGGCGATCCAGGCCGATGGCCGGACGCTGACGACGGTGAGCACGGCCGGAGCGGTGACGGACATCCGGACCGGCACGATTGCGGGCAACTCGGGTTTCAACTCGTTCAACACGTTCAACGTCAATGCCGGGCACACGGCGAACCTGCACGTGCCGAGCGGGGCGGTGAATCTGGTGAACATCGTGCGCGACGCGCGCAGCGACATCCACGGCACGCTGAATGCGATCCGCGACGGGCGGATCGGCGGCAATGTGTTCTTTGCCAACCCGCACGGATTTGTCGTCGGCGCGGGTGGCGTGGTGAATGTGGGTTCGCTGTCGGTGAGCACGCCGACGCAAAGCTTCGCGGACCGCTTCTTCGTCAATGGCCAGCCGGACGCAGGCGCCGTGGGCCAGCTGCTCAACGGTACGGCGCCGCTGTCGAGTGCGGCGATCCGCATCGACGGGCGGATCAACGCGGCAGACGGCGTGACGCTGTCGGCGGGCACGGTGAGCGTGGCCGGCGCGGTGCTGACGGGTGCGCGCTTCGAGGGGCGAGCGCCGGACTTCACCGACATCGTCAATACGCAGGGTGTGAGCGCGGGCAGCCGGCTGGTCGAGCGTGCGGGGCGCATCTACATTGCGGCGGACGAGGACATTGAAATCGCCGGCACGCTGGATGCGCGCGGCGGCGGTGCCGGCGGCGGCGAGATCGAACTGAAGGCCGGGCGCGACATCCTGGTCGACATCGACGCGATGGTGACGGCGGCCGGAGATGGGGCGGATTCGGACGGCGGTCGCGTGTATTCGATGGCCGAGCGCAGTGCGGTCATCCGCAGCGGTGCTGTGATGGACGCGAGTGCCGGGGCGAGCGGCGACGGCGGCTTCGTCGAATTTTCGGCGAAGGACACGGTGGAGCTGGCCGGCGGTCAGTTTCTGGCTGACGGGAGAGCGGGCGGCGCAGCGGGCCTGGTGCTGATCGATCCGCTGAACATCGTGCTCAGCGCAAACCTGCTGCGCGGTGCCGGCGGCTACACCGGCATTCCGGCGGGGTCGGACAGCGGCGTCAGCGTCACCGGCGCCAACCTGCTGCTGCAGGCGACCAACAAGATCACGGTCAATGAAAACATCGTCGTGTCCAGCCGTCTGGTCGACAGCGATCACGTCAATGGTGCGTCGATCGGCCACTCGGGCAGCATCACCTTCGAGGCGCGCGAAATCGAACTGAAGTCGGGCAGCAAGGTGCTTGCCCATGCGACCGGCGCCTTCAACGCCGGCGATGTCAGCCTGCTCGCAAGCGACATCAACGCGATCGGTGCAGTCCGCTCGGCCGATGCGCGCATCAAGCTCGAGAACGCGACCGTACGCGGCGCGAACATCAAGCTGTCGGCGCTGGCGGATACCTCGCAGATCGTCCAGTTGCTGGAAACCGCGCCGAATGTTTCGCTGTCGCAGGCGCAGACCTTTCTTGACACGGAAATGGATGACATTTCCGACGGTCCCGGCGGCGAATACCTCGCCATCACGACCGATGCCACCGCGCTGACCGAAATCAAGGGTTCGCTCATCAGCGGCAGCGGCGACGTGACGATCAAGGCACATGCCGGCGCGCGCGCCGGATTCGAGAAGATCGCCACCGCCGATGTGATCATCGGCGACCACAACGGTGTCGCCAGCGTGGTCAGCGGCCGCAAGGTCGATGTCGCGGCGACTTCGGATACCTCACTCACCTTCAACGTGCTCGGCAATGCGCTGCGGCTGGCCGACCAGAGCTGGCTGCCGGCCGAAGACAGCGGTGAAGTGCAGTTGCTGAACGATCAGCTGTTCGATTTTTCCAGCATCCCGCTGGTGTCGCTGTCGGAATCCACCGCGCGCGTCACCGTCGATGGCGCGACCGAACTGACGGCGACCGACACGCTGACGCTGTCCTCCTCTGCCACGTCGGCCGCCAAGCCCACATTTGCCGGGCTGATCGTCTTTTCGGTGGCATGGGGTGAATCCACGGCGATTGCGGAAACCAAGGTACAGGGGACGACCCGGCTCGAAAGCGGCAATGCGACGTCGGTCAGCGCAGTGACCGACACCGAACTGAACGTGACCGCCAGCGTCAATTCGACCAACAAGCCGATCGATGCGACCTTCGTGCGTGCGTCGAACAACGCCACCACCAGTGCCATCGTCGGCGACGACACGACGACCACTGCCGGGTCGGTCGCAGTCGAAGCGAACACCAAGGCCGACATTTCGGCGGGCGCTATCGCATCGAACACCGGCGGCAGCGGTCTGGGCATTTCGGTCGCAGTGACCACCTCGACCACGAACACCACGGCTACGCTAGGCGGCGACGTCACGACCACCAACGGCGACGTCAAGGTCGACGCGAAAACCGACATCGCCAAGAACAGCAGCGCCGCCGAAGCGGCGACGCTGGGCAACCCGAACACGCTGTCGGCGAAGATGACGAATTTCACCGCCGGCATCCAGCGCAATGTCGGCAATTCGATACTCGGTGCAACTGGCAAGGTCAGTTCCGGTACGGCCAGCAAGATCACCGACTTCATGTTCCCCGGCATCAAGGAGGGCAAGTTCAATGCCGCCGGTGCCGTGTCCTACACCGATTCGGAAAACAACGCGAGCGCCAGCATTGCGGCCGGTGCCAGCGTGAAGGCGCAGGGCAAGGTCGATGTGGTGTCGAAGATCAACGACCGTCCCAGTGCGAGTGCCGACGCCAAGGCCACCTCGACCGGCACCGCGATCGGCGGCTCGGTGGTGATCGCCAATTTCGAGAACAACAGCGATGCGTGGATCGGCGAACTGGCCGAGGTCGACGCACGCGGCGCGATCCGGGTCGATGCGCAGACGCACATTCCCTATCCGTGGCAGATCGACTGGAGCTCGCCGGCCGTCATCCTGAATCACCTGCAGGGCAATCTGCTCGACCTCGTGCTGACGACGTTCGCCCTGAATTCGGCCAGCGGAAAGAGCGGCCTCGGCCTCGCGGCGGCGGTCACCGTGTTCACGCTCGAAAACAATTCCAACGCCTGGGTGGGCGAAGGCGCCAAGCTCAACACGATCTACGACAACGCAGTGGATCCGACGCTCGATCTGGCGGCGCAGTCGGTGACCGTGTACGCGAAGAACGATGTCAATACCGTGAATGCGGTAGGCATCCTGTCGAAGAAATTCCTCGGCAACAGCGGCGGCAAGGCGGCGATCGGCGGTTCGGCCAATGTGCTGGACATCAGCGGCGAGGCGGTGGCGGGCATCCGCGACGGTGCTGATGTGCGGGCCGAGCAGGACATCGAGGTCAAGGCCGAAAGCAACAACCAGATGGTCACCGTGACCGAGGCGGGCGGCAGTTCCGAGCAGGTCGGCATCGAAGGCGCGCTGTCGATGAATACGGTGCGCACCGACACCATCGCCTACATCGACGACAAGGCGAAGGTCGATGCCGGGAAGAATCTGACACTGGATGCCGACAGCGAAATCCGTACGATTTCGGTGGCCGGCGGCATCGTCGTCACCAAGGGTCCGGTCGGCATCGGCCTGTCGGTGTCGCTGAACACGCTCGACGCCGACGTGCGCGCCTTCATCGGCAACCGCGATCCCCTCCTCGATCTGACGCCGGCCACCGGCATCATCAAGGTGGGCGACAACCTGACGCTGGCCGCCACGGCCGACACCGAAATCAGCGCCTATTCGCTGGCCGGCGCGGTCGCCACCAGCAGCAAGTCGCAGACCGACGTGCCGGCCGGTGCCAGTGAAACGCAGGACGGCAGTTCGAGTGCCGCCGTGGCCGGATCGGGCTCGTCGAGCGGCGGTTCGGCCGGCTCCGGCTCATCGGGCTCGGGCACCGGCAAGGGAAAGTTCGGCATTGCGGTGTCCGGTGACGCGTCGGTCAACGACATCGAAGCCGACACGCTGGCCTACATTTCGAGTGGCGTGCAGGTCCAGCAGGCCGACAATGTGTCGGTCACCGCAGACAACACGCTGGACATCAACGCGCTGTCCGGTGCGGTGACCATTTCGACCCAGCAGGACGGCAACAGCATCGCCGGCTCGTACGCACAGAACACGCTTGCCGGCACCACCAGCGCCTACATCGCCGACGCGATCGTCACGCAGAACGGCACGTTGACGCTGGACGCCGACGTCGATGGCAACATCAAGACCCTGTCGGCCAGTCTGGCCGGTGCCAAGGGCAAGGCGGGTGTGGCCGGTTCGGTGTCGGTCAACGAAATCAGCAACACCACGCACGCCTACATTGCGCGCTCGTCGCTGAGCGGCGTGAGCACTGCGTTCATCGGTGCAAGCGACCTGTCCGGCATCCAGTCCATAGCGGGCGCTATCGCCTTTGGCGGCAAGGCCGGCATCGGTCTGTCGTTCGCCTGGAACAAGCTCGACAACGACACGCTCGTGTATGTCGATGACTCCGATCTGCAGGCCAGCGGCAGCATCACGCTGGACGCGCAGACCGACAACGACATCGACACCATCTCGGCCTCGCTCGGCCTCAGCAAGGGGCCGCTGGCCGGTGCCGGCGCCGTAGCGGTGAACACCATCACCAACACGACCGAGGCACGCATCCGCGGCAAGAAGACCGCGCTCGGCATGGATGCCGCGAGCGGCATCGCCGTGCTGGCGAAGGACGACTCGGAAATCTTCGCGCTGGCCGGCGCCATCGGTGCGACCAGCGGCAACGCGGGCATCGGCGCATCGGTCGCCTGGAGCGAAGTCGGCAACTCGGTGAAGGCGACCATCGAAGGCGGTGCCGACGTACGCACGACAAATGGCGAACTGAAGGTGGATGCAGCCGCCGATACGCGGATCGACGCCACGGCGGTGGCCGGTGGCGTGGCGGACAAGGTGGCGGTATCCGGATCGTTCTCGTCGGTCGAAACGGACAACACGGTCAGCGCCAGCATCGTCGGATCGAAGGCTCAGGCTGACAACAACGCCGTCATCGTCACGGCGCGCGACACCTCCGGCATGCTGTCGATCGCCGGCAGCGCGGCGCTGTCGCTGGGCGGCGCGGCGGTCGGCGTCGGCGTCGCCTACAACGTGATCGACAACACCACCGAAGCGCTGGTGACCAACTCGGATGTCGATGGCACGAGCATCCGCCTTGAAGCCACCGAGAACGCCGAGATCGAGGCGATCGCCGCGGGCGGCGGCGGCTCGGCCAAGGTGGCCGTGACCGGTTCGCTCGGCATCAACACGATCAGCAACAGCACCGTGGCCCACGCTTCGGGCTCCGACCTGGATGCCAGCGGCGACATCACGATCAAGGCGCGCGACGAGTCGGAAATCCTGTCGATTTCCGGCGCGGCGAGCGGTGCCGGCACGGCGGCGGTGGGTGCAGCAGGTTCGTACAACTCGATCGGTGGCGAAGTGCGTGCCGAACTGTCGGGCGGCAGTGCCGATGGCGCCAATGTGCGCGTCGATGCCGAACGTCAGGGCACGCTCGATGTGTGGGCGATCGCCGGCTCTGCGGCGGGTACCGCCGGCTTCGCCGGCTCGATCGCCCTGAACAACGCCGGCGGTGGCACGACCGCGCGCATCGACGACGGTGCGATCGTCAATGCGACCGGCAATGCGGTGGTCACAGCGGAAGCGGATGACTTCATCAAGTCGCGTGCCGGCAGCGTGGCTTTCGGCGGCAGCATCGGTGCGGCCGGCGGCATCGCATTCAACGACATCCAGTCGACGACGACGGCGCAAATCAGCGGCGCGAATACGTCGGTCACCGGTCTCGGCAACAGCCCGGCGGAGTTGGTCGACAACGGTTCGCTTACCGCCTACAACAACAATCTGCTGCCGTCGCAGCAACCCCTGTCCGGCCGTCAGCTGAAAGACACCGTGAAGGGCGTCAGCGTGGTCGCGTCTTCCACTGCGATGGTAGAGAACATCGCGCTCAGCGCAGCGGGCGGCGGCAACGCCGGCGTCGCCGCGACGGTGGGCATCGCGATGATGGGCGGCAGCACGACGGCCCAGGTCACCAATGGGGCAAAGCTCAACGCCAGCCTGGGCACCAGCGACCAGGAAGTACGGGTCGCGGCCTATCACCACGATCAGATCGGCTCCGCCACCGGTGGTGCGGCGATCGGCGGTGACGCCGGCATCGGCGGGGCGGCCGACACGGCCGTGGTGTCGCATGTGACGACGGCAAACGTCGACACCGCGACGCTGCAGGCGAACAAGGCGGTGACCGTCGATGCCGGTTCGACCAGCAAGTTCGAACAGGCCATCGTCGCCGTCGGCGGCGGAACCTATGCCGGTCTGGCCGGTACCATCGGTGTGCTGCTGGTCGATGGCACGACGCAGGCGCTGGTCAACAACAGCGACCTCGAATCACAGGGCACGATTCGAGTCGAGGCGACCTCCGACACCGAAGTCGACATCGATGCCGGTGCGCTCGCGGTCAGTGGCGTGGCCGGTGTGGGCATCACGGCCGCGGTGACCGTCGTCGAACAGGCGACGCTGGCGAAGGTCAGCGGCACCAGCCGGCTGGATGCCGACGGTGCGACGACGATACGAGCCGATTCCGGATTCGATCAGGAAGTGCTCGCCGCCACGGCGGCGGCGGCTGGCGGCGTCGGGGTGGCGGGCACCATCAACGTCGTACTGGCCAAGGGCACGACCGATGCGCAGGTCGGCACCGGTGTGGAGATCAATTCGGACACCGCATTCGGCGGTACCGATGCGCAGGATGTATTCATCGAGGCGGACGACCTCATCAAGGTCGAGAGCGGCGTGGGCAGTCTGGGCGTGGGCATCGGCGGTGCCGGCGTCGGTGCAGCGGTCGATGTCGTACTGGTACGCAGCGGTTCGTCGGCCACGGTGGCGACCGGCGCCAAGATCACTGCCGACGGCGACATTTCCGTCACCGCCGACAGCGTGCGCGATATCGATTCGACCACTGTCGCGGCAGCGGGGGGGCTGAGTGCCGGCATCGCCGGAGCGGTATCGGTCATTTCCATCGGCACCCGGCCGGATGGCGACGCCAGCGACAACACCACCGGATCGGTCAGCAAGGCGACCGAACTTGCGTCGCGCAGCGCCACCGGTAACCAGATCGACAGCGACACCGATGCCGCCGACGCGTCGGCGGCGCGCGCCAACGCGGCGCGTGCGGGCATCAACGCCTCATCCGACTTCAACGCGACACCGAGCAATACGTCCGCCGCCGCCATCGTGGCCAGCGGCGCCACGCTGAATGCCGGCGGCAATATCGACGTGCTGGCGCACACGCGCAGCGATACCGACGCCGAAGCGATCGGTGCCGCGATTTCGGGCGGCGTGTCGCTGGGCGGCGGCATCGCGATTTCGATGGTCGAGGATCGCACGGTGGCCAGTCTGGCCGGCTCGACCACGGCAAGCGGTGACGTGACCGTGCGGGCGACCGACGATCAGCCAAATGTTTCGAAGCTGCG
The DNA here is from genome assembly GCF_024580155.1 of Methyloversatilis sp. XJ19-13. NCBI lineage: Bacteria > Pseudomonadati > Pseudomonadota > Betaproteobacteria > Nitrosomonadales > Sterolibacteriaceae > Methyloversatilis > Methyloversatilis sp. XJ19-13. The sequence goes on along the minus strand of NZ_JANINH010000015.1, from coordinate 58,629 downwards.
CACCTACGCTGGCGGCGCCGGTCTGGCCGGGCTCGCTGCCAGTTTCGCGTGGCACGAAAAATCCTCGACCGCGACCGCCAGTCTGGGCGGCATCGTGACGGCGAGCACGGGCAGCGTGACGGTCAATGCCAAGGTCGATCACAACCTCGACGCCGAAGGCGGCGCCGGGGCAGGCGGCGTTGTCGGCATCGGCGCCGCGATTGCCTATGTGGACGAAACCAGTTCGGCCGAGGCGAAACTGCTCGACAGCGCGCAGATCACCGCTGAATCGCTCGACGTGTATGGACAGTCGCGCACGACCTCGAAGGGCGAGGTTGTCGCAGCTGCCGGCGGCATCGTCGCGGGTGTCGGTGCGGATGCCAACGTCAGCGACGATTCCGCAGCCAGGGCGACTGTCGGCAACAACGTGAAGGTGACGACCGTCGGCGGCCTGACGCAGATCCGCGCCGACAGTGACCCGGTGGCGGAAGCGATCACCGTCGGCATAGCGGTGTCGGCCGGGCTGTCGATCGGCGTGTCGCTGGCCGAAGCCACCGTCGATACCGATTCTCTCGTCACCATCGGTACCGGCTTCGACGTGACGGCCGGAAACCTCACGCTGAAGGCGCAAACCCTGCCGCGCGCCGGATACGACACGGCGAGCGCCGACGCGCTCGCGGCCGGCGGTGGTTTGCTGCTGGGCGCAACCGCTACCGAAGCCATCGCCACGGTGGAATCGATCACACGCGTCCAGATGGGCGCCGGTCACGACATCAAGCTCGGGAGCGGTGTGTTCAACACGCTGTCGAAATCCACGGTCAGCGCGCTCAGCGACGTGAGCGGCATCGCGATCGGTTTCATCGCGGCCGGCGGCAACAGCGCGGAAACGACGGTCGACAGCACGACCGAAGCGCTGATCGGCGCCGGCACGATCAACGCCGGCAGCATCGTAATCCGCAGCGAAAGCCGCGACGAACTGGATGCCGAGTCCACATCCGGTGCCGGCGGCCTTGGCGTCGTGCTGGCGGCCAGCGTGGTCAATGACGCCGATGCGACGACCACGACGCAGGTCGCGGGCACGCTGCGTGCCGCCACGGTCGATATCGACGCGAAGCACACGACCGACTTCCAGGGTACGGCCGACAGCACGTCAGCCTCCGTCGCCGGCTATTCCGGGGCCTGGGTCACCAACACGGTGGACAACACGACCAAGGCGGAACTGTTGAACGGCACCCGCATCGAGAATGCACAGACCGTCGACATCGACGCCGAAACGCGAGTCATCAAGGGCTCGGCCGGCGCCGACTGGGCGGTGCAGGCGGCCTCGGGCGGCATTCTGTCGGGTGCGTCTGGCGCCAGCGTATCGACGATACGCAACGACACCGATGTGGTGATCGGCAGCAATGCCTTCATCGGCAGCAGCGTTGCCGGTCTCAACGCGGGTGCCATACGCATCGGCGCGAAGAACGATGTCGACGCGTACGACTCGGTGCTGCTGGACACCGGCGGTGCGATCGCCATCGCGCACACCGAATCCTTCATCATTGCGGACAGGAACGACGCGGACATCACGGTCGGCGCGGGGACTCTGCTGCAGAGCGACGGCGACATCGTGCTCGATGCGCGTACCGAAGCCATCATCGATACCGAGGCGCAGAGCAAGACCTACGGCCTGGCGGGTGCGCCGTCCGGCGAGTCGCTGTCGCGCCTGATCACCAGCAACGACATCCACCTGAACGGTGCGCGGCTCGAATCGGAAGAGAACATCCGCCTGCTGGCCGGCCACAACAACAACCTCGTTGCCGACGCCGAAACCCGGCTCTGGAACAAGACGGTCATCCCGATCAACAGCGTGCCGGACGCACACGGTGAAATCCGTCAGGACAACCGCATCAACATCGCCGCCTACAGCGCCGACCTGACCGGCATCACCGGCATCCGCGAACAGCAGATTGCGCGTGCGGCAGTCGCCTCGGTCAAGGACATCGACCTGAAGGCCGGCGAAGGCAGCCACACCACGCGCGGCTATGGCAGCGGTACTGATCTGTACCGCGAGGCGCTGGAAGCGCTGGGCAAGATTTTCGACGACGACATCAGCCTCGACATCAAGGGCGGCTCGCAATTCACCGACTCGCGTTCCGGCGTCAACGTCAATGGCACGGTGTTCGCCGGCACACGCCACCATCAGTACCTGGAGTTCGGTGCCAACGGCCAGATGGTGCGCCAGTCGGAGAACATGAGCTTCAGCCGGCGCAGCAACGTGTCGCTCGCGCGCGAAATCCAGTCGCGCATCGACTTCCTGCAGTCACGCTATGACGAGTACAAGGACGACAACGCGGATGTCGCCAATGGCTTCCTGAACGACATCCTGATCCTGCAGGCGCGCCAGACGCAGATGGGGGTCGGTGCCACGGTGAACTTTGTCGACATCGATCCGGCTGCGGCCTACACCGGCAACATCAGCATCACCGGCGACTGGCTCACGGGCGCCGCGTCGGCCGAACTGATCGCGCCGGGCGACTCCATCATCGAGGTGGTCAACAACGCCAACCAGTTCGTGCGCATCAAGTCGGGCATCGCGGCCCTGGATTGCGCCGCGGCGCTGTGCATTCCGGGCGAAGCGGGCGGTCTGGTGACGCTCAACGGCGTTCGCGTCAGCAACACGACCGAAATCAACGCCCGGAATCAGTACGGTCAGGTGGCCGGCTTCGCCAGCGGCAACGTGGTCGATCGCACCAATTCGCCGGACCCAATCATCCTGCTGAAGAATACCTACGAAGATCCGGTCAACCTGAATGCCCTGCAGCCCGAGATTCACGTCGACGGCGATCTGTCGAATGCCCGCGGCATCGTGAAGATCGAAAGTACCGGCTCGGTGCTGGTCGGCGCCGACATCGTCGCGCAGACGGTCGATATCGCCACCAAGGGCGATTTCATCAAGACCTTCACGGTCGGTTTCACGCATCAGGCGGGTGATCCGTCACTCGACAAGCTGGTCGCCGGCTTCATCAATCAGGCCGGCAACTTCGTCAATGGCCTGCAGCAGAACAACGAAGCGACGGCACGCAGCGAATTTGCAATTGCGACCAACCCGACCTGGCGTCTGTCGGGCGCGACCCAGACCCAGCGCAAGACCTACACCGTCAACAATGTGGCGATATCGGCCAACGGCAGCACCATCGCCGGCAACAACGTGTTCATCAGCGGCGAGAAGCTGAACATCAACGGTCTGATCCAGAGCGGTCTGCCGGATTTCAATGTGCAGATCACGAACACCATCCTGCAGCAGGCCAAGGGCGCCAACGGCGAATGGGTGGCGCTCGACATGATCGTCAATGGCGCGAACGTGAAGGATGTGTTCCGTCCGAAGGTGCGCTGGGACGCCGCGAACAACCGGCTCGAACTGGGCAGCATCCAGGTGCAGGGCGGCTACATGCAGTTCTACGGTGACATCTTCAGTACCGGCAACGGACGGCTGGAGGTGATGGACGGCTTCGGGCGCATCGCGGTGAACAACCAGACGACTGCCGACCTGGCCATCAACCGGCTCGATACCGGCGTCGGTGTCGAAGGGCGCATCAAGATCATCGACACCAGCACCAAGTCGAGCACCGGCGCGCCGCTCGAAACCGTCATCACGCGCAGCAACGGCCAGATCAACACCACCTACAGCTACGCCAGCGGTACGGCCTCGACCGAAGCCGTCCGGCCTGTCGTCAGTGTCGACGGCGATGCGGCGGGACGCAATGCCGAGTACAAGACGCGCGCGGGTCGCCGCTTCAACTGGATCAACTCGGACAACATCGACGCCAGCTACTACGAGGAGTACACGAAGAGCTGCGCGCTCGACTGCGAGGTGTTCGGCGATTTCGGTGACTGGCTAGCCGCCAATCCGGGCAACACGACCGGCTCCGACAACGACAGCACGACGATCGCCCGCCTGACCGGTGACTGGTTGAGCAATGACAGCCGTACCACCGACTACATCATGGACTTCACGAAGGTCCGGTCATCGATGACCGATACCGGCGTCAAGTACGTCCGTACCTATCGTTCGGGCTTCCTGGATGCCAACGAAAACATCGTCAGCCGACGCGACTGGTCGTGGAAGGAACGCAACTACTTCCAGCACAGCCTGAATGCGTCGAAGGCCATCGACATCAAGTTCATCGGCAACGATGTCGGCTTGCTGAACGTCGCCAGCAGTGGCGCCGTGGTGTTGCAGGGCGCGGTGCGCAACCTGACCGGCCCGACCACGCTGACCGGCACGAGCATCGGCGCAACGGAGTTCGGTCAGATCATCGCCGGCAACCTGACGATGACGGCGACCAACGGCTCGATCGGCGGCCCTGCCCTGGCCGGCAGCAACCACATCAAGCTCGACCTGCAGGGCACGGGGGCATTGACCGCGAGCGCCACCGGTGGCGTGGCGCTGTGGGAAACCAAGGGCGACATGCGCCTCGTCAATGTCACAGGCGGCAACGGCAGCCTGGTCGACCTCAAGGCGGACGCCAATCTGGTCGACGCCAATGGCACTGCAAATAATGTCGTGGGCGGTTTCGTGCGGCTCACATCGGAGAACGCGGGCATCGGCAGCCTTGCCGATCCGCTCGAGATCGATGTCCGCTCGTCGAATGGCTGGATCGAAACCAGTGCCGCTGGCGACACCGGGCTGACCGAAACCGACGGTGACATGCGCCTGCTGTCCGTATCGGCCAATGGCGGCGACGTGCGGCTCGAGTCGGTCAATGGCTCGATACTCGACGTCAATGAAGCACAGCAGGTCGATGTGGAAACACGCGCCCAGCTGCTTCAGGTTGCACAGCGTGCGCGGCTGACAGCGTCGGCCGGCGCGAACCAGAGCGTCGACAACACGCTCAAGGCGTACAACGACCAGAAGGAGCAGGACTACCTGCAGTACTGGCAGATGCGCGGCCTGAAGGAGAACTTCGACGCCAACGGCATTTCGACCGGTTTCACTGCTGCCGCCTATGACGCCGGCTACACTTTCGTGCTCGACACGCAGACCGAACAGGCGCTGCGTACCGCCAATGGCTGGGGCGACGCTGAAATTGCGGTCTACCGGAACCAGCGCACCGCCTTTTTCCACCAGGCGGCGGCGGAGTTCGGTACCGGTGATGCAGCGAGCTTCAACAAGAACTTCAGCTACAACGTCGCCACGCAGGACGCCACGCGCGCCAGCGCCCTGAGCGAAGGCGGCGCCTGGACCGAAGCGGAAGTTACCAACCGCGTCGCCGCCGGCCTGTTCAAGGACACCTCCGACACCGAAGTGCTGATCGAGGACGCCAACGTCATCGGCGACAACATCCAGCTGATCGCCGCCCGCGGCATTGGCAAGGAAAGCACTGCACTGGTCATCGGCACCAATCCGACCGCCTGGTCGGAAGACGAACAGCTCGCGCTGATCGCCGCCGAGCGGGCCGACGTGCGCATCGACACCGATGCGAAGACCATCACCATCCTGCGCAAGGACGACGTCGATTTCACCGCGCAGAACAACGGCACGATCACGGCGACGGCGACCGACAGCATCTACCTCGGTTCGGAAGAGGACGTCCGGGTGGCCTCGATCGCGACGCCGGCCGATGTGCGGATGAAGACCGCCGGTGCCTTGCTGAGTGCCGCGACGATCGGTCAGGCGGCGGTGCAGTCGCGCAACGTCACGCTGGAAGCCGGCAGCGGCAACCTCGGCCAGGACACGCTGGCGCTGATCGTGCAGGTGGCCACCAACGCGACCGTGACGGCGCGCGCCGGCGGTGACCTGTTCCTGTCGAATCTGGCCGGCGACCTGCGCATCGACCAGATCTACACACCGGGCCTGGCCCGCATCCGCTCGGCGGGTGCGCTGGTCGAAGTGTCGTCGGATCTGCAGCGCGACATCCAGGCGCGCTATCTCAGCCTGTATGCCGGCACCACCATCGGCGGCACCGGCAGCAGCGAACTGGAGGCGCTTGATCTGGGTGCTTCACCCGACGGCTGGGTCGAACTCGAAGCCGCAGACGGCATCCATGTGCGCGCCGTCGATGGTGCACTCGACGTCCGCAGTGCGCTGTCCAGCGCTGGCGACGTCACACTGCGCTCGCCCGGCGACCTGAACATCGGCCGCATCGAAGCGGGCGGCAAGCTCATGCTCGATGCGGCGGGTGACCTGATGCAGTCGGCGCAGAGGGCGGAAGCGGTCGGCAGCATCGACCTGTCGGCCGCGCGCTACATCATGGCCGACGGCGCGGTGCTGCGTGCGGTTGCGGGCAGCATTGACATCGCGACGACCGGCGAAGCGCAGATCGAGCGCGTCGAGGCGGGTGGCGATCTGACGGTGTCGGTCGGCGGCGATCTGCTGCAGGCGGCGCGGACGGTGGAAGCGGCGGGCGACATCGGAATGTCCGCTGCGCGCTATCTGATGGCCGACGGCGCGGTGCTGCGTGCGGTTGCGGGCAGCATTGACATCGCGACGACCGGCGAAGCGCAGATCGAGCGCGTCGAGGCGGGTGGCGATCTGACGGTGTCGGTCGGCGGCGATCTGCTGCAGGCGGCGCGGACGGTGGAAGCGGCGGGCGACATCGGAATTTCTGCCGCGCGCTTTCTGATGGCCGACGGCGCGGTACTGAGTGCGGTTGCGGGCAGCATCGACATCGCGACGAGCGGCGAAGCGCAGATCGAGCGCGTCGAGGCGGGCGGCGATCTGACGGTGTCGGCCGGCGGCGATCTGCTGCAGGCGGCGCGGACGGTGGAAGCGGCGGGCGACATCGGAATGTCCGCTGCGCGCTATCTGATGGCCGACGGCGCGGTGCTGCGTGCGGTTGCGGGCAGCATTGACATCGCGACGACCGGCGAAGCGCAGATCGAGCGCGTCGAGGCGGGTGGCGATCTGACGGTGTCGGCCGGCGGCGATCTGCTGCAGGCGGCGCGGACGGTCGAAGCGGCGGGCGACATCGGAATTTCCGCTGCGCGCTATCTGATGGCCGACGGCGCAGTACTGCGTGCGCGTGACGGTGGCATCGATATTGCCGCGTCTGGCGACGTGGTCGTCGGTCGTATCGAGGCGACGAACAGTGCAAGCGCCTCGGCATTGCGCATCGTCGCCGGCGGCGGCATTTTCGATGGCGGAGACGTGGGCACCTACGACCTCGTGGCAGCCACGCCGGGCGCCGGTGTGGTTCTCCAGGCTCAGGAAGGCATTGGCGGCGCAACCTGGAACAACGGTTCGCCGCTGCCTTCTCCGGATGCACTGGAAACCGACATCGCGATGCTCGATGCCGTCGCTGCAACGGGCGGCGTGGCGATCGACGAGACAGACGATCTGGCTATCGGCGAAGTTCGTGCCGATGGCGACCTGTCGCTCAAGGCGGGCGGCTCGCTTGGCGGCAAGCTCGCCTACGCGGCACGCGGCAATCTCGACCTGTTGTCCGGCAACAGTGTCACCGTGCAGGAAGCCAGCTCGGAAACGGGCAACGCGACGGTGATCGCCGAACAGGACATCCTGATGGATTCCGTGGCCGCCGGGCAGGGCGTGAAGCTGGAAGCCATCAATGGTCGGGTCAGCGTGAAGCGGCTGGCGGGTGACACGCTGGACATTTCCGGAAAGGGCGACATCGTGCTCGGTACGCTCAAAGTGAAGTCTTCGCTTTCCTTCGCAATGGAGTCGATCACTGCGAGGGTCGAGCACACCGGCACCGGCGGTCCGCTGCTGATGAATCTCACCGGTCCGAAGGGCAGCACGGCACGCTTGATCGACCTGACGTTCGACAGCCCGATCGGCACGCGCTTCGAGCAGCTGTATTCGCAGGACGCGCGGATCGAGACCGAGCGCGGCTGGCTGGAGGTGCTGGACGGGCGGATCGACAACCAGGCGCGGTTCATCAACCCGCAGAGCGATGTGTATATGGACAACGTGACGACGGTGATCGAGCCGGCGGACATCCAGATCCATGCGCCGGACAAGCGGTTTGCGCTGCGTCTGGAACGTTATCGGCTGGAGACCGACGAGACGGTGCTGACGCGCAGCCCGCTGCACGAAGTGGTCAAACGGACGGACCCGGACAACAGCGGGCGGGAGGAGTCGCGCAACGCGATCGAAGGTCGGGTGCCGAATCCGACGCGTCCGCAGGCGGTGAATGTGGTGCCGGCGCTGTCGCAGATCGCGATCAACATCCCGCTGGACATCCCGGCCGTGAATTCGGGCGAGGAAGAGACGGAAGAGGAAGCGGAAGCCCGCCGCAAGGCCGAGGACGAGGCGCAGAATGCACCCGGCGAAACCCCGAAGGAGACCGCACAGTGAGGCGCGCACACAGGTTGTTCGGCAGACAAGCCCGCAGGATTCCACTGGCCGTGGCAGCACTGACGTGCGCCCTGGGCGCTGCGGCGCCGGCGCAGGCGCAGGTGGCCCCGCAACTGCCGCCTGCAGCCGACCCGGGCAGCATCCAGCAGCGCTCGCTGGAGCTTGAGCGTCGGCTGCGCGAAGAGCGCGAGCGCCGGCCCGAGTCGGAGCCGTCGATCGACCGCGAAGGGCTCAAGCCTGCGCCGGCGAAGAAACCGGCGGTGACCTCGAAGTTCCTGCTCAGGCGCATCGACTTCACGAAGTCCGAGCTGCTGTCGGAAGAGACGCTGCGAGGGCTGGCGGCGACGGTCGAAGGACGCGAAGTCACGCTGGCCGAAGTGGTCGAGGTCGTCGAGCGCATCAACACGCTGTACCGCGAGCGCGGCATCCCGACCGCACAGGCGGTGCTGCCGGCGCAGGAAGTGGCCGACGGCAATGTGACGATCAAACTGGTCGAAGGGCGTGTGGGTGACATTCTGCTCGAAGGGAACGCGAGCACGGCGGACAGCTTCATCCTGTCGCGGCTCGGCCAGACGAAGGGCGATCTGGCGGACGTGGGGGCGCTGGAGCGCAGCATGATGCGCTTCAACCGCAGCCAGGACGTGCAGCTGCGTGCCGAACTGAAGCCGGGTGCGAAGTTCGGCGAAACCGATGTGGCGCTGACGGCGGTGGAGCCGCCGAAACACGAAATGCGCGTGTTCGCCGACACCAGCGGCAGCTACGCGACGGGGGTGTATCGGGCCGGCGTGTTCTACCAGAACCGCAGCCTGTTCGGCTTCCGGGACGCATTGAGCGCGTCGCTGATCGGCGCGGAGACGGGGGGGCACGAAGGCCGCGCGCTGTCGTACAGCATTCCACTGGGCACGCTGGGTACGCGGCTCACGCTGTCCTGGTTCGAAGACTACACGCGGATCAAGAACGGCCCGTTCGCGCCGCTGCGCATCCGCGGCGAATCGACGGCCTGGACGGCGCTGCTGCGCCACCCGCTGCTGATCGGGAAGACCTACCAGCTCGATGTGCTGGGCGGGGCGAAGAAGCGCAAGACGGAAAGCTGGATCGAGGGGCGCAAGTTCCAGTCGACCGACATCGACGACGTGTCGGCGGGCGTGGATGCGCAGTGGTGGGAAAGCGACCGGATCTGGACCGGATCGCTGACCTACTCTACGGGGGATGCGGACCCGATCGACGATGTGGTGTCGACCTCATTCAAGATCTGGCGTGGCTCGGTGCGCCGTGTGCAGGAATTCGGCGAAGGCTGGTCGGTGCACAACACGGTGGCCTTCCAATACACGCGTGACGAGAACCTGACCTCGAGCGAGCAGTTCCTGATCGGCGGCGAGGGAAGCGTGCGGGGTTACCAGACGGGTCTGTTCAGCGGTGACAAGGGGCTGATCGCGTCGGTGGAACTGCACCACCCGCTGCCGCAGGCGCCGGTGGCGCCGATCAGGACCAGCGGCTTCCTGTTTCTCGACTACGGCGCGGTGGAGCCCTTCCGTCCGCCGGAGTCAACGCGCGGCAGCGACACGATGGCGAGCTACGGCTGGGGGCTGAACGCGAACATCAACCAGAACATATCGGCCCGGGTGACGCTCGGGCTGCCGATCCGCGACCGCCCGCAGGAGCCGCGCGGCTACTACGTGCACGTGCAGGTCGTCGCACAGGTGTTCTGACGGCGCCGGGTACAACCCCGGCGTGCGCCGGCACGTCTGGCGGTTCGGCTGATGCCTGCGCGGCGCCCCGCTTTTGCGCCGGCGGGCGATTGAAAAATGCCGTGCCGGATCCGATTCCCGAGTTGAAGACGTCCGGTCGATTGCCGGTACGGTTCAGTGCATCTTCGTTGCCGGATCGCCGACGATCGCGGCGTGAAATTTCACATCTCGTGACATTGCGCAAGATCAAGTAGGAGTTTGTCCTACACGCGCACATTGGTTTCTTTGGTGATCGAAAAAGGATCAGGCAATGAAACCGACGCGCTCCACTTCCAGTCTGCCTGGCCTGCGCACGCTATCGGCGGCGCTTGCGCCCTCTTTCTGCACGCTGGCGGGCATGGCGAGCCTGCCGCTGCTGATGTCACCGGCGGCGTGGGCGCAGGCGATCCAGGCCGATGGCCGGACGCTGACGACGGTGAGCACGGCCGGAGCGGTGACGGACATCCGGACCGGCACGATTGCGGGCAACTCGGGTTTCAACTCGTTCAACACGTTCAACGTCAATGCCGGGCACACGGCGAACCTGCACGTGCCGAGCGGGGCGGTGAATCTGGTGAACATCGTGCGCGACGCGCGCAGCGACATCCACGGCACGCTGAATGCGATCCGCGACGGGCGGATCGGCGGCAATGTGTTCTTTGCCAACCCGCACGGATTTGTCGTCGGCGCGGGTGGCGTGGTGAATGTGGGTTCGCTGTCGGTGAGCACGCCGACGCAGGGCTTCGCGGACCGCTTCTTCGTCAACGGTCAGCCGGACGCCGGCGCAGTCGGTCAGCTGCTCAACGGTACGGCGCCGCTGTCGAGTGCGGCGATCCGCATCGACGGGCGGATCAACGCGGCAGACGGCGTGACGCTGTCGGCGGGCACGGTGAGCGTGGCCGGCGCGGTGCTGACGGGTGCGCGCTTCGAGGGGCGAGCGCCGGACTTCACCGACATCGTCAATACGCAGGGTGTGAGCGCGGGCAGCCGGCTGGTCGAGCGGGCGGGGCGCATCTACATTGCGGCGGACGAGGACATTGAAATCGCCGGTACGCTGGATGCGCGCGGCGGCGGTGCCGGCGGCGGCGAGATCGAACTGAAGGCCGGGCGCGACATCCTGGTCGACATCGACGCGATGGTGACGGCGGCCGGAGATGGGGCGGATTCGGACGGCGGTCGCGTGTATTCGATGGCCGAGCGCAGTGCGGTCATCCGCAGCGGTGCTGTGATGGACGCGAGTGCCGGGGCCAGCGGCGACGGCGGCTTCGTCGAGTTTTCGGCGAAGGACACGGTGGAGCTGGCCGGCGGTCAGTTTCTGGCTGACGGGAGAGCGGGCGGCGCGGCGGGCCTGGTGCTGATCGATCCACTGAACATCGTGCTCAGCGCGAACCTGCTGCGCGGTGCCGGCGGCTACACCGGCATTCCGGCGGGGTCGGACAGCGGCGTCACCGTCACCGGTGCCAACCTGCTGCTGCAGGCGGACAACAGGATCACGGTGAACGAAAACGTGACGGTATCCAGCCGCCGCGTCGCCGGCACCGATGCGGCGAGCCACTCGACCGGCGCTTCGGTCGGGCCGTCCGGCGACATCACCTTCGAAGCGAAGCACATCGACCTGAAGTCCGGCAGCAAGGTGCTGGCGCACGCCGACGGCGACTATGCATCGGGCGCGGGCGACATCCAGCTGCTCGCCACGGACAACCAATCCACGCCGGTGCTCGGCTCGGTCGACGATTCCATCGCGTCCATCACCCTCAACAACGCCACCATCAAGGGGCGCAACGTCACGCTGAAGGCCGACGCGAACGACAAGTGGGTGTGGACGGGCGAGGAATACACCGATGCGCTGCTCGACTTCCTCGACGATCTTGCACTGGTGGTCGATGCCACCGTGTCGGTTGCCCACGCCACGATAGACGTCGATGGCGGTGCGCGGATCGAAGCGAGCGGTGATCTGAAGATCGAATCGGTGGCGGTAACGGATGCTTCGATGCGGGTGGTCGGCTCCGTGCTCGGCATCGGCTATGGCGAAACCGACGCGCTGGCGACCGTGGACATCAAGCGCGCCACGCTGTCGTCCGGCGGTGCGATGACGCTGCGCTCGCAGGCCGACAGCACGCTGCTGGTGAAGGTCGACACGATCAACACCGGCCACTACAACAACATGCTGTCGACGGCCAGCGAGTACGCGAACTTCGCCTTCGCCGTCGGCATCGCGAACCAGCGGTCCGAAACGATGGTGGCCAGCGCGGCGGTGATCGAGAAGGCGGCATCGCTCGATGTCGAAGCGACCGGTGCCAAGTCGATCGAGGTGTCGGCCACCGGCAGTTCGTTCAAGGACGGCATGGCCTCGTCCGGCATTGCTGTGCTGGTGAACACCACCACGATGACCGCTTCGCTGGGTGGCATCGTGACCGATGCCGGCCGCGTGAGCGTGACGGCCTCGCTGGCTGACGACGCGCAGACCGAGGTGGGCGCATCGGCCGGCACCGCGGGCGACCCCAACCCCGAAGAAGGTTTCAGCAACGCCCGCCCGATCGATGTGGCGCTGTTCGAAAAGCTGACGGCCTTCGTCGCCGGCGTGCCGAACAAGGACGCGCGCGCCGGTTCAAGCGGGAATTTCGGCCTGTCGGCGTCCTTTGCGTGGGTCGAGAACGACAACGCGGTGAAGGCAGAGATCGCCGCCGGCGCGAGTGTGACCTCGCGCGGGCGGGTCGACGTGTTCGCGGCCGCCGAGGAGTCGCTGTCTTTCGAAACGTCTGCGGCCGTCGACGAGCGCTCGCTGGAGGCGCCGGATCCCGACCACCCGCTGCCGCCCGACGAACAGAAGGCGAAGACGGAAGAAAAGAAGAAGATCGCGATTTCCGGTTCGATCGCGGTGATCGACGTGACGCATCGCACCGATGCGCTGATCGGCGATGGCGCGACGGTGAATGCAGGCGGCGCCATCACGGTCGCAGCCGACACGAAGCTGACGCCGTTCTGGACGCAGTGGGTCGATGCGTACGACACGCTGGACACGATGGACTGGGCCGACCCCGACGCGTGGACGAATCTGGGCAGCAATCTGTTCGACCTGATCGGCCAGCCCATCAACGCGACGTCTTGGGTGCAGAGTGGCGTCGAAAGCGAAAGGCTGTCCTTCGCCGGCGCGGTCGATTACTTCACCCTCGACAGCCAGGCGAACGCGAAGATCGGTTCGGCGCAGATCAATGCAGGCACCGCACCGCTGTCGGCGGCGCAGGATGTCACCGTTTCCGCGCACGCGTCGCACGGGCTGCTGAATCTGGCGGGCGTGCCGGAAATCGATCTGACCACGCTGCCGGACGGCGGGGCGAACAGCGCTTCGGCCGGCTTCGGCGGCACCTATCATCACCTGACGCTGACCGGCGGGTCCGACGCGACCATCGCGCGCGGCGCGACCGTGCGCGCCGACGGACTGGCGCTGCTGGCCGGCACCGATTTCGACCAGGTGACCATTGCCGAAGCGGCCGGCAAGGCCGGCAAGGTGTCGGTCCAGGGGGCGTTCTCGCTGATCGACAGCGATCTGCACACCACTGCGCAGATCGCGTCGGGTACCACGGTCAATGCACGCGACGTCGTGCTGCAGGCGGTCGACAACAGCATGTCGATCAATGTGGCCGGCGGCGTGGCACGGTCGGGCAGCATAGGCATCGGCTTTTCCGTCGCGATCAACGATCTCGACCGCACCACGAGCGCATTGATCGGCAACCGCCCCGATGAAACCGGGTCGGGCGGCGTGCTGACGGCTGCCGGAAACATCTTTCTCAAGGCGGTCACGGGCGCGACGCAGGGCGCGTTCACCGTGGCCGGCTCGCTGCCCGGCGGCGGTGACGAAAGCACGGACGGCAAGCCCGGCGGCGACGGCTCGAAAACCAATGTGAAGGACAAGGGCGAACAGGGCAAATCCGGCATCGGCATTTCGGCTGCCGTGTCGATCAATCTGGTCAATGACACGACCTGCGCGACCGTGGCCGATCTGGCAAGCGTGTCGGTCGCCGGTACGGCGGCCTCGACGCTGGACATCAACACCGATGCAGACGGCGTGACCGACCTGTCGGTTGCGCTGACGCACGGGCTGAATGCGGGTGCGCGCAACGACGCGCTGGCGCTGGCCGGCGCCGGTGCGCTGACCATCGCCACGGACAAGAGCGCAGGCCTGGGCGGCGCTTTCACCTGGAATCAGCTGGAGAAGATCACCCAGGCCACCATCGCCCGAACGGGGCTGACGCTCGGCGGGTCAGGCAATGTCGTGCTCGATGCCTGGAACGGCGGCCCGATGTGGTCGGTGTCGGCCGGCGTGGCCGCAGGGCAGAAGGTCGGTGTTGCCGGTTCCGTTGCCTACAGCAATGTGGACAACAGCACGCGGGTGTCGATCGACGGCGCCGGGGTGGACACCGGCGGATCGGTGTCGCTGATTTCCAGTGACAGTTCGGACATCCGCAGCGTGGCGGGTGCCGCGAGCTACGGCGGCAAGGCCGGCTTCGGCGCCGCGGTGGCGATTTCCACCGTGGATTCCGATACCGTCGCCGAACTGGTTGCTGACGACACCGACAGCGATGACGAAGTCGTGCGCGGCGCAGCCGGCGTTTCGGCGAGTGCCACCAGCGACAACGACATCGCGTCGGTCGCGGCCGCACTGAGTGCGTCGAACGGCGTGTCGCTGAGTGGCGCAGTGACGATCAATACGATCACGAACGAGACGCGTGCATCGAGCGACGCGATGGTGTTGAAGTCGGGTGGCGCGATCGCACTGTCGGCCAGTGACCTGTCGACGATCGAGTCGCTCGCCGGCGCGGTCGGGTTTTCGCTCAGCACCGCGGGCGTCGGTGTGGCCGTCGCCTACAACGAAATCGGCAACACGACGCGGGCGGCACTCGAGGACTCCCTGGTAGAGGACCAGACCGGCGAGACCGTGGATACGCTGGCGCTGACGGCGACCAACACGTCGACCATCAAGTCGGCGTCGGTCGCCGGCGGTCTCGCATCGACCTTCGGCGGCGCCGGTTCGGCGTCGACCAACTTCAGCGATCAGACCCGCACCACCGCCGAGATCGTTGACTCCGATGTCGCTGCAGCCGAAGCAAACGTGACGGTCACGGCGACCGACACTTCGCTTATCGAATCGCTGGCCGGTGGCGTCGGGCTGGGCCTGTCCGCCGGATTCGGCGCTGCCGTCGCGGTGAACGACATCGGCAACGTGACGCTCGCCCGGGTGTCGGGCAAGAAGACGACCGATGGTCTGGATGTCGCGAGTGTCGTCATCAGTGCCGATTCGCTGGCCACCATCAAGACGGCATCGGTGGGGGTCGGTGCCGGCGTCAAGGTCGGCGTTGGGGGCTCGGTCGCAGTGAACCTGATCAGTTCCGACACTCGTGCGCTGATCGAGAACGGCGCGGTGATCGAGGCGCGCGACGATGTCGCCGTGCTGGCCGAAGCCGATGACCGGATTTCGGTTCTGGCCGGTGCGGCCGGCATCGGCCTGGCGGCGGCCGGGGTGGGCGCATCGGTGACGGTGAATGAAATCACCGGCACCACCGAGGCGGCGATCCGCAGCAGCGAGGTCGCGGCGCGTGCGCAGCAGGGCACGGGCGTCAGCGTGAACACCGGCGAGGTGGCCGGCGCCAACCTGCGTGACAGCATCGACGAAATGAATACCGAAGGCGGCGGCTATTCATCCAGCAATCCCTTCGTGGCGCCGGACCTGACCGCCTCGCGCGGCAAGGTGAGCGTGCGCGGCATCGCGGTCAACGCCCTGGCCACGCATCACACCAGCACCGGTGTCGCCAACGTGGCCGGCGGGCTGTATGCGGGCGTTGCACTGACCGCGAGCGCGAGCGTGATCGGTGGCGAAACGCTGGCCACGGTGAGCGATTCGGTGCTGAACGGTGGCGACAACAGCGGCGCGTCGGCGCTGCAGGCGGTCAGCATCCGGGCGGCGGACCACGCATACGGCAACACCTTCATCGGCTCCATCGCCATCGGCGTGGCGGGCATCGGCGCGTCGGCCGACGTCAACGTGTTCCAGCGCAACACCATCGCCAAGGTCTCCGGCGGCAACACGCGTCGCGCCGACATCACTGCGAAAGGCGATGCGGACATCGATGCGCTGTCGGCGCAGGGTGTGGCATCCGTGGTGGTCGGCGCATCCGGCGGCGTGGTCGCCGTGGTCGGCAGCGGCTCGGTGGCAAAATTCACCAGCACCACGGAAGCGTATGCCCAGGCGGCGGATTTCGAAGTCGGCTCGCTCGACGTCATGTCGCAGCACTTTTCGACCTTCCTTGTGGCGGGTGGCGGACTGGCGGTGGGCGGCGCTGCCGGCGCCGGCACGTTTGCGGTCGGCCTCGATGACAGCACCACGCGAGCGCGCCTCGAGGACACGACAGTCGACGCCGACGAGGCGGTGACAGTCACCGCAGACACCACCACTGAAATGCGCACCTGGGCTGTCGGCGGCGCGGGCGGCGGCTTCGCCGGCGTGGCCGGTGCGGTGGCGGTCGGCATCATCGGCAGCACGACGCAAGCGTCGGTGATCGACAGCGACATCGGCAGTACCGATGATCGCACCGGGAGCCTGCTCGTCAGCGCCAGCGACAGTGTCGAGACCGAAAGCCGGGCCGGTGCGGCGGCACTCGGCGGCATGGCCGGCGTGGGCGCGGGTGCTTCGGTAACCAAGGTGGACAACACGACATCGGCGAGCATTCGGGACAGCGATGTCTACGTCAGTGGCGACATCGACGTCACGTCGACGGCCGAGCGCAAGCTGTCGAACCTTGCAGCAGCGGCGGCGGCGGGCGGGACGCTCGGCATCGGTGGCTCGGCCGCGGTCACGCTGCTCAATGCAACGATGAACGCCGACGCGTCCGGCGAACTGGACAACACCGAAGGCGACAACGAGGGCACCCTCAGTTCTGCGCAGAGCTTTTCCAACCGCGATCTGCTGTCTACCGACGAAGACGACGGCAACGTCCGCACGGCCGACAGCTTTTCCGACACCGACATCGAGCGCGTCAATGCGGCGGGCAAGGTCGCGACGAAGGACCAGATCAATGCGGCGCCGGTGGGCAGCACGCTGGCCACCGTGATCGATACCGACGGCACCCGCGACACGCTGGTCGCCGGCGGCAACATCCGCATCGGTGCATCGGAGAAGGACCGCATCGAAGTCGGGGCAGGCGGCATCGCGCTGGGCGGTCTGGCCGGTGTTGGTGCGTCGGTCGGCGTGCTCGACGTGCGCCACAACGTCGGCGCGACCACGGTCGGCGCGATTTCACTGCAGGCCGATACCGGCGACATCGAACTGAGCGCGAAAACAGCTGAACTGCCGGACACCGATCCGCTGGTCCAGGCCGAACCGGCGCTGCAGGTCGTCAGCTTCCAGGCTGCCGGCGGTCTGGTCGGCGTCGGTGCCGCAGTCGCGACCGCCGATCTGAACAACACGGTTCGCGCCGGTCTGGGGGCAGGCGCCCGGGCGACCGTCAGCAGCGCGGCGGGCGACGTGCGCGTGACCGCCAACGACACGCTGGATGCCCGCGCCAAGGCAGAGGGCTACGCGGTCGGGGTGGTGGCGGCCGGCATCGTGATTGCGCGCGCCGACAAGAGCGGCAGCACGACCGCGCAGATCGGCGGCCGCGACACAGCCACGACCCAGTCCGACGCAACCGGCGTGACGCTGGCAGGTGGGCTGCTCGACGTACAGGCGATGCGCGAAGACACGGTATCCGCCGAATCGAAAGCCGGTGCCGGCGGTGTCGCGGCGGGCTCCGGCTCGGAGTCGCGTGCCGGCGCGCTGGGAACGGCCCATGCGGCCATCGCCGATCGGGTGACGATCGCGGGCACCGGGTCGACGGTGTCGGTCACCGCCAACAGTACGCCGCAGGTCAGCACGGTCGCCCGCGGCTACAACGGCTCGCTCGCCGTGTCGATCGGCGTGTCGCTGGCTGAAGCGTCGGCGTCGACGCAATCCTATGCAACGGTGGGCCGCTACAACAGCATCACGGCCGGCGCGCTGTTGCTGAATGCGGCGACACTGCTGCCGAGTGTTGGCACCAGTGTTGGCAGCAGCGTGGGCCACAGCGCCTACTCGTACGCCAACGCGACCGGTGGATCGCTGCTGGTCGGCGCCAACGGCAGTGACTCATACGCCGGCGGCAGCTCGCTGGTCAACGCGACGATGGGCACGGGCAATGTGCTCGCGATCGCGGACAGCACGTCGCTGACCGCATCGAACCGCACGCGCCAGACGGCCGTCACCAGCGGCGTCACCGTCGGTGGACTGCTCGCGCTCGGGGCGAATCTGGCGGATGCGGTCGCGGGATCGGTCACGCTTGCGTCCATCGACAATGGCAATACCGGCACGGTCGGCGACGTGCTCAGCGTGGTCGCGACCGGTCACGACGAAACTTCGGCCGATGCCGAAGCCGGCTCGGGCGGCATCATCGCGGGTGCCGCCGCCGTGGCGTCGACGCGCAATCTGTCCGATACACAGGCGCTGCTCGGCGGCGGCACGGCCGGTGCTGCGCTGGTCACGGACAGCGCCGGGCGCATGGAAGTCCGCGCCGATCACACGGCGACCTTCAATTCCCGCGTCAATTCGCTGTCGGCGGGCGTGGTCGGTGCCAGCGGCGCGCAGGCGCGCAACGACATCGACGCCAGGGTGGTCGCGGGCATCCGCGCGGGTGCGCATCTGAACACCTGGGATCTGGATGTGTACGCGCTGAACCAGACGCGCAAGCCGTGGCTCACACGCGCGGAAGGGTCTGCCGTCATTGACGTGTTCAACGTGTTTGCCGGCGCGGGTGGCCTGGCAGGCGGCGCGGCCGGGTCCGGCGAAACGCGGGTGGACAACATCACGCGGGTCGAGGTCGGCGACAACGCGCGGGTCAGCGTGCTCGGCGATCCGGATGACGCGGGGCGCAGCAACTTCAATGCGGTGTCTGACGTGATGCTGCGCGACCGCGCCAAGCTGGAAGCCGGCGGGGCGATCAGTGCCGCCGACGCCGAATCCATCATCGAGGTGAACATCAACCCGCTGACCACCGCGGCCGGGGATGTCGGACGGACCGAAGCGCGCATCGGCAGCAATGTCGTCATCGATACCGTGGGCGACTTCAATCTTGCGACGCGCGAAAACGTCGATGTCGAGGCGCGTGCCAGTTCCAAGACCTGGGGTCTGGCGGCCTATGCCGATGGCTATTCGAAATCGGACATCCACAGCCGGTCGACGACATCGATCGGTGCCGGGACGGACATTCGCGCCGACGGCTTCATCAACCTCGGCGCCGGCCGCGATGCCGGCGGCGTGCGCAACCGCTTCTCGTCGGTCGCCTACACGGACCTGTACAACAACTCGCTGATTCCGATACCCGGCCTGGACTGGGGCGCGGACGGCCTGCTCACCCAGACCAACCGCATCGTCGTCGACGGCAGCCTGCGCAGCGTCAAGGACGTGAGCCTCATCGCCGACAAGGGCTTCGGTCACCTCGTCGACGGACATGGTGTGGCGCGTGACCTGTACAGCCAGGCGGCGAGTGCCATTGCCAGCGGCATCAGCAACCTGTTCGGTGGCGGCGACGTGTCGATCGAGCAGAACAGCGGACGCAGCATCGAACAGTCCCAGGCCGGTGCGACGGTGAATGGCTTCATCGACGCCGGCATCCACAATCAGCGCTGGATGAACATCAGCGAGACGGATCCCGGTGGCGGTGCGGTGCCGCTGACGCTCAGTTCGCAGGTGCCGCGCGATGGGCAGGAGGCGAAGTGCCAGGCGCCCGGCGTTGCGGGCTGCGTCTACGACACCTATTCGAAGCAGTACTGGATCACGCGCTCCGACGGCCTCGACATGCCGGTCGCGCGCATCGAGAACCTGCAGGACAACCTGCAGACGCGCATCGACTCGCTGAAGGAAATCCGCGGCCAGTATCAGGGCGTGACCAGCACCGGCGCCGATGCGAGCAGCCCGGAAACGGTGGCGGCGCTGACCGCCGAAATCAACTTCCTGGAGCAGCAGCTCGCCGACCTGTTCCCGGCGGGCGGCGCGACCGCCTCGGTGTCCGACGCGGCCTTCATCATCCTGCCCGAAATGAGCGCACGCGGCGGCAACATCAATGTCATGGGCGACTACCTCGCGGGCAGCGGCCAGCTGGTGGCGCGGGGCGATGCGCAGATCCGGATCATCAACAACAGTTCGGCCTTCCTGCGTACCGATGCACTGACCATTCCGGAAGATGCGACCGGGCGGCTGGTGCTCAACAGCGTCGCCATCCTGAACACGCCGGGCACCCGCCCGACGACGGCCGACATCAACGCCGCGCTGAACGCCCGCAACAAGGGCGGCACGGCCGGTTTCGGCAACGTCGACATCGCGCCGGATTCGGCCGTGCCGCTGATCGAGGTGAGGAACACCTACATTCCGCTCGATGCGGACGCCCGCGCGCCGGACATCGAGGTGGTCGGCGACATCAGCAATCTGCTCGGCACCGTCACGCTGGAAAGCGAACGCGGCAGCGTGCTGGTGCAGCCGAAGGACCCGTTGAATCCGCTGACCGCCCCCAACATCCAGGCGGCAACGATCAACATCACGGCCGGTCGCGATTTCGTGTTCAGTTCGCCGTCGGCCTTCTATCACACGGCCGGCGCCGCACGCGACCTGTGGGGTGGCACGCGCACGCCCAGCGGCGGCAGTGGCGGAACCGCCAACAATTTCGAGGATGGCAGCCTGTTCAGCGGCGCGGCCGACGACGTACGCATCGGCAACGGTGCGCCGACCATCGCCGGCAACAACATCTTCATCAGTGCCCGCTACCTGAACATCAACGGCCTGCTGCAGAGCGGCCTTCCCGACCGGTCGATCACGATCGACGCCGATGCGCGCGTCAATCTCGACATCGGCCCGTACAAGACGGCCACCACGCTGGCGCAGGCGAAGACGAATTACGACGCGTTGGTGGCCGGTGGCATGAAGCCGGCCGATCCGCGCTTCCGCATCACCGGCACCGACGGCAACATCGTCGCCTTCTTCAATGCCGAACTGAACCGCATCGAACTGGAGCCGGTCAAGGTCGAAGGCGGCAAGCTCGAACTGCTGGGCGAAATCCTGAACACCGGTGGCGGTCGCATTGCGGCCATGGACGGCTACGGCCGTTTCGATATCGACAACCTCACCGGCTACGATATCGTCATCAGCGGCCTGGACACCGGCAACGACATCGAAGGCCGCGTGCGCATCACCGACTACCTGCGCCGCTGGGATCCGGTCGCCAACGGCGGCCTCGGTGCCATCGTCAGCAGCCCGCTGCAGTCGAGCACGCCGACGAGCGCCTACTACAACAGCCTGACGCCGGTCACCCGCGTCGTCACCCGGCTGGGCGCCGATGTGCAGACGTCGGATGTCATCATGACGACCGAAAGCACGCCGGCGGGCGACAAGCTGGTCGAGCGTCAGGTGAAGGCCTACGCCGATCTGACCAATACGCGCAGCACCGGCTACGCGCCGGTCGAGGACCAGACCTATACCTGGGTGACCGGTCAGCGCAGCACGACGAACACCTATGCGCGCTACGAGAAGGAAACCAAATTCTGGTTCTTCCCGGGCAGCTGGTCGATCGCCGATCGCACGGCCTACGTCGAGTATCCGGACGCGACGCCCTTGATGGAAGGCGAATACACGCGACTCGACCCGACCCTGGGCGACGACGCCTATCGCTATCAGCGCCGCGATGTCCTGACGTCCTACCAGGAATGGTCGAAGGAACGTTCGAAGTGCTCATGGTTCTTCTGCATCTGGAAGTGGCACACCTACGAGGTGTGGAGCGACTTCGGCGAGAAGCGCTACAACACCCACACGGTCAAGGCCGACCACCTGATCCCGATCAGTTTCATCGGTCATGACAGCGGCGGCATCGACATCGTCAGTCGCGGCGACATCATTCTTGCCGGCAGCCTGACCAACCGGACCGGTCTGGTTGCGCTCGATGCGACGGCGGGAGATGGGCTGCCCGGCGGCGCCATCGCGTCGGAAAGCGCGCGCGGCACCGTCACGACGGAAAGCCTGACGATGCGGGCTGCCAGTGGCATCGGCAGCGCGCTGGCGCCGCTGCAACTGAACCTGCTCGGGAACGGCAGCATCGATGCCGTGAGCGCAGGCGGCGACATCGGTCTTGCCGCAACAGCGGGCGACATGCGCGTGGCACAGGCGATCACCGGTGACGACGGCCGCGTGTTCCTGCAGGCCGATGGCGACATCGTGTCGGCCGGCGCCGGCGATGCCGTGCGGGTGCAGGGCGGTGGCGTCGAGCTGGTGTCGCTGAACGGGCGCATCGGCAGCGACGCGCAGGCGCTCGTCGTGCAGACGCAGGCCACGCTGCAGGGTGGGCTCGACGTCACAGCGATGGGCGACATCGATGTGCTGCAGCCGGACGGCGACCTGCAGCTGGACAAGGTCGAATCGCTGACCGGAGACGTTACGCTGACCGCCGGCAACGGCCGCATCGTCGATGGCAACCGCAACGAAACGCGCGATACGCGTGCCGAAGCCGAGCTGGACGCCGTGTGGAAGAACCTGCGACTGCGTGAATCCGACGGCGCAGCCGACAGTCTGGCCGATGCGCTCAAGGCGCATCGCGCAGGCATCGACCGCGAGTACCGCGAATACTGGTCGCTGCGCAACGTTCAGCTGATCGAAGATCCCGCCAATGCCGGCAGCTATGTCTACCGGGCCGACGCCTACGATGCGGCCGCGGCGCCGCCTCGGCTGCGCGACCTGCACGACAAGCTGGGTGGCCTGGGCGTGACGCTGGCCACCGGAGCGTTGCCCGACTATGACGCCGACTTCCAGTATGTCGGGTCGGTCGACACGGACCGGACGCTGGCTGACATCTCCAACGGCACGCACGCATGGACCGACAACCAGGTGCGTTACGGCGTCAGTGCCGCGATCTACAACAAATCGGTGTCGGACACCGAAACCCGCATCGAACAGCCCAATGTGGTGGGTCGTCACATTGTGCTCAATGCCGCCGGCACGGCCGGCGGCGTCGGACGCGACGAGGGGCAATTCACGGTCAGCATCGCTGCACTGTCGACACTCAGCGCCGACGAGCGGCGTGAGCTGGCAGCGGCCGAAGCCGATGACGTGGCGGTGGATACGGTTGAGAAGACCGCCACGGTGCTCAAGCGCGATGACGTCGATGTGTCGACGACGGCCGACGGCAGCGTGACGGTGAATGCACGCGGCCACGTATTCCTCGGGGCCGACGACTACGAGCGCAACGGCACGGCGCTGCCGGGCGACATCAATCTGGTGTCGCTCGATGCCAGCGGGGGCGGTGCCGACTACAGCAAGACGATACGGCTCAAGGTGTCAGGCGGCATCATCGATGCCGGCGCGGGTGCCGTTCCGAATCTGCGCGGCGGCAGCACCATTCTCGAAGCCAGCCACGGCAGCATCGGCAGCGCGGCACGCCCGGTCAGCCTCGATCTGGGTACGGCTGCGACGCTGACGGCACGCGCGGCCAGAGGCATCTGGCTGAATGAACTGAGCGGACCGATGCGCGTGGCCGAAATGTTCGCCAGCGTCGGCGGCATTCACCTGACCAGCGCCGGCAGCATTCTGGATGCCCGCGGCGCGCAGCGTGTCGTGGCGCTGCAGACGGAAGCGGGCGACATCGACCTGCGCTCGCTCGCCGGCAGCATCGGTGCGCCGGGCGAGGCACTGGTCGTCGCGCCGGGCAACGGTTACGTGGTCAATGCCGACGCGGCGGAGGACGTGCATCTGTCGGGCATCACCGCCGCCGATCCTGACTTCTCGTCCGATCTCGCAGTGGGCGAAGTGAAGGCCGGTGGTGACGCGTCGGTCACGGCAATCGGCACGATCAGCGGCGGCAGCGTGCGGGCCGTGCGCGGCAACCTGGATCTGCGCGCCGGCCACAGCGTGATGGTGCTGGAGGCGACGGCCGATTCGGGCAACGCAAGTGTGTTCGCCGAACAGGACATCCTGATGGACGCGGTGACTGCCGGCCGGGGCGTGCGACTGGAAACGATCAACGGCCGCGTCAGCGTGAAGCGGCTGAGCGGCGACACCATCGACATCATCACGGATGGCGACATCGAGGCGGGCACGCTCGAAGTGGATTCGCAACTGTCGATCGGCGTCGGTTCGATTTCTTCAAGGATCGTTCAAACCGGCACTGCGGGTCCGTTGGTGATGAACGTGACGGGTCCTGGGGGCGGGATGGCGCGGTGGGTCGATCTGACGTTCGACAGCGCGATCGGCACGCGCTTCGAGCAGCTGTATTCGCAGGACGCGCGGATCGAGACGGAGCGCGGCTGGCTGGAAGTGCTGGATGGCCGGGTCGACAATCAGGCGCGCTTCATCAATCCGCAGAGCAACGTTTACATGGACAACGCGACGACGGTGATCGAGCCGGCGGATATCCAGCTCAATGCGCCGGACGGGCAGTTTGCGCTGCGTCTCGAGCGCTATCGTCTTGTGACCGACGAGACGGTGCTGACGCGCAGCCCGCTGCACGAAGTGGTCAATGCGACGGACCCGGACAACAGCGGGCGGGAGGAGTCGCGCAACGCGATCGAAGGTCGGGTGCCGAATCCGACGCGCCCGCAGGCAGTGAATGTGGTGCCGGCGCTGTCGCAGATCGCGATCAACATTCCGCTGTACATCCCGGCCGTGAATTCGGGTGAGGAAGAGACGGAAGAGGAAGCGGAAGCCCGCCGCAAGGCGGAGGATGAGGCTGGGGCGCAGAATGCAACCGGCGAAATCCCGAAGGAGACGGCACCGTGAAGCGCGCGCACGGCTTCTTCATCAGGTGCCGCGGCACCCGTCAGCGCAGGCAGGGCGAAAGGTGGTGGAAGCCGGGAGAGGGGGTGCGCTGCCGGCAACGAGGACCGTTACCGCCACCGGCAGCGCGGAGGGATCATTCGGCCGGGATGAAATCCAGGCCCTTCGACAGTACGAACATCACCGTGCAGCCGGTGTCGGTCGTGTGCGGCCCATGTGCCGTGCCGGCCGGTGCCGTGAATATCGAACCCGGACCATAGGCCTTGCCGTTTTCGATGAACTGACCGTCGAGCACATAAGCGACTTCATCGGCCTGCGTATGCAGATGTGATTGCACGCACGAGCCCGCGTCGAATTTGTACAGCACGGTGGATGCCGTCGTCGCGAGTTCGCCGTCGATCACCTTGAAGTACACGCCATCGATTCCGCTGGGTTCCCATGCGAGCGAGTCGGCGTGGAATTCCTTTGTATACATGCGCAGTCTCCTGGGGTGCCCGGTATGTACCGGGTTCATTACATTAGCGGTCTAATGAAGAAGCACGGGCCATGCCACGCGCGGTGTCACGGCTGCGCGCCGTATGCCGGGACGACGCCGTTCATCAAGGGACGAAAGTCGGACCCCGTCCGATCACGGTGACCGATTTCCGGACCGGACGCGGATTCATTCAGGGGGCACGGAGCGCGCGCGGGATCGTGGATGCCCCCTGCATTTGCGCAGCAAGCGCCACCGAACAAAAGGCCCGTCCGCGCGCAGCACGGACGGGCCTCAAGGTGAGGGCCGGCGTTCTTACTTGCCGGTTGCGACTTCTTCCAGCACGTTGAGCGACACGTCGGTTTCCTTGACGCCAGCCGGATTGGACTTCATGTTCGACGACCAGTTGGTGGCGTGGCCACGCTTGACGTCGATGATGTGTCCGATCACGGGCATGACCGCCTTGTAGCCGTCGTCGCCGATGTCAGGCCGATTCTGGAAGATGAACATCTTCCAGAACTCGCCCTTGCGGTCTTCCGCATAGCCCAGATACGGGCGCGGGAAATCGACTTCCATGTACACCACCTTCTTGCTGTAGGGGTGTTCCGGGGGCGGGATGCCTTCAACGACATAGACTTCACGCGGCTCCCAGCCGATGTCCGGCGCCGGGTTGAAGTGCGGCGGAATGTCGATGCCGATGCGCGGGAAGCGCTTGGCCGGATCGGAGAAGGGCTGCTTCACGTCAACGCTGATTTCCGGGCTGTGCGCGATGGCCAGCACCCAGCGCTTTTCCAGCAGCTTGTTCGACTTGTACTTCGTCGGGGCAGCATCCCAGATGTCCCAGTCGTCATACAGCTGGTCGGTGCCGCCGATCGGGTCCATCCACGCGCCGCCCGACAGGCGACGCACGCGACGCACCGACTTCAGGTAGGCGTAGGAGTCATCCGGCACCTTCGAGTCAGCCTGGTTGTAACGCACCGAGAACAGGCCCAGACCGCGGATATCCTGCGGGTAGGTCGCCACGAAGTAGGTCTTCTGCGAAACGTCGCCCTTGCCCACGGTGATCGGGCCGCCGTCAAGGCGCCCTTCCATGTAGTAGCGACGCGACTGGAAGGCCTGCACCCGCTCGTAGCCCTTCTTTGCATCCAGGAAGGCCCAGGCGATATCGCGCAGGTCCATCGTGGCGCCGTAGGTGGCGGCACGCAGGTTCCAGATCACCTTGTCGCCAGCGTGCGGGTCGTCCATCTTGATGGTTTCGGCCGGGAACAGCATGCCTGCCTGCCAGCCCGATACCGTGCGGTCAGCCGGGTTGAACTTCACCGTGTTGATGTTCTTCTTCGACCACTCCACGTACTTCGGATCCATCTCGATCTTCTTCGAGTTCGCGAGCTTGATGGTCAGGTTGTAGTTCTTGATCATCCATTCGAGCTTTTCCGGGACCATGCTGGCGATGGTCTTGTTCTCGAAGGTGTCGTTCTTGATGCTTTCGTAGTTTTCCTTGTTGATCACGAAGCCTGCGGGAAGCTCCTTCGCGAAGGCCGGGCTCGCGCCCAATCCGATCGCGAGGGTGATTGCGCCTGCCACGCCTTTTCGCAGCGCACTGCGACCTGGCGTCTGGTTGCCTTGGTTTTGCATCGTCTCCTACTCCTTTGGTCTGTGGTTCAGGATCAAACGAACGATCGGCGTCCGGTGAAATCCGTCAGCGGGGAGGGCTGTTGAATTCCGTCGTGGCCGATGTCTGACTGAAGGGCGACGTGTGTCGCCCGCGACCTCCCTACATGTCCGCCTCCCGGACCGGGGGCGGACTATGCGGCGTTGCGCTGTCATGACGGTGAGGTCGGTGCCGTCAGGCAGCCTTGCATGGGGTGGGTGTCCTGCACTGGACGAGATTCGTGGCACATTGCGCACAGTGACGTGTGGTACGGCAAGGAACGCGGCACGCGGCCCCACGCTGACACGGCATCGCGCTGGATCGGGAATCTCGTACATGCCTTCGGAAACCGGAAAGTTCATGTGTCGCACCGGCTTGCTGTTCGCGGATGCGGTCATCGGGTATGCCCTGAAGAAGGGTGCCGTCGCCGCGAGGGCGTCGCACCGCTTTCGACCGGGCTTTCGATAGATCCAAGATTTAGCATCAGATTCCTTAGCGTGCAACCTGTTTCCGGGTCGACCACGTTCTTTGCGGCACCCGGCCACATGCAGCCGCTGTGCAGGCAGTTGCAGGCATTAATCATTGATGCCGTCTCTACGGCATGCCCGCTCATCCGGATGCAATCGGTCGGCTGAAAGTCGAACCCCGGACTGATGGCGACGGACGATTTCCGGACTGCCCACCGTCCGGACAGGTCGTCACCGTTCGGACGTACGTGTATTTGATATTCAAAAACAAGGGTTTGTAATGAGTGCGGTGCAGCATGCCTGCGCAGGCACAGGCTTTGCTGGCCGCTACTGCTGGTCGGCGGCACACCGACGCGGAGTGTTGCGACCAAAAGTGCGTGCAGGCACAAGGAGGAGGCAGATGAAAAAGGTTTACCCGGACGCGGTCACCGCGCTCAAGGGATTGATCACCGACGGCCATACGCTTGCCGTGGGCGGTTTCGGTCTGTGCGGCATTCCGGAACTGCTGATCAACGCCGTGGCAGACAGCGGCGTGAAGAATCTGACGGTGATCAGCAACAACGCGGGCATCGATGGCGTGGGTCTCGGGCGATTGCTCGGCAACCGTCAGGTGCATCGCATGATCGCTTCATACGTCGGCGAGAACGAGGAGTTCGAGCGTCAGCTGCTGTCCGGCGAACTGGAGGTCGAACTGACGCCCCAGGGCAGTCTGGCCGAGAAGCTGCGCGCCGGTGGCGCCGGCATTCCAGCTTTCTACACGCGTACCGGTGTCGGCACGCCGGTGGCGGACGGCAAGGAGACGCGCGAGTTCGGCGGTCAGCGTTATCTGCTCGAACATGCCCTGCGCGCCGACGTGTCGCTGGTCAAGGCGTGGAAGGCCGACGAATCGGGCAACCTGATCTACCGCAAGACCGCGCGCAACTTCAATCCGATGGTGGCGACGGCCGGCAAGGTAACGGTGGTCGAGGTCGAGGAACTCGTGCCGACCGGCGCGCT
This sequence comes from Methyloversatilis sp. XJ19-13, assembly GCF_024580155.1. Lineage (NCBI taxonomy): Bacteria > Pseudomonadati > Pseudomonadota > Betaproteobacteria > Nitrosomonadales > Sterolibacteriaceae > Methyloversatilis > Methyloversatilis sp. XJ19-13. The sequence goes on along the minus strand of NZ_JANINH010000015.1, from coordinate 30,223 downwards.
GGATCCGGATCAGATCCACACGCCCGGCATCTTCGTGCATCGCATCATCGTGAATACCGCACCGCTGAAGCGCATCGAAAAACTCACCACAAGGCAGCAATGACATGGCCTGGACACGAGACGACATGGCGCGCCGCGCCGCGCGCGAGCTGAAAGACGGCTATTACGTGAATCTGGGCATCGGCATGCCCACGCTGGTGGCCAACCACATCCCGGAAGGCATGGATGTCTGGCTGCAGTCGGAAAACGGCCTGCTCGGCATCGGCCCCTTTCCGCTCGAAAGCGAAGTCGACGCCGACCTGATCAATGCCGGCAAGCAGACGGTCAGCACCATCCCCGGCAGCAGCTTCTTCAGCAGCGCCGATTCTTTCGGCATGATCCGCGGCGGGCACATCAATCTGGCCATCCTGGGCGCGATGCAGGTCAGCGAACACGGTGACCTGGCGAACTGGATGATTCCGGGCAAGCTGGTCAAGGGCATGGGTGGCGCGATGGATCTGGTGGCCGGTGTGCAGCGCGTGATCGTTCTGATGGACCACTGCAGCAAGGCGGGCGAACACAAGATCCTGAAGAACTGCGATCTGCCGCTGACCGGCGTCGGCGTGGTCAACATGATCATTTCCGACCTGTGCGTGCTCGCAGTGACGCCGGACGGACTGGAACTGCGCGAACTCGCGCCGGGCGTCAGCCTGGAAGAGGTGCAGGAAAAGACCGGCGCTCCGATCCACACCGCGCCTGTGGTGATGCGATGAAACCGGCGGCCGCTTCAACGAAGTCGGCCGCGCGGCCCGCCGATGCGGGGCGCACCCTCAGCCGCGAACAGCTGGTCGAAGGCTATGGCCTGCCGCTGAGCCGCTTCGGTGTGTTCGAAGCGCTCGGAATCATCGTGCCCGAGGGCGACGATGGCTTCCGCTGTGACGACGACGACCGCCTGATCATCGCTGCCGCGGCCGTGCAGCTCGGCTTCGACGAACGCGAACTGGGCGAATTGATGGAGCTTTACGACAACACGACCCCGCAGGATCGCGCCTTGCCGCGTTTCATGAAGCTGCTTGCGAGTTACCAGCGCCTGATGGCGTGGCGGCATCCGGAAGGCTGTGACCCCGACACGCTGGCGAGCCTGGCGCGTCGACCCTTCCGTGCTGAACGGTTCGGTTTTGGTGAATCGGGAAAGGGCCGGGCGTGAGTGCGCTGGTCGGGCGTAGCGCCCCCGGATTCACGGAGAACGCGGTCTGGCCCGACAACGATTTCCGGCCGTTTCGCCTCGCCGACTGTCGGGGGCGGTATGTGGTGCTGTTTTTCTATCCGCTCGACTTCACTTACGTCTGTCCATCGGAGCTGATTGCGTTCGAACACCGCATGGCCGAGTTCTCGAGGCGTCAGGTCGATGTGGTCGGGTGTTCGATCGACTCGACCTTCTCCCACCTTGCGTGGAAGAAGACGCCGCAGGACGAGGGCGGAGTCGGTCAGCTCAGCTATCCGCTGATCGGCGACGTGACCCACGCTGTTGTTCGGGCCTTCGACGTCGAAGGCCCGACCGGCGTGGCCTTGCGCGCCACCTTCCTGATCGACAGGGAAGGCATCGTGCAGCACCAGATCGTCAACAGTCTCGCTATCGGGCGGGACATCGATGAACTCCTGCGCGTCATCGATGCGCTACAGCACACCGAGCGTAACGGTGAAGTGTGTCCGGCGGGCTGGCAGAAGGGCAGGGTCGGTGTGATGCCGACAGACAGTGGTGTGGCCAAGTACCTCGCCGAACATTCGGATATGTTGTGACAACAAGGAGGATTGCCCCGATGAAACTGTACGACTGGCATGCAGCACCCAATCCGAAACGCGCCCGCATGTGCATCGCGGAAAAGGGTCTCGACATCGAAATCATCGAGGTCGGTGGTGACGACCTGAAACTGCGCCCCGACTACATCGCCAGGTTTCCGCAGGCCATGGTGCCGATGCTGGAACTCGATGACGGTCGCCAGCTGGGTGAGTCCATCGCCATCGCGCGCTACATTGACGAACTGTATCCGTCGCCCCCGATGTTCGGCCGCAATGCCTACGAGCGCGGCGTTGTCGAAATGTGGGAGCGCCGTGCGTTCGACGAAGGCATGATGGCGGCTGGCGAGGTGTTCCGTAACACGCATGAAGCCTTCATCGACCGCGGTCTGCCCGGCTTCGCTGTGCCGGTGCCGCAGATCCCCGCGCTGGTCGATCGCGGCCGCATGCGCCTGGAGCTGTTCTTCCGGAAGTTCGACGAGCAACTTGCCAACAACCGCTTCATTGCGGGGGACATGTTCTCGATCGCCGACTGCACGTTGTTCTGCAGCGTCGAATTCGCCTTCTGGTCCGACATCAAGATTCCGGCCGACTGCAGGAATCTGCAGCGCTGGTTCGACGAAGTCAGCGCCCGTCCAAGCGCCAAGGCCTGACCCGGCTGACGATTCAGGGGACGCGCAGGTGATAGATCTTTACACCGCACCGACACCCGAAGGATGGAAGGTGTCGATCGCGCTCGAAGAGTTGCGCCTTCCCTACATCGTGCATCCCGTCGACGCTTGCAGCGATCCGCAGCTAGCGCCGGATTTTCTGCGCATCCGCCCGTGCGGTTGCGTGCCGGCCATCGTTGATCGCGCAGCCGGTGATCACGCGGTGATCGAGTCCCGGGCAATCCTCCTCTATCTGGCCGACAAGACCGGACGCCTGATGCCTCGCGACGAAGCCGGGCGCGCCCGGGTCGAGCAATGGCTCGCTACGGATTTAGCCAACCCGCTATCCGGCGGCGTTTCCGTCGTGACACGACGCGTCACGCCCGATCCTGCGGGCAATGGCGGTGCCTCGCGCAGCGAACTGCGCGCGCTGTTTGCCCGCCTCGATGCGCAACTGCAGGCAGACGAATACCTCGCCGGGGATTTCAGCATCGCCGACATCGCCCAGTGGGCGTGCGTGCGCATGCATGCCTGGTCCGGCATCGACATGACGCCCTATCGCGCGCTGGCACGCTGGATTGAAAGGATATCCGCGCGCGACGCATGTCGTCGCGGGGTATCCGTGCCGCGACCGTTCGAACCGGCCGAGCAGGTCTATCGCGTCAAATCCATCCTCTTGCGCTGATCGTCACACATACGGGTCGTTCCGTCCGGCAGCTGTCTGCCGCCTCGTGAAGGGCCGATCCGCAACGCGGACCCCGCGGCGCTTCCGACGCCTTTCTGCCAGTCAAAGCATCCTTCAATCGAACGTTCGTCCGATCGCTCTCTGGCGCATCGAGGTCGCCCTCGTGTCGCCCGCATTGCCGCGACTAAGACGACCTGCATTGCCTTGCCAGGGCGCCCCGCATCGTGCGCATGGCGTCGGCAAGCCGTTTCAAGCGATTTGACATGTTGCGTCGCAGCATCCGGCTGCCGCCGAAAGTCTTTCGTTCAGCATGCGTCCGGACGGACTGTCCGACCGACAGACGGTCCGCTTCGGGCAAGCCGTCCGAATTCCATCCGTCCGGACGGTCGTACGGTTCAGGATGCTTGTGATCCACCTTGAACTTTCGTCGTTTAAAAACAATTGGTTGTGCTTGTTTTGCGTGATCGAATGCACGCTGGCACTGTCCTTGCAGAGCATGAGTGTTCGATTGCACGACGGTCGATCAATAAAGGCCGGTCCGTCCGGGCGGGCCGGAAGCAAACACAGGCAGGTTAATTAAATGGAGACGTGGAGATGACGATCGAAAACTCGTCGGTTCAGGTGCTGGGGATTGACGCAGGCGGCACAATGACTGACACCTTTTTTGTCCGTGCTGACGGCCGCTTCGTGGTCGGCAAAGCACAAAGCAATCCCGGGGACGAATCCCTGGCGATCTACAACTCTTCGGTCGATGCATTGGCGCATTGGGGCCGCGAAGTTGACGATGTGTATCCGGAGCTGGTGACCTGCGTGTATTCGGGCACCGCCATGCTGAACCGTGTTCTGCAGCGCAAGGGCCTCGATGTCGGCCTGATCTGCAACAAGGGTTTCGAGCAGGTTCACTCGATGGGTCGCGCACTGCAGAGCTACCTCGGCTACGCCCTCGAAGACCGTATTCACCTGAACACCCACCGTTACGACGAGCCGCTGGTTCCGATCTCGCGCACCCGTGGTGTGACCGAGCGTACCGACGTTCAAGGCAAGATCGTCATCCCGCTGCGGGTTGAAGAAGTCCGTCAGGCCACGCGCGAACTGGTTGAAGCCGGCTCCAAGGCCATCGTGATCTGCCTGCTTCAGTCGCACAAGAATGAAGACAGCGAAAAGCTGGCTCGCGATGCCTGCAAGGAAGAGCTGAAGAAGCTCGGTGCCGACATTCCGGTTTTCGCTTCGGTGGATTACTACCCGCAGCGCAAGGAAAGCCACCGCATGAACACCACGATTCTGGAAGCCTACGGCGCAGAACCGTCGCGTGCGACCCTGAAGCTGGTGAGCGACCGTTTCAAGAAGCACGGTGCCAAGTTCGACCTGCGCGTGATGGCTACGCACGGCGGCACGATCAGCTGGAAGGCCAAGGAGCTGGCCCGTACCATCGTGTCCGGCCCGATCGGCGGCGTGATCGGTTCGAAGATGCTCGGCGAGTGCCTCGGTGACGAAAACATCGCGTGCTCGGACATCGGCGGCACGTCGTTCGACGTGGCCCTGATCACCAAGGGTTCGTTCGCGATCAAGTCCGACCCGGACATGGCGCGTCTCGTGCTGTCGCTGCCGCTGGTGGCGATGGACTCGGTTGGTGCCGGTGCAGGTTCGTTCGTTCGTATCGATCCGTACTCGAAGTCGATCAAGCTGGGCCCGGACAGCGCCGGTTACCGTGTCGGCACCTGCTGGCCGGAAAGCGGTCTGGACACGGTTTCGGTGTCGGACTGCCACGTTGTGCTGGGTTACCTGAACCCGAACAACTTCCTCGGCGGCCTGATCAAGCTCGACGTTCAGCGCGCACGTGACCACATCAAGGCACAGATCGCTGACCCGCTGGGCCTGTCGGTCGAAGATGCCGCTGCCGGCGTGATCGAACTGCTTGACCTGACGCTGTCGGAATACCTGCGCGCCAACATCAGCGCCCGCGGTTACAACCCGACGGAATTCACCTGCTTCTCGTACGGCGGCGCCGGCCCGGTTCACACCTACGGCTACACCGCAGGCGTGGGCTTCAAGGACGTCGTCGTTCCGGCATGGGCTGCCGGCTTCTCGGCCTTCGGTTGCGCCTGCGCCGACTTCGAATACCGCTACGACAAGTCGGTTGACCTGGCTGTGCCGCAGCATGGCACCGATGCAGCCAAGATCGCCGCGTGCGAAATCCTGCAGAGCGCCTGGGCCGAACTGGCAGCCAAGGTGGTCGAAGAGTTCGTCATCAATGGCTACAAGCCGGAAGACGTGCTGCTGATCCCGGGTTACAAGATGCAATACACGGGCCAGCTGAACGACCTCGAAATCATTTCCCCGATCACCAATGCATCGACTGCAGCGGACTGGGACAAGATCGTCGAAGCGTTCGAAACCACCTACGGTCGTGTGTATGCCAATTCGGCACGTTCGCCGGAACTGGGCAACTCGGCTACCGGCGCGATCATGCGCGGTACCGTCGTGACGCAGAAGCCGGTGCTGCCGGAAGATCCGGATGGTGGCCCGACGCCGCCGGCCGAAGCTTTCCTCGGAACGCGCCCGTTCTACCGTCACAAGAAGTGGGTCGATGCGAAGCTGTACAAGATGGAATTGCTGAAGGCCGGCAACCACATCGTCGGACCCGCCATCATCGAATCGGACGCTACCACGTTCGTCGTGCCGAATGGTTTCGAGACCACGGTCGACAAGCATCGCCTGTTCCATCTCAAAGAAGTCAAGTGAGGAGAAACAACTATGAACATGTTGAGTAATACCGAAACCGGTTTTGCCGATCTGCTGAAGAACGGCCAGACGCTGTCGCAGTTCCGCGCCGGCATCATCGAGCGCACCAATGCAACCGGCTGCTACAACGGCCTCGAAACCCTCGAATTGCGCGAAAGCGATCCGATCGGCTACGAGAAGCTGTTCTCGAAGCTGCGCGGCGGCCTGGTTCACGCTCGTGAAACCGCCAAGAAGATTGCGGCCAGCCCGATCGTCGAGCAGGAAGGCGAACTGTGCTTCACGCTGTACAACGCGGTCGGCGACTGCGTTCTGACCTCGACCGGCATCATCATCCACGTCGGCACGATGGGCGCCGCGATCAAGTACATGATCGAGAACAACTGGGAAGCCAATCCCGGTATCGCCCCGGGTGACATGTTCACCAACAACGACTGCGCCATCGGCAACGTCCACCCGTGCGACATCGCGACCATCGTCCCGATCTTCCACGAAGGTCGTCTGATCGGCTGGGTGGGTGGTGTGACGCACGTGATCGACACCGGCGCCGTGACGCCGGGTTCGATGTCGACCGGCCAGACCTCGCGCTTCGGCGACGGCTACATGATCACCTGCCGCAAGACCGGTGTGAATGACACCCCGCTGCGTGACTGGCTGCATGAGTCGCAGCGTTCGGTCCGCACACCGAAGTACTGGATCCTCGACGAAAAGACCCGTATCGCCGGTTGCCACATGATCCGCGAACTGGTTGAAGAAGTGATCGCGGCCGACGGCATCGAAGCGTACGAAAAGTTCGCCTACGAAGTCATCGAAGAAGGTCGTCGCGGCCTGATGATGCGTATCAAGGACATGACGATCCCGGGCGTTTACCGCAAGGTCGCTTTCGTCGATGTGCCGTACGCACACGAAGACATCGGTGTGTCGAGCAAGTTTGCCAAGCTGGATTCGATCATGCACTCGCCGTGCAAGATGACCATCAAGGAAAACGGCAAGTGGCGCCTCGACTTCGAAGGTGCAAGCCGTTGGGGCTGGCATACCTTCAACGCCCACCAGGTCGCTTTCACCAGCGGCATCTGGGTGATGATGTGCCAGACGCTCGTTCCGACGCAGCGTATCAATGACGGTGCCTACTACGCCACCGAGTTCCACCTGCCGAAGGGCGCATGGTGCAACCCGGATGACCGTCGCACCGGCCACGCCTACGCATGGCACTTCCTGGTTTCGGGTTGGTCGGCTCTGTGGCGCGGTCTGTCGCAGGCTTACTTCAGCCGCGGCTACCTCGAAGAAGTCAATGCCGGCAACGCCAACACGTCGAACTGGCTGCAAGGTGGCGGTATCAACCAGGACGGCGAAATCCACGCGGTCAACAGCTTCGAAGCTTCGTCGTGCGGTACCGGTGCCTGCGCAGTCAAGGACGGTCTGAACCACGCTGCCGCCATCTGGAATCCGGAAGGCGACATGGGCGACATCGAAATCTGGGAAATGGCAGAACCCCTGCTGTACCTGGGTCGCAACGTCAAGGCCAACTCCGGCGGCTACGGCAAGTACCGTGGTGGCTGCGGTTTCGAAACCCTGCGCATGGTGTGGAATTCGCAGGACTGGTCGATGTTCTTCATGGGCAACGGCTACATGAACAGCGACTGGGGTCTGATGGGTGGTTACCCGTCGGCAACCGGCTACCGCTTCGAAGCCCACAACACGGGCCTCGAGCGTCGCATCGCCAACGGCGAAGCGATCCCGCTGGGCGCCGATCTGGATCCGGGCCTGAACACCTACGAGCAGAGCATCGATGCAACGTCGCTCGTGAAGCGCGACAAGCAGTGCATGACGACGGAAGACTGCTACGCCAACCACGATCTGTACCTGAACTACCTGCGTGGTGGCCCGGGCTTCGGCGATCCGCTGGATCGTGACGTCAAGTCGATCGAGAAGGACCTGAACGAGCTGTTCCTGCTGCCGGAATTCGCCGCCAAGGTCTACGCTGCCGTTGTCACGCAGAACGCCAAGGGTGTCTACACCGTTGATGCTGCAAAGACCGCTGCCCGCCGTGCCGAATTCCGCAAGGAACGTATCGCACGCTCGGTGCCGACCCGTGAGTGGATGAAGGAAGAGCGCGCACGCATCATCAGCAAGCACGCTTCCACGCCGGTTCAGCACATGTTTGCCACCAGCTTCGCGCTGTCGGAAAAGTTCAAGAACGAATTCAAGACGTTCTGGAGCCTGCCGGCTGACTGGGAACTGCTGGAAACCGAGCTGGGCGTTCCGTCGTACGGGTCCAAGTTCCGTATGGACCTGTCGTTGATGCCGGACGTCCGTACCATCGTCCAGGTCGAAGAATAATTTCCGGCCTGAACGTTCAGCGAATCTAGGAGTAGCAAATGTCGACTTACAACAAAGAGCAAGTAGCACACCTGGCCGCGGGCACCCTCGACTGGGATACGACGTTCCGCATGCTGTCGATGCCGAAGGACAAGGCACGCTTCGGCATGTACGTGGAAGCACTGCAGGCAAAGGTGACGTTTCCGGATCGCATCGTCCTTCCGCTGGGCCCGCATCTGTACATCGTGCAGTCGGCCAAGAACAAGCAGTGGATCGTAAAGTGCGATTGTGGCCACGAGTTCTGCGGCTACAAGGAAAACTGGAAGATGTTCGCCAACATCTACGTGCGTGACACGGAAGAAGCCATGGCCGAGGTGTATCCGACGCTGATGGCTCCGGACACGAAGTGGCAGGTTTACCGTGAGTACTACTGCCCGAGCTGCGGCACGATGCACGACGTCGAAGCTCCGACCCCGTGGTACCCGGTGATCCATGACTTCGAGCCGGACATCGAAACGTTCTACAAGGAGTGGGTGGGCTTGCCCGTACCCGAACGCGCTGCCTAAACAAGGCACGCGTGGCCCCTGACCGGAGGAGGTCAGGGGCCAGTTCGCAGCCGGCTACAGCCGGCTGCGTTCCTCCAAACACCCTGTACTTGATGCCGGCAGAGCCGAAGTGCTCTACACCGCCGTAGGGAACGGTCGTGCCGAACATCGAAAGCAGGTCATGAAAAGCGTCGCGCGCAGAGCACGAAATGACGCGTGAAGGAGACTGAAGATGCAACAGGCAAGAGACTCTGGCGGTGGTGTTCAGAAGATACTGAGCATCATTACTCAATTACTCCCGATCATCATTATTGGCGGTTTGCTTTACGCCGGCTTCTTCGTCAAGGCAGAAGCAGTCATCACCAAGGTTGAACCGAAGCCGATCGAACGGCGCGACAACTTCTTCAGCATCATCACCCCCACCGAGCAGATTGCCTGGGCAGCGGGTACGGCCGGCAAGATCGTCCGTTCCGACGATGGCGGAAAGACCTGGCTCCGACAGCCCACTCCCACGCTTGTAAATCTTCAGGGCATCGCAGCCTGGGATGCACAGACCGCGGTCGCAGCGGGCAACGAAGGTACGATCCTGCACACCACCGATGGCGGTGCGAGCTGGAAGCTTGCAAATACTCCCAAGTCCGAAAATCCCAACAAGCTGTTCCGTGTCCGCGTATTCGGCGACACGGCGTGGGCCGTTGGCGAGTTTTCCGGGCTCTACAAATCCACCGACAAGGGTGCCAACTGGACGCGGCTGCTTCCGGAAGATGACCGTGCGCTGAACGCCATCTACTTCGTCGGCCAGTCCGGCTGGGCGGTGGGTGAAGTCGGCTCGATCATGCGTACCGAGGACGGTGGCGAAACGTGGACGCCAGTCGAGACCGAGAATCAGTCCAGTCTGATGGCGGTCACCTTCCGCGATGCGACGCACGGCGTCGCCGTTGGCTTGACCGGGACGCTGCTGGTGACCGACGACGCCGGTGTGACCTGGCGCGTGGTGCCGGGTCTGACGCGCGAGCATCTGCTTGATGTCATCTGGGATGAAAACAACTGGATTGCAGTCGGCGACAAGGGCGTGAAGGTCACCTCGAACGCGGAGGCCACCGAGTGGACTGCCGGGCGCCTTGCTGAAGGTGATGTTGCGTGGCGCACCCAGATCGTCCGGGCCGGCTCGAAGTACTTCGTCGCCGGTGCAAATCTCGGAATTCTCGAAGACGGGAAGATCACCGTCGTCGGTCGATAGCAGGCAAGGAGAATCGCGTGAAAAATACTACTTTCAGCAAGGTCGAACATGCGTTCGCATTGCTGATCAAAAATCGCATACCGGTTGTACTCGCGGTCCTGATTGCAACGGTCGTGATGGCCTATCTTGCCTCGTACGTCGAGGTGAAGACCGTATTCAGCGACCTGCTTCCGAAAAACCATCCCTACGTCGAGGTGAACCAGAAATTCAAGTCAACCTTCGGCGGCTCGAACATGGTCAGCATCATGGTCGAAGTCAAGGACGGCGATATTTTCAAGAAGGAAGTGCTTGAAAAGGTCCAGAAGCTGACGGTCGGCCTGCAACAGGTCGATGCGGTCGATACCTACCAGATCGTTTCCATCGCCTCAAAGAAGACAAAGGAAGTCCGGGCATCCACAGAGGGCGTTGAATCGCGCCCGATCATGTGGCCGCGACTGCCTGCGGATGACAAGGAGATGGCAATCCTGCGCGAGGCGGTGTTGAATAACCCGCTGATCTATGGCCCGTACGTGTCGATCGACCTGAAGGCTACGCTGATCACGGCTGACTTCCTCGATACGGAAATCAACTACAGCAAGGCCTTCGATCAGATCATGGGTCTGGTCAAGGAAGCCGAGGGCGACGGCGTGCTGGTTCGCGTCGTCGGTGAGCCGGTGCTGTATGGCTGGGTCAATTTCTACCTCGACGAAACGATCCAGATCTTCTTCGCCGCCATCGCGTCGCTCGTCCTGATCCTGCTGCTGATCACGCGTACCGTCCATGGCACGATCATTCCGCTGATCGCAGCCATCATCAGCGCCTGCTGGGCGCTCGGTGCTGCAAAGCTGATGGGATTCCACCTCGATCCGCTGGTCATCGTGGTGGCCTTCCTGATCACGGCGCAGGCGATCTCGAATTCGGTGCAGCTCATTTCGCGCTTCGACGATGAAATTGCTCACGGAACTGCCAAGGCGTCCGACGCAGCGGTGGCGAGTGCCAAGCACCTGTTCAAGCCCAGTCTGCTTGCAATCGTCGCTGACGCCGGTTGCGTGCTGGTGGTTGCGCTGACCCCGATTCCGATGCTGGAGAAGATTTCCTACATCGGTACCGTCTGGATCTTCGCGATTTTCATCGGCGCGCTGATCATGACGCCGGTGTTGCTGTCGTGGTTCAACCCGCGCAAGAACGCCGACGGTTCATACAGTCACCGTTTCGTGCATCCGATCAATATCCGTCCGGTATTGATGGTCATCCTCAACCTCGCGTCCAGCATCGTGGTCACGAAGGCACGTTTCGTTGTGCTGGGGGTGGCGCTGGCGGTGTTTGCGGTGTCCTTCTGGTATTCGTTCAACCTGAAGGTGGGTGACGCGAATCCGGGTTCTCCGATCCTCTGGCCGGATTCGCAATACAACACCGATGCAGCGGACATCAACCGCCAGTTCCAGGGCTCGGACCGCATGTTCGTCGTGGTCGCTGGCAAGGAAAAGGGTTCGTTGCGCGAGCCGGAAGTGCTGCAGAGCATGGCCAACTTCCAGCGCTACATGGAAGCCCAGCCTGAAGTCGGCGGCAGCATTTCGCTGGCTGACATCCTGCCGCAGGTGCGTCGCGTGCTGCGTGAAGGCAACCCGATGTACGGCGAGCTTGGCAACGATGCAGGCGAGAACGGTGAGCTGACCTATATGTTCGTGTCGGGCTCCGACCCGGGCGACATGGATCGCTACGCCGACAGCGATGCGCTGAACGGGGCTGTGACGCTGTTCTTCCGCGATCACCAGGGCGAAACGATCCGTACCGCCGTGGCACGTGTGCAGGATTACGTGAAGCAGAACCCGATCGAAAACGCTGAGTACCTGCTTGCAGGGGGGTTGGTCGGCGTGTTGGCTGCGGTGAATGAAGTGATTCTCGCAGGCCAGATCGAAGCCATCGCGCTGGCGCTCCTTGTGCTGGTCGTGTGTTGCACCGTGACCTTCCACTCGATGGTCGCCGGCGTGTTTTTCATGATTCCGGTGATGCTGTCGAACACGATCACGTTCAGCTACATGGCATACAACGAAATCGGGATGAACATCAATACCTTGCCTGTCGTGGCACTGGGTATCGGTCTGGGGGTGGATTACACCTTCTACATCGTCGATGGCATCCGCGAAGAACTGCACCTGCATGACAACGTCGAGAAGGCCATCCTGAACTGTCTGACCAGCCAGGGACGTGGCGTGTTGCTGACGGCGCTGACGCTGATTACCAGCGTGGGCCTGTGGAGCTTCTCGTCGCTCAGGCTCCAGGCTGACATGGGCTTGCTGATCGCCCTGTGGCTCTTCATTTCGGCCTTCAGCGCGTTGTTCATCATGCCGGCAATCGTATATGTGTTCCGCCCCACGTTCGTTGTGGGGAGCAAAGAGCGCCCGATCGAGCGCGCCGAGGGATCTGCAGTAGTTGTGTGAGGGTCGCTTGCCTCGCCCGGCGTCACACGATGCCGGGCGTGAGCAGATGGCTCATGGGTAGTGCCAAAACGGAGGGAATGGAGACATGAGAAGAAGCAAAATCTTCAGGCAGACCGGACCGGGTCTGGCTGTTGCAGCTGTGCTGGCCGGGATGGGCATGCCCGTCGCGAATGCCGCTGGCCTCGAGGGAACATGGATGGGCCGCGACGACTTCACCTGGGCACTGAGCGGCTATGTACGCGCCTGGGCGTCGATGAACCTGGAAGATCAACCCGAGCTGAGCCGGGTTGGCAAGGACAGCTTCGGCAAGCTTTCGATGTTGCGCGGTTCGCTGCTGCTTGACCTGGACGTTAAAACCGGTCCCGTGAAGTGGAAGGCCATCGGTCGTCTGGATCGTGAGTACAAGACGAACTACCTGTCGGATCTGGAAGAACTTCGGGACTCGGTGGCTAACAATTTCAATGTTGCGTCGCCCGGTGGTAAGAGCATCACCGAAAATTACAACAACGCCGATATTCGCGAATTCTGGGCAGAAGTGCCGATCGGCGAACGCGTGACGGTCAAGTTCGGTAAGCAGCAACTGGTGTGGGGCGAATCCGACTTCTTCCAGGCGATGGATCTGGTGCACGGCTACGACTTCAGCTGGCGCCTGTTCTTCGAGGGCGAGAACGAGGAGTGGCGCAAGCCGTTGATCCTGTTGTCGACCAAGATCCGGATTCCGGAAGCGAATGGTCTGCTCGCAGCCTACATCCGTCCGGGCTGGGATCGTTGCGAAGACATCGGCAACACGTATGACATCAATGGCGGTCGCTGGTTTTTCCAGCCGTATCGCGGTTTCGACCTGAGTTCGGGCACGAGCAAGAACTGTGACCACAAGGACGGCGACCAGGATGACGTGACCGGCGGTATCCGCTGGCAGGGCGAAGCCTATGGCCTGAACTACTCCATCGCTTACCTCACGACCTTCGCTGCCGATCCGGTTGCGAGCGCTGGGATTGCGCCGGGGGGATTGGGCGGAGTTGCGCATCAGGGTGTTACGAATAACGAACTATTGTTTCAGCGTATTCATCCAAAAATCGATGTGCTCGGTGTGACGGTCAGCGGCTACAGTGAATCGCTTGATGCGGTGCTCAGCGCCGAAATGGCCTTCACGAAGGACCAGCCGTTCAACGCAGGTGTGGGTGGTTTCAACGAAGGCAACTACATCACGCGGGGCGGTGGTTTGTGTACCGCAGGTCTCGGTCTGTGCGAGATCGTGAAGAAGGACACCCTGCGCGTCATGTTGCGCGCCGACAAGGACCTGAACTTCCAGGACCTGCTCGGTACGTCGCGCCCGTCGTTCTCGTCGATCCAGCTGTTCAATACGCAAATCCTGAACTACGACGGCGATGAGCAGATCGTTCGCCTGTTTGCGTACGGAACACCGGCCAATCAGCACAACACCATCCTGACCATGTTCACCGGTCTGAACTACAAGAACGACACGATCAACCCCGGCCTCGCCGTCGGTTTCGATCTGACGAATGGCGGCGGCTTCGCCATTCCGAGCGTGTCGGTCGTGTTCGACGACAAGTGGGTGGCCAAGGCCGAAGCGGACATTTTCTGGGATGGTGGCAAGAGCAATCGTCTGCAGTTCAGCGGTGGCGAGTCGCAGCTGTTCGGCTACTTCAGCCGCGCCAGCCAGCTCGTGCTTCGTGTGACCCGTCAGTTCTGATCAAAGGAAAGAAGACATGATGAAGATGAGTACCCAATCCCGTCGTAGCACCCTTGCACGCACAGGTGTCGCTGGCGCAATCGCGCTGATGCTGGCTGCCGGTGCCGGTCAGGCCTTCGCGAAGGAGCTCGAAGCGGGCTTCGTGATCAACAAGGAAAACTACGACAGCATCAAGAACGACACCTTCGAGAACAAGACCATCGCCAGCATGGTTCCGGAAAAGCTCGAATGGATGATCAAGAACTACAACACGACCATCAAGCTCGCGCACTCGAAGAAGATCGAGATGGATCCGAAGTACGTGGAGTGGTCGAAGAAGAACATCAACACGGTGAAGTTCAACCCGGCTGACCGCACGGTATCGGGCTGGCAGGCAGGCATGCTGTTCCCGGCCGAAACCATCAAGATGGACGACCCGCACGCTGGCGACAAGGTGATCTGGAACCTGCGTGCCGCCACCTATGGCGCCACGATGGACCTGCGCGACATCGCCTGGGCCTTCCTCGATGCGAAGAAGGGTTACGAGCGGGTGCAGGCCTTCCAGTCGCGCCGTTACTACATGGAAGGGCGCCTTGACGGCGGCCCGATCACCGTGGGCAAGGGCGACGTTTCGCAGAAGACCTACTTCGTGGCGACCTACCCGCAGGACATCCGCGGTCTGGGCCTGTTCTCGGTGCGTTACAACCAGGCTGACTCGAAGGTGCCGGATGACTCCTACGCCTACCTGAAGTCGGTGCGTCGCGTGCGTCGCCTGTCGGGCGGCGCGTGGATGGACCCGATCGGCGGCACCGACCAGCTGTATGACGACTGGGACATCTGGGATGCCGCCCCGACGAAGTACAAGTCGAACAAGCTGCTGGAAAAGCGTTGGGTGCTGGCCATCGCGCACAGCCCGGAAATCAGCGTTGACGTGAAGCAGCCCTTCTCCGATCCGGCCAAGCGCTTCCCGCGCATCGGCATCGACATTCCGCCGCACTTCAACCCGGCGCCGGACATCGGCTGGGAGCCGCGTGAAGTGTATGTGGTCGAAGGCGTGTGCCCTGACGAGCATCCGTACAGCAAGAAGACCGTGTACATGGAAGTGGAATTCCCGCGCCCGTACCTCGGCTTTGCGCTCGACCGCAAGGGCGAATTCTGGAAGATGTTCATTTTCCAGAACCGGCCTGACACCGGCGACGACGGCTACAAGGCGGTCATGCCCGTGATCGGACACATCATCGACGTCAAGCGTGGCCACGCCACCAACTGGTCGTCGAACATGAAGTCCAATCCGGCTGGCGTCAAGGAAACCGACGTGTCGCTCAACGTGCTGGAAGAAGTCGCAACCGGCAAGTAAGCCCTTTTGCAAGTATTGCTGGTACCTCCTCCCGGCATGTTCGCCCGTCCCCGCCTTCAGCGGGGTCGGGCTTTTTTCTCATGTCCGGCGGATATAGGGAAGTGAGCAGGAACCCTCGTTTGCGTGATTGCATGGTCACAAGGTTCAACAATGAAGGTATTCACGCCCTCTGATTACGAATGGAAGGGCACCCGGCTTGCCCTGTTCATCGAACGTCATGGATATGGAACGCTGGATCAACTGCAGGAAGATGCAGAACGTGATCCCGCCACGTTCTGGGATCGGGTGTTGCAGGACATCGGACTGGAGTGGCAGGTCCCGTATCGGCAGACGCTCGATCTTTCGGGTGGAATCATGTGGCCCGACTGGTTCGTCGGCGGCCAGCTTGATCTGTTCGATAATCTCGTAGGCAAGCATGCCAGGCGAAAAAGGGAAAAGGCCGCGATCCGGTGGGAAGGCGATGCGGGAGAGTTCCGCAGTCTGAGCTACGGTGATCTTGCCGATGAAGTGGCCCGTGTTGCGTCAGGGCTGCAAGCCATCGACATGCGAGCAGGCGACCGGCTTGCAATCTACCTTCCGATGATTCCCGAAGCTGCAGTGGTCATGCTTGCTGCGGCAAGCATAGGGGTCGTTTCAGTACCGCTCTTTTCGGGCCTTTCGTCCGATGCCATGGTCAAATGTCTGGCGGATTCGGGCGCTACGGTGCTGATCTGTGCCAACAGCCATGACCGCCGGGGTCAGCCGATACGCATGCTCCCCGTTGCGCTGAGCGCGTCATCTCAATGTCCGTCCATCCGCCATGTAGTCGTGGTGGACCAAAAGCCGTCGGGCAGCTCGTATTGGCAGGATCATGAGGAATCCAGCTTTGGCGTGCTGGGCTACGAAGCATTGAAGTCCCTTCCGTCGCACGGTGCCGGTGCGCAGAGCTTCCCACCCGATCAGACCTTGATGCTGATCTACACATCGGGCA
Organism: Methyloversatilis sp. XJ19-13; assembly: GCF_024580155.1. Lineage (NCBI taxonomy): Bacteria > Pseudomonadati > Pseudomonadota > Betaproteobacteria > Nitrosomonadales > Sterolibacteriaceae > Methyloversatilis > Methyloversatilis sp. XJ19-13. The sequence goes on along the minus strand of NZ_JANINH010000015.1, from coordinate 13,829 downwards.
CTGCCGGACGCCCCAGGGCAGTCATCCATACCCACGCCGGATTTCCTGTCAAGGCGGCGCAGGATCTCGCGATGGCATTTGACTTGAAGGCCGACGATACGCTGATGTGGGTGACTGACATGGGCTGGCTGATGGGCCCCTGGATGGTGTTCGGCGGGCTGATGCTGGGCAGCACAATCGTGTTGTGCGAAGCGCCGCCCGACTATCCGGATCCGGGTCGCCTGTGGCGTGTGGTCAAATCCCACGGCGTGACGCATCTGGGCTTTTCACCCAGCCTTGTGCGCAGCCTTATGGGCAGTCACGACGCCGTACCTCCGCCCGGCATGCTTGATACGCTCAAGGTGTTCGGGTCGACAGGCGAGGCATGGAACGAGACGCCCTGGCTGTGGTTGTTCGAGACCGTCGGCAAGCGCAGGCGGCCCATCATCAACTACTCGGGCGGTACAGAGGTGGGGGGCGGAATACTGACGTGCTTCCCCGGGCTGCCCCAGGTGGCATGCGGTTTCAACGGCCCGATACCGGGTATGGCAGCTGACATCGTCGATGCCGCAGGCCGGCCGGTGCGCGGGACAGTCGGCGAACTGGTCGTGCGACAGCCGTGGCCCGGTATGGCGCGCGGTTTCTGGAAAGACTATGCACGTTACGAGGAAACGTACTGGTCGCGCCTTCCGGATGCCTGGCTGCATGGCGACTGGGCCAGCATGGACAGCGACGGCTACTGGTTCGTGCATGGCCGCAGCGATGACACGATCCGCGTGGCAGGCAAGCGACTCGGTCCGATCGAATTCGAATCGGCGCTCGTGTCGCACCCGCTCGTCGCGGAAGCGGTTGCGGTAGGCGTTCCCGATGCGGTGAAGGGGGAAGCCGTGGTGTGTTTCGTCCGCCTGCATGACGCGCGTACCGATTCCGATACCGGCTGGAGCGTATGGGAGTCCGAATTGTCCGATCACGTGGCACGTTTGCTTGGCAAGCCTTTGCGACCGGCACGTATTCATGTCCTCGGGCAGATTCCGAAAATGCGCAATGGCAAGGTGTTGCGCCGGGTGCTTCGAAATGCCTACATCGGGCGACCTGTCGGTGACCTTTCATGCATGGAAGATCCGCGGTCCATTGACGAAGTGCTCAGCCTGCGCAACGCTTGGGCTTGACTGTCCGAATTTGGTGCGTCCTAATATCGAACACATTGCAAATGTCCAACGACGCTGTGTTCAACGTGTGTGAAATGTGATCTGTGCCCGATGTTTCTGGGGCGCAGTTGCGACCGAGTGTGAGTGTGTTGAGAGAAGCCGCATCCTGCGTAGCGTCATCCCTCCGCTTCGTCGCGTGCAACCCTTCAGGAGCGTGAATTGAATTCAGCCCAGGATCCTGTAGTCATCGTCGCCTCCCGGCGTACGCCACTCGGTGGCTTTCTGGGTGAGTTGTCGTCGCTCGCCGCCCCGCAACTCGGTTCGATTGCGCTTGCGGCTGCGGTGCAGCAAGCGGGAATCCAGGCGTCAGACATCGAAGAGGTCTACATGGGCTGCGTACTGCCCGCGGGACTTGGACAGGCACCCGCCCGGCAGGCGGCCCTTGGTGCCGGCCTGCCTTATTCCAGTGCTTGCACGACCGTCAGCAAGGTGTGCGGGTCGGGAATGAAGGCGGTCATGCTGGCGCATGATTCAATTGTCGCAGGTTCCGCAGGCATCGTTGCGGCGGGGGGCATGGAGTCGATGAGCAATGCGCCTTACCTCCTTGCGCGAGCGCGCGGGGGCTATCGGCTTGGCCACGATCGGGTCATTGACCACATGTTTTTCGACGGTCTGGAAGATGCATACAACGACCGTGGTTCGTTGATGGGCGTGTTCGCCGAGCAATGCGCCGACGAGTACGGTTTTTCGCGCGAGGATCAGGATGCGTGGGCGTTGCGCTCACTGACGCGCTCGCGTGACGCCGCGGCTTCCGGCGCCTTTGACTGGGAAATCGCGCCGGTAACGGTTGCCGGCAAGGGACGCGGCGCTCCTGCCACGGTCATTGCGCGCGATGAACAGCCGCAGTCGGCCAAACCTGAAAAGATTCCTGCCCTCAAGCCCGCGTTCAGAGCGGATGGAACCGTCACCGCCGCAAATTCGAGTTCGATCTCGGATGGAGCTGCGGTCGTTTTGATGATGCGCGCCTCGCGTGCGTCGGCCCTGGGCTTGACGCCGCTTGCCCGTATCGTTGCCCATGCGTCCTACGCGGGCGAACCGCGGCGTTTCCCGATGGCCCCTGCGTTTTCGATCCGCAGTGCGGTCGAACGCAGCGGCTGGAGGATGGCCGATGTCGATCTTTTTGAAATCAACGAGGCATTTGCAGTGGTGACCCTCGCTGCAATTCGTGACCTCGGTCTGGACGCGGATCAGGTGAACCCCCATGGTGGCGCCTGTGCCATGGGCCACCCGATCGGCGCAACGGGTGCGCGCCTGATCGTTACGCTTCTTGGTGCACTGCGCCGTGCAGGCGGCCGTCGCGGTGTGGCAAGCTTGTGTATTGGTGGCGGTGAAGCCACGGCAGTGGCGCTTGAGTTGTGGCAGGAGTAAGCTTTACGTAAGTTTCGGATAGACCAGCGATTTATGGCCCGTGAGGGCCTGCATTTATCGCTTCAGTACTTCCGGCGAATCGTTTTTCGTCGGCGCAGAAGATTTAAATTCAGCCTGCGAGACGGTGTACCTCGAAGTACATCGCTACGCCGGTCCTGGAGGAGCCGGACCCTGTGCTTCGCAACGCAATGTTGTGGCGTAAGGGTATCCGTCTGCCTCCGTGTAAAAAAAGGAGGTGGCCATGGATGTAAGGGACGACGATCAAAGCCAGATGTTTTCCCGCCCCGAGCGTGACCGGGACGTCATGAAACACTGGGAGCGAGTGCTCAACGGTGAAGAGTGCAGTTCCGATGCTCTGCGCCGACTGATCGACGATTCCTGGCGCCGTTGTCTTAACGCGCATGTTGATCCAGGCAAGTACCAGGCCCCGCCTCCCCTGAGCGAGAACTCGCTCTATTCCCTGCAGCAAAAACACGGCGATCTGCTCAGCGCCAGCACGCCTGTGATGGCGATGGCGCGCGACTTCCTCGCTGAAACCGGCACCATCATGGTGCTCACTGATCACAGCGGTACCATCCTCAGCCTCGAAGGCGACCATGCAACGCGCGAAGAGGGCGAAAGCATGAACATGACGCCCGGCGCAAGCTGGAGCGAAACCGCCTGTGGCACGAACGCAATCGGCACGGCAATCGCCGTTCGCCATCCGGTGCAGATCCATTCGGCCGAGCATTACTGCGCCGGTATCAAGCGCTGGACCTGTTCGTCGACCGTCATCCTTGATCCCTACGACAGTTCAGTACTTGGTGCCATCGACGTGTCCGGACTGCACCAGACCTATAACCGTCACAGCCTCGCGCTGGTGGTGGCGACCGCCAGCAAGATCGAGGGCCGCCTGGCCAAGCACGAAATGGGTATCCGTTTCCGTCTGCTTGAGCGCTGCATGCACCGACTGACGCATTCCGGTGGCGACGGCGTCGTGGTGTTCGATCGCCGCGGCAATCCGGTCAAGACCAACGAGCGGGCAGAAGAGGCGCTCAATCAACTCGCGGTTGGCCGTATCGGCTCGCGCAGGCTCGATATTGCGTCTATCTCGCTCGGCCATGCCACCGACGACGGACTGCCTGCCGGCTTGCAGGGCTGGATTGCACCCGAATGGCTGGAACCCGTATTCGACAACGGCCAGCGCATCGGAACCTTGCTGACGATTCCGATCTTCCGTCCTCGCGCGGCTCACAGCAGCGTCGCGCCCCTGGTTGCAGAGAGCGCAGCACAGGAGCCGAGCAAACTTGACTGCGTCGTGGGCAAGGATCCGGCGCTGGTCGAATCGGTGGAGCGCGCACGTCAGCTGTCCAAATCGAATGTTCCGGTGCTGCTGCTTGGCGAAACCGGTGTCGGCAAGGAAGTCTTTGCCAAAGGTATTCACGATTGCGGCAGCGCGAAGTCGGCGCCTTTCGTTGTCGTCAATTGCGGCGGCCTGTCACGCGAGTTGCTGGCGACGGAACTGTTCGGCTACGCGGAAGGCTCTTTCACCGGCGCACGTCGCGGCGGCATGATGGGCAAGATCGAAGCAGCCAACGGCGGCACGCTGTTTCTTGACGAATTGGGCGAAATGCCGCTCGATATGCAGCCGCATCTGTTGCGCGTGCTCGAAGAGGGCGAAATCTACCGGCTCGGCGAGAATGCACCGCGCAAGGTCAAGTTCCGGCTCATCACCGCAACCAACCGCGACCTGCGCAAGGAGGTGACTGACGGTCGATTCCGCATGGATCTGTACTACCGCGTCGCCGTGACCAGCATCCGCATCCCGCCGCTGCGTGACCGTCTTAGCGACATTCCGGTGCTGTCTCGTGCGCTGCTCGAAAAACTCGCGCTGCACCATGGTTTGCCGGCACCGCAACTGAGTGCGGCAGACCTCGGTGACCTGTCGTCCTACTCGTGGCCTGGAAATGTGCGCGAATTGCGCAACGTGCTTGAATCGATGCTGCTGACCGGCGAACGTCCGCGCGCGATCATCCACACCGATGATCCGCAGGTTCGCGGCATTCGTCCGTTCGACACGCCGATGCACGGCGGGGAGCAGCAAATGTTCGGCATTGGTGAAGTGCGCGACAGCCGGCGCCTCGAAGAAGCCGAGCGCGAAGCCATCCTTAGCGCGATCGACGGCAGTCATGGAAACATGGCGCTGGCAGCACGTTCGCTCGGTATCGCCAAGAGCACGCTCTATCTGAAACTGAAGAAGTTCGGGCTGGATGCGCTGGTTGAACGGGCCCGCGAGGTTCACGCCAAAGGCCATTGATTGAACGCAATGAACAGGGAGGCCGAATTTTCTGGCCTCCCTTTTTTTTGCCCGAAGGTCTTTACATGACTTTGACGGCCCGGCCGATGAAAAGGATGGGGCCGGTCGGCCGATCGATCGGCGACCCCTTCTCCGGCTCCAGCGTAATTTCGAACAGCTGGTTGTTTTCCAGCGGTGGCAGCTTGTCCAGTCTGACATCCAGCGTGCGGCCGGGCTGAACCAGCCCGAGCGAAACCGGGCCCTTCCACTTGTCTGCCTTGGTCCAGAACTGGAAAGCCTTGGCAGGCGGCACTTCGCTGCTGCCCAGCGGGATCAGTTTGAGGGACTGTTCGGTGCTCGCCTGGATCACCCAGCCAGGTGCCTTGTCGTCTGGCGCCACCAGAACGACCATGTAGCGCGGTGTGTCATCGCGCGGCGCACCGGCCAGGCCGGCAACCGCCAATATCGTTGCGGCGGCAAATCCGGTAGCCGCAAGGGAGCGCCAGAACGCCAGGTTGTCCCACAGACGGCTCCATGCTGAAGGCTCGACGGGTGGCACGTGGCGTGCAACCGGTGCAATGCTGCGCTCGATGCGCGACCACAGCGCCGGGGGCAGTGCCTCAGGTTCAATCATCGCAGCGAGCGGTAGCAGGCGCTCCTGCCAATAGCTCACTTCGGCGGCGAGAACCGGGTCGGCCGCCACCTGCCGGTTGACCTGCGCGTGCTCGTCATCGTCGAGCAGACCGAGCACATAGAGGCCGGCGAGTTCATTGTTGTCCATGGACTCATTCATGCCAGACACTCCCTCAGTGCCTGCAGGCCGCGACGTATCCAGGCCTTGACCGTTCCCAGCGGTGTGTTCATTCGGCTCGCAATTTCCGTGTGCGTGCAACCTTCCAGATAGGCCAGCAGGATGCTTGAACGCTTCGCAACATCCAGTTTTTCCAGACAGTCGTACAGTTGCCCCGATTCGGACGACAGCAACACCTGTTCGTAAGGGTCGGCAGCGCTGGAGCCTGCCTCAACTGCGAATTCGGTCTCCGGCGTGGCATCAACCGACACCTCCCGTGCGTGGTCGCGGATATGGTTCAACGCGCCGTGGCGAACGATGCTGTAGATCCAGCCACGCGCCGAACCGCGGCTGGGGTCAAAGCTCGCAGCCTTGTCCCAGATGCGAACGAAAGCGTCGTGCAGGACATCTTCCGCAATGTCGCGCCGGCGTACGATGCGGAGTGCGACGCCAAGCAGGCGGCCACCTTCAAGCTGATATATGCGATGGAGGGCGCTGCGTTCCCCCCTCACGCATGCAGCGAGGGCGGCTTCGAAGTCAAAGTCGTCCGTCAGTGAGCTCATCAAGTTATCCGGAGTAAAGAGCGAACCCGCCGAAGTATGTCAGCAAGCTCGCCGATCGGGCTAACGCACGGTCTGTCTGTCGGCTACCCGGAACCGGACTGGTTGGATGCAGCAAAACGCTCGTTCAGGCTGGCGCGTGGCTCGTAAAATGTTGCAATGCGAAAAAGCACTTGCAAACATACGCGAGCGTCTGTAAAGTCCTTCCCTCAGTGCAGAGCGGCCGATTTCCGATCGGCTTCCGGGTCATTCCGGTGTGTGCACAGCAAGTTATCGTCCCTGGCCTGTCTTTTTCTCCCGCCTGTTTGGTCATGCGTGGTTGATCGGTTAGTGCCGATAGATCGTCGGGATTTCGCCCGACCAACCCGCTCCTTCCGTTCTGCCTCACGCAGCACGGCAGGTGGCCATCGTGTGGAAAAAACTCATGGAATTCTCAGAACTCGGTCTTAACGAAAACCTTCTTGGCGCAATCGTCGAGGCCGGCTATCCCAATCCCACGGACGTTCAGCAGAAGGCAGTGCCTGCTGCGCTGGCCGGCCGTGACCTGATGGTGTCGTCACAAACCGGCTCGGGCAAGACCGCTGCATTTATGTGGCCGGCTCTGAACCGCCTGATGCAGGAATCGCCGGTCAAGGCGCGCGGCCCCCGTGTGCTGGTGCTGACACCGACCCGCGAACTGGCGATCCAGGTGACCGAAGCCTGCCGCAAGTACGGCAAGGGCATGCGCTACGCCAAGGCGGTCAGCGTGGTCGGCGGTACATCCTATGTCATGCAGAACAAGCTGCTGGCCCAGCCGTACGAAGTGCTGGTCGCCACGCCCGGTCGCCTGATCGACCAGATGGACAGCGGCCGCATTGATTTCGGCCGCCTCGAAATGCTGGTGCTCGACGAAGCCGACCGCATGCTCGACATGGGTTTCATCGAAGATATCGAAGCCATTGTCGAGCGCCTGCCGCAGAATCGTCAGACATTGCTGTTCTCGGCCACCTTCGAACCGCGTGTCTGCCGTCTGGCCGAGCGCCTGACGCGCGATGCACAGCGTATCGAAATCGTCGCCACCGCCGCACAGCACGAAAAAATCGAACAGCGTCTGTTGTTCGCCGACGGCATGGGCCACAAGCAGCGTCTGCTCGACCACCTGCTGCGCGGTGAAGACGTCGAACAGGCCATCGTGTTTACGGCGACCAAGCGCGATGCGGACCAGATCGCAGAGACGCTTGGCGAAAACGGTTTCCTCGCCGCTGCATTGCATGGCGACATGCATCAGGGCGAACGCAACCGCACGCTGGGTCATCTGCGTCGCGGTGCGCTGCGCGTGCTGGTGGCGACCGATGTCGCTGCGCGCGGCATCGATGTGGCAGGCATCAGCCACGTGATCAATTTCGATCTGCCGAAGTCGGCGGAAGATTATGTGCACCGTATCGGCCGTACGGGCCGTGCCGGCCGCAGCGGCATCGCGGTCAGTTTGGCGTCCGGCGACGATGTGCGCCGTGTCAAGACGATTGAACGCTTCATCCGCCACGTGATCCCGGTGCACACCATTCCAGGCCTGGAGCCGCGCGTACAACCGCGCAGCACGGCACCGCGCAGTGCTCGTCCGGGCAGCTCGGCACGTCCGGGCGGCTGGGGTGCCAAGCCGGGTGGCGCGCCGCGCCGCGAAGGTGGTTATCGTGGTGGCGCAGGCGGTGGCCGCACAGACCGGGCACGTCGCCCGGACTGATCGCTGCAGCAGCCTGACACGGGCGAAGGGGCATCGGGGAACCGGTGCCCCTTCGCTTTTTCATTTATTGCTCTACAGGTGTAAAGTTCGCACCTTTTTCCGGGCGGCATGGGCTGCCGGAGGACCTTGACGATGAGTGCTTCTGAAGCGGCGCGAGCGCCCCGGGTTGGCGTGGTGATGGGGTCGAATTCCGACTGGGACACACTGCGCGCCGCAACAGCGCTGCTCGAGCAGTTCGGCGTGCCGTTCGAGGCGCGTGTCGTGTCGGCGCACCGCACGCCAGACCTGCTGTTCACCTACGCCGAGCAGGCGCGTGCGCGCGGCCTGCGCGCCATCATCGCCGGGGCCGGCGGCGCCGCGCATCTGCCGGGCATGCTGGCGGCGAAGACCACTGTGCCCGTGCTGGGTGTGCCGGTGCAATCGAAAGCACTCAACGGCATGGATTCGCTGCTGTCCATCGTACAGATGCCGAAAGGCGTTCCGGTCGCCACTTTCGCCATCGGCGAAGCGGGCGCGGCCAATGCGGCGCTGTTTGCGATTGCTTTGCTGGCGGGCGAAGATGCAGCGCTCGCCCGTGCGCTTGATGCCTTCCGCGCGCGGCAGACCCAGACCGTGCTCGACATGAAGCTTGACGGCTGAGCACGCGTTTCGGTGCCGCAGGCAGGCATCGGCGACCTGTCTTGCAGACGTCGTATGGGTTCTCGTTGTGCAGGTTCTTGTATTCGTTGAATTTCATTCCACTTCGGGCAATGCTTCGTCATCTATGGGTAATGCCGGTACGAAGCGCTTTCATCGGAGTCGCAACACATGATTCTTCCTCCCGCGACACTGGGCATGCTGGGAGGCGGCCAGCTTGGCCGCTTCTTCGTGCTGGCCGCTCATGAGATGGGTTATCGGGTGATCGTGCTCGATCCGGACCGGAACAGTCCGGCCGGGCGGGCGGCCGATGAACACCTGTGTGCCGCCTACGACGACGCGGATGCGCTGGAGCGACTGGCGCAAGGCTGTGCGGCGGTGACCACCGAATTCGAGAACGTGCCGGCAGACACGCTGGACCATCTCGCCAAATTCATCCCGACCCGCCCCAACGCCGAGTGCGTGGCTGTGGCGCAGAACCGCATCGCCGAAAAAACCTTCCTGGCGGATCGCGGTTTCGCGGTCGGGCCGTTCGCCGCGGTCAGCAGCGCCATGCAGATCGAGTCGGTCGATCCGGCGCTGTTCCCGGCGGTGCTGAAGGTGGCGCGCTTCGGTTACGACGGCAAGGGGCAGGCGCGGGTGGCCAACGTGGCGGAAGCCAAGGCTGCGTTCGAAAGTTTCCGCGGCGAAGCCTGCGTGCTGGAAAAGATGCTGACGCTCGACATGGAAGTGTCCTGCGTGCTGGCCCGCGATTCGGCTGGCCGAGTAGAACCTTTTCCGATCGCGGAGAACAGCCATCGCAACGGCATCCTGGACGTGAGCATCGCGCCGGCGCGCATCAGCGGCGCGCTGGCCGCCGAAGCGACTGAAATGGCGATCGGCATCGCCGCCGAACTGGGTTACGTCGGCGTACTCGGCGTCGAATTCTTCATTTCGGAAGGTCGGCTGCTGGTTAACGAAATGGCACCGCGACCGCATAACAGCGGTCATTACACGATCGATGCGTGCGTCACCAGCCAGTTCGAACAGCAGGTTCGCATCCTGTGCGGCCTGCCGCTCGGCGACGCGCGACAGCATTCGCGTGCGGTGATGGTCAATCTTCTGGGTGACCTGTGGTACGAGCGTGATCCGCACCATGCGCACGAGCCCGAATGGTCGCGCCTGCTGCGCTTCCCCGGATTGAAGCTGCATCTGTATCGCAAGCACCACGCGCGCCATGGTCGCAAGATGGGGCACTTCACGGTGCTGGGCGAGTCCGGCGAGCCCCTCATCGATCTGGCGATGAACGCACGTTCAGCGCTCGGCATCGAGGACTGAGCCGCGTGGTGGCGGGCAGTGCGGATATCGACGCGGCGGCCCGATCGCTGCGGGCCGGCGAGCTGGTCGCCTTTCCGACCGAAACCGTTTATGGCCTGGGTGCCGACGCATTGAACCCCGATGCGGTGCGCCGCATCTTCGCCGCCAAGGGCCGGCCGGCGGACCATCCGCTGATCGTCCACCTGCCGGAGGCCGCCCGGATGGTCGACTGGGCGCGCGACATCCCGCGCGAAGCGATCGCGCTGGCCAACGCCTTCTGGCCCGGGCCGTTGACGCTGATCCTGAAACGTGACGCCGATGTACCGGACGAAGTCACCGGCGGGCAGGACACGGTCGGTCTGAGGGTGCCGGCGCATCCGGTCGCGCTACAGTTGTTGCGCGCCTTCGGAAGCGGCGTGGCTGCGCCGTCGGCGAATCGCTACGGCCGCATCAGCCCGACCACCGCCGCGCATGTCCGCGATGAATTCGGCGACGCGATCACTGTGCTGGACGGTGGCGCCTGCGAAATCGGCATTGAATCGACCATCCTCGACCTGTCGGGTGAGGCGCCGCGCATCCTGCGTCCGGGGGCGATATCGGCCGCACAGATCGAAGCGGTGATCGGTCGCCCGCTTGCGGACACGGCCGGGCAGGGCGCACCGCGCGCATCAGGCACGCTGGCGGCGCATTACGCGCCGCGCACGCCGATGAAGAAAGTCGCCGGCGAACGCCTGCGCGATTTCCTGAACGCCTTTCGCCATAGCGGGCGCCGCTGTGCAGTGATCGCTCACACCCAGCCGCCACTGGCCGACTGTCCGCACCACTGGACCATGTTGCCGGCTGATCCGGCGGGCTACGCGCGCGGCCTTTACGCCGCCCTGCGCGAAGCCGATGCCAGCGGTGGTGCGATGATCGTGATCGAGGCGACGCCGGAGGCCGGCCCCTGGTCGGCGGTGAACGACCGGCTCAAGCGTGCGCTGGCCGGGGCGGGCATCACGCCACTCTGAACGACGTCAGTTCCCAGACGATCCAGTCTTCGCGAAAGTAGGGCATGCGGGCGCGCATCTTCTGCAGGTACTGCCCGCGCCATTCGCGCTTCACCCAGCGTTTCACCTCCGGCGCGTACCACAGGTTTTCGACCCGTTCCGAGTGGCTGCGGAAGAAATCCGGGTGCTCGAACTTGATCAGCCGGCGCACGTTCAGCGCCTCGAACGTGCCTGCCGGCACCGTGACCGACTCGGTGCGCAGGGCGTCGACCTGCACATGCCAGCGCCTGGCACGCGACTTCGGATCATGCACCACCATCGACTGCCAGCTTTCGCGTGCGCCCGGCTCGAGCAGCGCGGGCAGCAGCGGCAGCGGCGGGTTGTACAGGTTGTCGTAGTCGTACACCGAATCGCGCGTGACGACCCACGGTGCGTCGTACTCCTCGCGCTGGTCGTGGCGCAGGCCGCTCAGCGGCTTGCCCTCGACTTCAAGCCGCAACGCCGGCGAAGCCCCTGCCTCTGCAATGTAGCGAATCTGCGCATGGCGCTCGCGGTTGTAACCATTGAGCTCGTCGTAAGCCCATTCATCGCCTGTCGCGATCGCCGATGCATCGTGATCGCCAACCTTCGAATACAGCCCGGCCGTCGCGCAGCCTGAAAGCAAGGCCGGTGCCGCGCCCGCCGCCAGCAGCGCGATGCCGTTGCGCATGAAAAGCCGGCGTTCCTGCCCTCGTGTTTCGTCCGATTCCATCGTTTGCTCCGTCACTTGATTCCGTGCAGCAGTGCGACCGGTTTCTGCGTCGCACGTTCCTTCACAAGCCGCCTGCGGCGCACTATACTGCGCGCTCGTTGGGGGGGTAGCTCAGCTGGGAGAGCGTCGCGTTCGCAATGCGAAGGTCGGGAGTTCGATCCTCCTCCTCTCCACCAAAATTCAGCGCCCAACTGTTCTCAGTTGGGCGTTTTCATTTGGGCTTCCCGCATAGGGCTTATCTGGCAGGCGTCGAGGAGCACTTGTGCAACGGGGTGAAGGTGCGGATCTACAGCCCGGCCAAGACCGTGGTCGATTGCTTCAAACATCGCAACAAGATCAGTCTGGATGTGGCGCTGGAGGACTTGAAAGACGCCTGGAAGACGCGCAAGGCGTCTGCAGATGATCTGTGGCGCTACTCAGGATTGCCGCGTCGCCACCGTGATGCGCCCCTACATGGAAGCAGTCGCCCACGACTGACACCACGGCCGCCGAGACGGGCGGGCTTCTCTTTGGTTTAAAACTTTGGTAGGGTTACGGTTGTTTTAAACCCCTCCCAAGGAGGCGTCATGATTGCAGATCGCATTCGTCAAGCACGATTGGCGGCAGGTCTGACCCTGGGTGCGTTGGGCGAACAGGTGGGTGTTTCTCACACCGCCATCCAGAAGTACGAGAAGGGTCTGCTGACTCCGTCGTCGACTCAGCTACTCAAGCTGGCCCGCGCCTGCGGCATCCGGACCGAATACTTCTTTCGCACGCATACGGTTGAACTGCTGCAGCCCGAGTTTCGCAAGCTCTCGACCTTTGGCAAGACCGCCCAGGATGCGCTGAAGATCAAGGTCGTCGAGTTGGTGGAGAAGCGCGTGGAGTTGCTCGGCGCATTTCCCGAACTGCCGTTCCCGGCTTTTGCGCCGCCCGCGAATCTGCCCGAGCGCATCACCTCGCTGGATGAGATCGATGCGTTCTCGGATTCGGTCCGCAACGCTTGGCAGTTGGGGCTGAATCCGATTGCTGACCTCACCGACACCCTCGAAGGCCTTGGCTTGCTGGTCATCGTAGTCGACAAAGAAAACCCAGGCTTCTCTGGCTTGACGGCCAAGGCTCGAACCGATGATGGCCGGGAATATCCGGTCGTGGCTGTTTCCAAACGCTGGCCCGGTGATCGGCAGCGGTTCACCCTGGCGCATGAGTTGGGGCACCTGCTGCTCGAAGGACGACTGGCTGACGGTATCAACGAAGAGAAAGCCTGCGACCGGTTCGCCGGTGCCTTCCTGGCTCCGTGTGTCGCGGTGTTGCAGTTGCTTGGAGCACAACGCCATGCGCTGGAATGGCAAGAGCTGTATTTGCTCAAGCACGAGTTCGGTCTGTCGATGACCGGATGGCTGCAGCGCGCCAAACAGTGTGGCGTGATCACCGAGGCCGCTCACCTCTCTATGTTTAAGCGGTTTTCGGCCAAGGGCTGGCGCAAGACCGAGCCTGGCCAGCCACTGCCGCAAGAGCATCCCCGATTGTTTGATCAGTTGGTGTACCGCGCCTTGGCCGAGCAATACATTTCCGAAGGCAAGGCAGCGGAACTGCTGGGCATCCCGATGATGCGCTTCCACAAAGAACGCCAGCTGGAGTCATCGGATGCGGTTGCTCATCAGTGATGCGAACATCTTGATCGATATGGAAGCGGGAGCGTTGATGGAGACGCTCTTCCAGCTTCCGATGCAGTTCGGCATCCCTGATCTGCTGTACTACGAAGAAATTGAACCGGGCAGCCCTGGCCTTGAAGACCTGGGCTTGCAGGTCATGGAGGTCAGCGGCGACTTCGTGGCGTATGCCGAGCAGTTGCCAGGCCAGCACAACCATCTGCTTCCCGCTAAAAGCGGTCCCAAGCCCAGTTACAACGACTACTTGGCACTGGCGCTTGCGAAGCAAGAGACTTGCACTTTGCTGACCGGCGACGCCAATTTGCGGATTGTTGCCAACAAGGAGCACGTCAACGTCATGGGCACCATCGGGCTGTTGATTTCCACGTAAAACTGACCCGGGGTTTTCATCTAAAACTGACCCACCGGTTTATGCGCACAGTATAGCTACACGCGGTGCTGGGTGGATTCTGTGTCCGGTGGTCTGTCTCCTTGAGGTTTGGGGTGACGAGCACGGCCCGGCTGCAGCCGGGCCGTGCTCGTTTTGAAGCGCCAGGACTCGTTGCCGGTCTCGACGATGTGGCAGTGATGCGTGAGCCGATCAAGCATGGCGGTGGTCATCTTGGCGT
>NZ_JANINH010000014.1:0-94755 GCF_024580155.1 Methyloversatilis sp. XJ19-13 | reverse complement strand
GGTTGGGTTGAGCGCAGCGATGCCCAACAGATCACCGTCGCGTCATTGTGGCCCGGGCGACCGGTCCGGCGGCATTGCACGTCCGCCACCCGCACATGAAGCAGCGCCGGCATTCAGCAGGCAGCGGTACAACGCGTGTCCGCTCGCCAGGTATTTGCGCTCGAACGGCGTCATCGGCGCGCCGGTCGTGAAGTTCTCGACCCCCGCTTCGAGGCCTGCGATCAGGCGCGCGGCCAGCGCGAACTCTTCGACGTAGATGCGCCAGTTGCTGCGGCACTCGATGATGCCGCCCAACTCCAGCACAACCGGAAAAACCGGATGCGCCGGCCAGCGTCGCGCCAGCTGGCCGATCTTCGGCCACGGGTTCGGATACAGCATGTACTGACGCGCCGGGCGGCAGGCGTGGCGTTGCAGCAGCAGCCAGATGTCGGTCATGTCGGCACGCAGAAGCATCGCGTTGCCGGGCAGCGCAGGGGCACGCGACAAGCGGTCGGACGACTGGTCAACGCCGAGCACGAAGTGGTCGGCAAAACGCTCCGCCAGATGCCGCGTGCTTTCGCCGACCCCGCAGCAACTGTCGACGATCAGCGCACGGGCCGGATCGCAGGTGCGCGAAAAACTGGCGAACGCCGCAACACTGAAGGCGGCGACCGGCTTGCGGAATTCGCCGCGCGCGCGGCGCGCGATCAGCGCTGCAAGGTGATCGTGCGGGCCGGTCTGGACACTGTCGGGAAGGCGCGACCTGCCGGTGCAAGGCGCCATGGGGGAACCGTCCACTCCGTGGCCTCGATTAGGACAGGTAGCGCCGCTCGAACTGGCTGATCCAGACCGACCAGCCGAGGATCATCGGATGGATCATTTCCATGCCTTCCTCGAACGCCGTGGCATACAGCTTGACCATCGGTCCGAGCTCGATGCCGTAATCGACCGACAGTGTCGCCGGCAGGCGATCGAGCACCTTGCCGGCGACGACCAGCAGGGTCCCGGCCAGCAGCCATGCGCCCGAGCGCGAGCGCCAGCCACCGCGCAGGAACAGGAAGCGCGCGATGGTGAAACCGGCATACAGCAGCAGCCCGATCAGCACGAGTGCGATGGCGCCGCAGATCAGCTTGTCCTCGATCGGTCGCGCGGCATCGCGGTAGAAACTGTTCTTCAGGAAGCTTTCGCCGGTGAAAGCCTTGTGCCAGTCGGCCTCGCGCGCGGCGAACGCGAGACACAGCAGCGCGAAGGCCCAGGCACGCGGGCCGAGCGGACGGATGCGGAAGATCACGATCAAAGCGGTGACGATCCAGGCAGGTTCCGATAGCCGCTCGAACGGCCCTGCCTCCGAAAAAACCCAGACGAAGGATTCCTCGGTCAGAAAAATCGGGAACAACGCCAGCAGCACGGTGAACAGCGCAATGGCCAGGACGATGCGACGATCAGCGGAAACCATGTTCATTCCTGTTCAAGCAGGCGACGATAGATTGCAAGATTGCCGTCCACCATCGCATCGACCGAAAAGTCGGCCAGTATGCGCGCCCGGCCGGCTGCGCCGAGGCGGTGGCGCAGCGTTGGGTCGTCCAGCAGGCGGCGCAGTACAGCGGTGAGAGCGGCGACATCGCCCGGTTCGATCAGCAGGCCGCTGACACCGTCGGCCACTGCTTCGGGCAGACCGCCGGCACGGCAGGTCACGATGGGCACCGCCGCGGCCGAAGCCTGCAGCAGCGATACGCCCAACCCCTCCATGTCGGCCGGGTGGGCGAGGATGTCCAGCCCCCCGAGCCAGCGCGGCAGATCGCTGCGGAAGCCGGCGAAGCGGATGACACCGTCCAGCCCGCGCGCCCGCACCTCGGCCTCGAGCGCTTCGCGCAGCGGTCCCTGGCCGAAAAAGAGCACCCGCACATCCGGACAGGCCGCGCGCAATGCATCGGCCGCATCGATCACATAGCGATGGCCCTTGCGCGCGATGAGCTGTGCCACGACGCCGATCACGCGCGCGTCGGGCGGCAGATCGAACTCGCGCCGGAAGGCGGCCGCGTCGACCGGTTCGAGATAAGGCGTCGCGTCGACCGCGCTGCGCACGCAGCTGACCCGGTGAGCTGCCAGCCCTTCCGACAGCAGCACCTGACGGATACCTTCGGAAATCGTGATGACATGGTCGAACAGCCGGTACTTCAGCGCAACCAGCCAGCGCGCTTCCGGATTGTCCACGCGACGCGACAGCACGCAGCGCGTGCCGGTGAGCCGCGCTGCGACGCCACCCCACAGGTCGGCACCGCGGCGGCTGTGCAGATGCACGATGTCCGGCCGCGCGGCGCGGATCAGTGCGGCCAGCCGCAGCGCCATGCCGGCGTCGGCGTCGCCGCCCATTTTCATTTCGACCACCTGGGCATGACCGGCGCACGCGGCAGCGATGCCGGCGCCGGGCGGGCAGGCGAGCACATTCGTCAGGCCACGGCGCGCCAGACCCTCGACGATGTAGGCGACCTGGCGGGCGCCGCCGTAGTAGTGCTTGCCGGCCTCGACATGCAGCACCTTCACGCGGATCGCACCCGGGCAACGTCTTCCAGCACGCGCTCCGGCGTGATGTCGCGCAGGCAGGTCCAGGCGCCACCGCAGGTCGGCCGGCGCCGGCACGGCGAACAGTGCATGCCGAGCCAGATGACGCGGGCGTTGGCACGACCCGTCTTCGTGTAAGGGCAGGTGGACCCGAAAATGGCGACAGTCGGCACCGAAAACGCGATGCCCATGTGCGTGAGGCCGGTATCGACGCCGACCAGAAGACCGGCGCTGCGCACCAGTGCCGCCGCTTGCGGCAGCTTCGTCCGCCCGACCAGGTTGATCAGGCCGGGCGCACCGGCTGCAATGCGGGCCGCCGCCTGCGCATCGCCCGGACCACCCAGCAGCACGGGCGTGAGCCCGGTCTGCGCCACCAGCTTTGCAGCCAGCGTCTGCCAGGCGTCTTCGAACCAGTGCTTCTGCGGCCGCGTCGTGAAAGCGGCGAACACGGCGTAACGACCCGGCACCAGACCATATTCGGCCAGCAGCGCCTGCGCGCGCGCGTCGGCCTCGGGCGCCACATGCAGCGCCGGCATGAAATCGCCGGTGTCGAGCTCGAGCTGTCCGGCCAGGTACAGGTATTCGGACGAAATGCGGGCGACGTCACCCCCGCGCGGCACCACGCGGCTCATCAGCCACTGGCTGCCCTCGCGCGACCCCAGCCCGATGCGGGTCGGCGCGCCCGACAGCCAGGCGAGTACGCCACTTTTGAGCAGCCCCTGCAGATCGAGCACGGTATCGAAATGATGGCTGCGCAGTTCGGCACGCAAGGCGCGCACGCGGCGCCACAACTCGATGCACCGGCCGCTGCGCCACAGCTGCGCCCACTCGGCCTTCGGCCACAGGATGCGGGCATCGATGGCCGGGTCGTGCGCGATCAGCGCATCAATGCCCGGCTCGACCAGCCAGGCGACGAAGGCATCGGGATGGGTGCGCTTGATCGCAGCGGCCAGCGGTGACGCAAACACCACGTCGCCGATCGCCGACGTGCGCACGATGAGCACACGTTTCAAGCCGGGCGCTCCTTGACGCCACACCACAGCGCGGCGAGAAAAAGCACATACATCATGCTGAGGTTCGAGCGCATCAGATAGGACTCGAACAGGCAGATCGGAATGAACAGCACAGGCAGCGCCTTGCGGATGCGTTGCCGGCTGTCTGCCGGCCCGCGTCGCACGAGCGGAAACAGCAACACCGCCAGCACCAGCACGCCGGCCGGAATACCTGCATTGGTCAGCGCATACAGGTACTGGTTGTGCGGGTTGTACATCGGCTCCCACTGCGGCGTGTGGATTGCATTCACCTTCGTGTATTCGATCAGGTAGTCGCCGATGCCCACACCCAGCCAGGGTGACTCGGAAAACATTCGCCAGGCGTTGAGGGCATAGACGATGCGCAGACCGATCGAGGTATTCGGGCGGTCCTGGTAGTTGACCAGTTCATCGATGCCGGCATCGACACGCTCGCGGAAATAGTCGTTGCCGGCATAGCCCCCCGCCACGATGCCGAGCGAGAGCACGCTGGCGAGCACCACCGCGAGCAGCGGCCGACGCGCGAAGCGCTGGAACACCAGCAGCGCCAGCAAAACCAGAAAGCCGAGCAGACCGGCGCGACCACCGGCAATCAGCAGATTGAGCGTGGTGGTCAGCAGCAGGATGGCGTACAACATCCGAACGTCGGCGGTGCGCGCCTCGAACAGCAGGCGGTGCCCCGCCAGATAGCCGGCCAGCGCCAGCGCAGGTGTGTACATCATGCGATCTACGAACGGTGCCGTGTCGTCAGCCCCCTTCTCCACCCGGATGCCGCCCGGCAGATCCGGCCACATGTGCAGTTGCGCCCAGTTATAGAAGGCAAGCGCTTCGCAGCAGGCGATCGATAGCAGGAAGGCGGTGACGTAACGGCCGAAATGCTCGCGTCGCGCGACGCTGAAATACAGTGCAAACAGCAGGAAGAAGCCCTGCCTGCCGGTCATGCGCCGCCCCCAGTCAAGGTCTTCGGTCCACAGCAGCGACAGCGCGAACACCGCGTAGTAGGCGGCGAACAGCCAGACCAGCGGCTCGGCCGCCAGTGCGCGCCACTTTTCCGCGTAGCGTCCTTCGACCAGCCAGAAGACGAGCATGAGCGCGCTCAGCCAGTAGGCCGGCGCCACGGTCAGCGGAATCGAGAAGAACACGCCGGCCAGCAGCCAGGAATTGATGAACGGAATCCGTTCGCGCAGCGTGGTCATCATGCGAGGCGCACCCCGCATTGTTCGAAGGCGTGCTTCATGTCGGTCTTTTCCTGCTCACTCTTGAACAGCGCGTCGGCCCAGCCGAAGGCGACTACCTGGACCGCTGGCGGATAGATCTGGCGCGCGAACAGCAGCGCGCTCGAGCGCACGCCCACGACGGCATCGTAGCGGGTGCGCGCCATATATATCTCCAGCGCGCAATCGGGCTCGATCAGCTGGTAATCCGGGTGGCGCAGTTCGTGGTCGGGGTCTTTCGGATGCGCCTTGTAGTCGATCTGCACAATACCCTGCCCGGTCAGCCAGCCGCGGACGCGCTCGGTCAGCGGCGCCAGTGCGGGCGCCGGCAGCAGACCGGCGCCGACCAGCGGCTGGCCGATCACCAGCGCGCGACGCGGCCCGGCATCGCCTTCGACGACCGGCTGCGCGCGACTGACCAGCGGCGGCAGTACGCACACCTTGCGGGCCGGGTAAGCGTGCGGCAGACCGGGCAGCACATATATGCGGTCGCAGAAGTCCGCGTCCGAACCGATGCGGTCGCCGTCGAAACAGCGGTAGCGCAGTTCGGGCGCAATCAGGCGGCGCAGCAGGCGGGCACGCTGCATCAGCCGCTTCGGCAGCGACAGCGGGTAGCGGCGGACGCTGATCAGCCCGTCGGGCAATATCCGCGCATGCATCGTACGTGCGCCAGCGCGTCGCGGCAGCGCATGCAGGAAGTAATTGATCGCTTCGGTGTCGAACACCGCACTGTGCAGCAGCAAGGTGTCGCATCGCCCGACCAGCCCGGCCACCAGATCGATGTTCGCGCGCAGCCGGCGGTGCCGCCCGAACCATCCGGGCAGCGGCTCCCAGCGCGGCCATGGCATATAGCTGCACGCATCCCATTCCGAGGCATCGACCACCGGCTTCAGGCCCGGCTTGTACCAGACCAGCACCTGACGCGCGCCGGGCTCGATATCGCGCGCGATGCGCTGTGCCGCGAGGTACTGCAGAGGAGAGGCAACGAAATAGACGGCAACCGTGACGGCGTCCGTTCGGGAATCTGACATGCCGGCGCAGGGCGATATTGCGGAAAGTCGCGATGCTACCCTGAAGGCGCCCGGCGCGCTTCCAGCGGCGCGCAGCTGCGATTGCGGCATCATGGGTGAAATGGCGGAAACGGCCGAACTGGCCGAACCTGCCCGCATGGCGCCCGGATGGCCGGAAGCACGTGCTCACCCTTTCATAGCCCTCGAACCGATGAAGCGATTTGTCCCCTTCGCCGCACTGCTGCTCGGTACGGTCTGCCTGACCGGATGCGTGACCCCGCGCCCGCCGATGAGCGAGGCCGAACTCGAACAGGTGCTGACGCGCGATTATCCGGGCCGCACCGCGCAGGACGTAATGGCCGCCGCCACCCGGCTGTGGCGACTGGCCGACGGCAACGACTTCCGGATCAAGCCGGGTGACAACAGCCTGGTGGCCGAACGCGACTGGGTGTTCCATTCGCAGATGGTGCGCATCGTCGGCGACGACAGCTGGACACTGACGGTCAGCGAAACCGGTGGCGGCGTGAAAGCACGGCTTTCGCTGCTCACCTACAAGCGCAGCACGACGGTGTCGTCCTTTGGCATGACGCCGACCACCCAGACCACGCCGCGCATCGGCGGTCCGGTCAAGGGCACCGCACTCTACGACCTCTTCTGGGCACGCATGGACCACCTGCTCGGTGTCGGCCCGGACTGGATGACCTGTACCGATGCCGAAGCGCGGGTCAGTTCCGGCGCCACCTGGGGCAACAAGGATGCGCTGTGCGCCGGCTACAGTTTCACCGACGCCGCGCCCGGTGCCCCCTGATACGAGGTCCGCACGACCTCCGGCGGCCGGTCACGACCGGTCGAGGAAGGTGCCGATCGGCTCCCAGTGTTCAACGTGCGAGCACACGACCTTGATGAGGATGAGCATCGGTACGGCGATCAGCATGCCGGCGATGCCCCACAGCCAGCCCCAGAACAGGAAGCTGATGAATACGGCCACCGGGTTGAGCGACAGCATGCGCCCGGCGAACATCGGCTGGATGAACTGGCCTTCGATGGCGGTAATGACGAGGAAGCTGGCCGGAATCACCCACGCTTCGGCCACGCTGTCGAAGTTGATCAGCGCGGCGAGCGACAGTGCGAGCAGGCACAGCGTCGGCCCGAGATAGGGAATGAAATTGAGCAGGCCGGCCATGACACCCCACAGCGCCGGGTTGGGCATGTCGAGCAGATACATGGCGGCGGCGGTCGCCACGCCCAGACCGGCGTTGATGGTGCTCAGGGTCAAGAAGTAGCGGCCGATGTCCTGCTGTATCTGGCGCGCCACGCCGATGGCGCGGATCTTGTCGCGCAGGGTCGGCATCAGCCGCACCACCTTGCGCAGGAAGCCGTCGCCCGACGCCAGCAGGAAATACAGCAGCACCACGGTCGAGGCGGCGCCGATCAGGAAATACTGCGTGCCGGTGAACAGCACCGACCCCAGGCCCGGTTCCTTCAGCACCACCGACCTTACCTTTGGATTGTCGTTGCTGGACGTCATGGCCTCGAGGCGCTCGGTGGCTTCGCGCACCTCTTCCACCGGCCGCTGCAGTTTGAGCAGCTTGACCTCGACCTCGCGCAGCGCGCGCGGCGAGCGTTCCAGCCAGTCGAGCGCCGGATTGGTCAGAAAGTACAGCCCCGCCCCCACGCCGCCGACCATCATCACGACCACCACGCCGGCGGCAATCGATTCATGGATGCGCCACTTCTTCAGCAAGGTGACCAGCGGCGCCAGCAGCAGGGCGAACAGCACCGCCAGCACGATGGGCATCAGCAGGGCTCGGGCGAAGTACACCGCACCCAGTGCAGCCAGCCAGAACAGCCCGATCAGCGCCCGCGAACCGTTGCGCAGGCGCGGCACCGCGGCGACGGCCTGCACGATCTCGGGCAGTGATTCCGGTTCGGAGAGGACGGGCGGAGGCACGTTGTCTACACCCGGGGAGGCTGATTCAATGCCGCAAGGGAGAGCTTCCGCAGCGGGCGGAGCGCCGGGTGGCGCAGATTGGGGATTCATCGACGGATACTACCCGAGCCGCCTTCAAACACCCGGGTCCCACTCGTCCTGCGGGGTCGTCAGCGCGGATCGAACGCCAGCGTCACTTCGACTTCGCGCTCGACGTAGGCCCACTCGGGCGAGGCGCGCAGGGCAGCGGTGAGTTCGTCGAACACGGCGGCATCCCGGGGGGCGAATTCGAACCAGGTCAGGAAGTCGAACGGTTCGGTCTCCGACAGGTCGCGGCAGTGGTGCAGCTTGCGCGCCACCGCCGGCAGCGCGCGCATGCCGAGCGCCACGTGGTGCGATTGTTCTTCCAGGATGTCGCGTCGTTCGTCCTGCGTCAGCGCCCACCAGGCGGCCGACTTGCGGATCGGAATCAGCGCGGCGCTGCGCGCGTCGGCGCGGGCCAGCGGCGGTTGCAGCGCAAGCAGCTGCTGTTTTTCCGGCCGGGTGACATAGCGCTCGTTGCTGGCGATGCCGCGCAGCCGCCACGCTCCGGCGGCTTCGGCCGCCCCGGCGACGATGTCGAGCCGCGGCGCCATCGCCAGGCCTTCGCCGATGACGGCGCGCACACCGGTGACGCGCCACGGGCCGGCATCGCCGGCGGCGAAGGTATACAGGCGCGGGGTTGCCGTCCCGGTCATGACCGATCAGTCGCTTTCGGCCCGCATCGCAAGCGCCGCCGCCGCGGCACGCGTTTCGACCCCGAGCTTTTCGTACACGTGTTCGAGGTGCTTGTTCACGGTGCGCGGGCTCATGCCGAGGATGTCGCCGATGTCGCGGTTGGTCTTGCCCTTGGCCAGCCAGGACAGCACCTCCGCCTCGCGCGGCGTCAGTTGGGCGCCAGCGATGCGGGTGCTCGATTCGCCACGGCGGCGCACATCGAGCAGCAGCATGTGCTCGCCCAGCCCGACCGCGCCAAGGCTGCGCGCGTAGAGTGAATTCTCGCCGCTTTCGCCGATCAGCTTTGCGTCGGTGCCCGGTTCGTCCGCCATGCGCGCAAGCTGGGCCAGCGACTCGCCAGGCGGCGTATCGGACGCGTCGATGCCGAACTGCGCAAGGCTGTCCGCGGCCCGCGGCGAGCGCCATGCGATACGGCCGAGCGCGTCGATCACCAGCACGCCCAGTCCGGCCACATCAACCGCCTGGCGCGCGATGCGCACGGCTCGCGCATTGCGCACATGGGCCGACAGCCGTGCGAGCACCTCCTCGACGCGCAGCGGCTTGACCACGTAGTCGGTGCCGCCGGCGGTGAAACCTTCGACCACTTCCGCCGTGCCCGACAGGCCGGTCATGAAAATGACCGGCACGTGCGACAGCCCGGGCTCTTCGCGGATCAGGCGGCAGGTTTCGAAGCCGGACAGGCCGGGCATGACCGCATCCAGGAGGATGGCGTCGGGCACGACCAGTTCGAGCCGGGCCAACGCTGACTCGCCGTCATTGGCGATCAGCACCAGATAGCCGGCCTGGGACAGCGCCTCGCACAGGAAGCCGAGCGAATCCGGCGCGTCGTCCACCACCAGCACGACCGGCTGATGGAATGGGGAATCATTGGACATGGGCATCACGTTGCAGCAATTCGGTGAAACGGATCAGGTCAAAACCATCGATGAGCTTGCGCAGCCGGCCGCAATCTTCGCGCGCCTCGTCCGACCGTTCCGCGATGGCATCGAGCAGTGTCGCGATGCCGTTCACGTGGCCGAGACGCGACAGCCTGAGCAGCGCCGAGCGTTCCTCTTCGTCCAGCGCCCGCAAGGGTACATCGCCTTCGTCGTTGCGGGATGCAACATTCCTGGATTCCGGTTCATCGACGTGCCAGGTCAGGTCGAGCGCGTCGCGCAATTGCTCCAGCAGCTCCGATTCCATGACCGGCTTGGGTACGAAGCCGGCGCAGCCGGCGTTGCGCAGCAGTTCGCTGCGGTTGTCGAACACGTTGGCCGACACCATGATGACCGGGATCGGCGCGCCGGCCGCGTGCTGCAGATGGCGCGCGGTTTCCCAGCCATCCATGCCGTCCATGTTGATGTCGAGCAGCACCACGTCGGGACGCTGCAGCGCGACCCGTTCGAGCCCTTCACGTCCGCTCGCCGCCTCGTCGATGCCGAAACCCAGCGGCAACAGCATGGCCGCCAGCATGTGGCGCTGCGTGGCGTCGTCGTCGATCAGCAGCACGTGCTGGCGCTCGCCGTCATAACCGATGACCTGGCGCGTCGGCCTGACCTTGGTCGGCACCGACAGGTATTCCGGCAGGTAGAGGCGCAGCCGGAACGTGCTGCCTCGGCCCGGTTCGCTTTCCAGCGTCAGTTCGCCGCCCATCAGCGAGGTGAGCATGCGGCTGATGGTCAGGCCGAGGCCGGCACCCGGTTCGGCCAGGCCACGGCCGGAACTGCTGCGTTCAAATGGCACGAAAATGCGCGCGTGGTCTTCCGGCGCAATGCCCGGCCCGGTGTCGGCCACCTCGAAACGCGCCACTTCCATGCGGTAGTCGATGCGCAGCACCACTTCGCCGCGCGACGTGAACTTCACCGCATTGGCCAGCAGGTTGATCAGCACCTGGCGTAGCCGCTTCACGTCCACCCGCACGTAGTCGGGCATGCGGCCGGTGGTTTCGATGCGGAAACGCAGACCCTTGCGCACCGCCTGCGGCTCGAACATCTTCGCCAGGTCATCCAGCAGTTCGCGCATGGGCATCGGTGACGGATCGAGCCGCAGCTTGCCGGCTTCGATGCGGGCGAGGTCGAGCAGGCCGTCGATCAGCCCCAGCAGGTGTTCGCCACTGCGCAGGATGGTGCCGAGCGCGCGTCGCTGGGTATCGACCTGGGTCAGCGCGCCCGTCGCGGGCGAACCTTTCGCTGCGCCGCCCTGCGCCAGCGAGCCCTGGCCCAGCTCGCGCAGCAGGATCTGCGCATAGCCGAGAATGCTGTTCAGCGGCGTGCGCAGTTCGTGGCTGATGCCGGTCACATAGCGTGTTTTCGCGAGGTTGGCCGATTCAGCAGAATCCTTCGCCTTCTGCAATGCGAGGTCCGTCTTGCGGTGGGCGTCGACCTCTCGCATCAGCAGCTGGTTCTGCCGGTTCGACTCGTCCTGCGCCAGGCGCCGGCTTTCGGAGCCGAGCACGATCCACCATGCGCACACGGCGCACAGCAGCACCAGCAGCGCGAAAGTCTTGAGCAAGCTCAGCAGCAGGGGTTCGCGCGCCGACGCGTACAGATCCGCGACCACGGCCTCCTGGTAGTAAACGACGCCGAAGATGACCGCCAGCAGCGCAGTCAGCGACAGGAACACGACCAGAAAGTGGCCGACCCGGAAGTTGACCCGGCGCGCCAGACGCATCGGCAGGATGGCGTTGAGCACGGCATGCAGCTGGTCGGCCGCGCTCGCGTCGGTCTTGCAGCGGTCGTGGCAGCGCGATTCCAGCGTGCAGCACAGCGAGCAGATCGGCTGCCCGTAGGCCGGGCAGTAGGCCATGTCTTCCGACTCGAAGCCGTTCTCGCAGACGTGGCAGGTGACGGTCTGACCCGGACGCCACTGCATCGTGCTGCGGCGCGCGATGTAGTAGCGGCCGCGCGTGGCCCAGGCGATCAGCGGCGCGGTGACGAAGGCGGTGGCGAGCGAAATGACCGGTGAAAACGCCTGCGCCGCATCCCCCATCCAGCCGGTGTAGGCCAGCACCGATACGACGGTGGCGATCGCCATCGAACCCAGCCCGACCGGATTGATTTCGTACAGGTGGGCACGCTTGAATTCGATGTGCGACGGTGACAGGCCGAGCGGCTTGTTTACCACGAGGTCGGCCACCAGTGCGCCGACCCACGCGATGGCGAGGTTGGCGTACAGACCCAGCACGTGCTCCAGCGCCTCGAACACGCCGAGCAGCATCAGCAGCAGGGCGATCACCACATTGAATACCAGCCAAACGACGCGGCCCGGGTGACTGTGCGTCAGCCGGGCGAAGAAATTCGACCAGGCGAGCGATCCGGCGTAGGCGTTGGTCACATTGATCTTGAGCTGCGACACGATGACGAAGACGACGGTCACCGCCAGCACGACGGCCGGAGAGTCGAATACATAACCGTAGCCGGCCAGATACATCTGCGTCGGCTCGAGCGCACGGTCGGCCGGCACCATGGCCTGCAGCGCGAGAAAGGCGAGAAAAGCGCCGCCCAGCATCTTGACCATGCCGGGCACGATCCAGCCCGGGCCGGCGATCAGCACGGCCGCCCACCAGCGGTAGCGATTCTCGCGGCTCTTTTCCGGCAGGAAGCGCAGGTAATCGACCTGTTCGCCGATCTGCACCACCAGCGAAATGGCCACGGTGGAGGCGGCACCGAACATCAGCCAGTCGAAGTCGCTGTTGCCGGACGTACGGCCACTCATGCTTGTGAAATCGCGGAACATCTCAGGCGCCTGCAGCCACACGGCGATATAAGGCAACACCAGCAGCACGATCCACACCGGCTGCGTCCACAGCTGGATGCGGCTGATCAGCGTCACGCCGTGAATCACCAGCGGAATCACCACCACCGCGCACAGGAGATAGGCCCACGCGAGCGGCATGCCGAAATACAGCTCGAACGCCAGCGCCATGATGGCCGCCTCGATGGCGAAGAAGATGAAGGTGAAGCTGGCGTAGACGAGCGAGGTGATCGTCGAACCCAGATAGCCGAAGCCGGCGCCGCGCGTCAGCAGGTCCATGTCGACGCCGTACTTGGCAGCGCAGTAGCTGATGGGCAGGCCGGTCAGGAAGGTGATCAGGCCTACGAACAGGATGGCCCACAGCGCATTGGTGAAGCCGTAGTTCAGCGCGATCGCGCCGCCGATGGCTTCCAGCGCGAGAAAGGAAACGGCACCGAAGGCGGTGTTGGCGACCCGCCACTCCGACCATTTGCGGAAGCTGCGCGGCGTGTAGCGCAGCGCATAGTCCTCGAGTGTTTCGGTTGCGACCCAGGTGTTGTAGTCGCGACGGATCTTGAAAATCTGCTGGGTGGCTTCGGACATCGGATCGGGCGGCTGGGGGTCTGCCCGACGCATGCAAGAAACGCTCCGGGCAAGGTGCGTGAGCACCTGCCCGGAGAACAAGGTACAGCTTCCCTCCACGCCGCCGAAAGCGCACCAGAACAGTGCGTGAGCCACTTGGTGGTGCAGTGCGTCAGCGCAGGACTTCACCTTAGCACCGAACGCTGCGCATCCCGAGTGTTGCGCAGCGTACTCACATACGTCGATTGACGTATTCCGGCTACGCACCCCCGGCAACTACTTTTCGGACCGCAGCGACCGGTTGCGGTGCACCGCACAAAAGTGAATCAACGGCCAATACCGGATCGCCTGAAGCTCCCCAACCCGTCCCCGCTCAGGAGAAAAGATATGGCTGACAAGAAAGACCCGATCCAGACGCCGCTTACCGACGAACAGCGCCGCAAGGTGCTGATGGGCATGGCTGCGATGCCCGCAATGATGATGCCCGGCATGGCGCTGGCCCAGGCAGCGCAGTTCCCGACGGCGAAGGTGAACACCACCAAGCTGGCGGTGACGGATACCGAGGTCGTCGTGGGTCAGCTGCATTCGGCGACCGGCACCATGGCCATTTCCGAAACCGGCTCGATCCAGGCCGAACAGCTGGCGATCGACCAGATCAATGCGATGGGCGGCGTGCTCGGCCGCAAGATCCGCGTGATCAAGGAAGACGGCGCGTCCGACTGGCCGACCTTCGCCGAGAAGTCGAAGAAGCTGCTGGTGCAGGACAAGGTGGCGTGCGTCTTCGGCTGCTGGACGTCGGCCTCGCGCAAGGCGGTGCTGCCGATCTTCGAAAAAGAGAACGGCATGCTGTACTACCCGACGTTCTACGAAGGTCTGGAACAGTCGAAGAACGTGATCTACACCGGCCAGGAAGCCACGCAGCAGATCCTGTACGGCCTCGACTGGGCGGCGAAGGAGAAGAAGGCCAAGACCTTCTTCCTGGTCGGTTCGGACTACATCTGGCCGCGCACGTCGATGAAGATCGCGCGCAAGCACATCGAATCCGTTGCCAAGCTCGGCAAGGTCGCCGGCGAGGAGTACTACCCGCTCGGCCACACCAATTTCAACTCACTGATCAACAAGATCAAGCTGGCCAAGCCGGACTGCATCTTCGCAGCCGTGGTCGGCGGCTCGAACGTCGCCTTCTACAAGCAGCTGAAGGCGGCCGGCATCACCGCCGACAAGCAGTTCCTGCTGACCATTTCGGTGACCGAAGACGAAGTGCTGGGCATCGGTGGTGAAAACATCGCCGGCTTCTACTCGTCGATGAAGTACTTCCAGTCACTCGACAACGCCAACAACAAGGCTTTCGTCGAGGCATTCAAGAAGGCCTACGGTCCGAAGTCGGTCATCGGCGACGTGACGCAGGCCGGCTATCTCGGCCCGTGGATCTGGAAGGCGACGGTCGAGAAGGCGGGCAGCTTCGATGTCGACAAGATCGCCGCCGCCTCCGGTGGCATCGAGTTGAAGACCGCGCCCGAAGGCTACGTGAAGGTGCATGAGAACCATCACCTGTGGAGCAAGGCGCGCATCGGCCAGGCGCAACTCGACGGCCAGTTCAAGGTGGTCGCCGAGTCGCCCGAACTGATCGAACCGAACCCCTTCCCCAAGGGTTACCAGTAAGCCGGACGGTCCGGGGTCCGTGCGTCTCCTCGCACGGGCTCCGGCCCCGCCCAGGACGTATCCACAAGCGTTCATCGGCCCACGACCTTCATTTGTGAATACCCCCTAGCCGGAGATCACCATGTCACTGACCGACATCATGAACATCACCCTGATGCAGGGTTTCGCAGGCCTCAGCCTGTTTTCGGTGCTGCTGCTGATGGGCCTCGGGCTGGCCATCATCTTCGGCCAGATGGGCGTGATCAACATGGCGCATGGCGAATTCATGACCATCGGCGCCTATACGATCTACATGTTCTCGTCGCTGACCGAAACCTTCCTGCCGGGCTTCGCATCGATGTACTTCCCGCTCGCCATCGTGGCGGCGTTCTGCATCGCCTTCGCCTTCGGCTGGTTCATCGAGTGGGCGCTGATACGACATCTGTACAAGCGTCCGCTCGACACGCTGCTCGCCACCTGGGGCCTGTCGCTGGCCATGCAGCAGACCTTCCGTTCGACCTTCGGCGCGCGTGAAGTGAGCCCCACTCTGCCTGACTGGCTGCTCGGCTCGTGGGCACCGGCCGAAGGCCTCGACATCCCGATCAATGGTCTGTTCGTGCTTGCGCTGACCGCACTGGTAACCGGCGGCGTGCTGCTCGCCCTGTACCGCTCGCGCTGGGGTTTGCGTGTGCGCGCCACGGTGGCCAATCGCCCGATGGCCAACGCCACCGGCATCAACACCAGCCGTACTGACCGTCTGACCTTCGCCATCGGCTGCGGCATCGCCGGCGTCGCCGGTGCGGCCTTCACGACGATCGGCTCGACCGGTCCGACCAGCGGTTCGCTGTACATCGTCGATGCCTTCCTGGTGGTGACCTTCGGCGGCGCAGGCAGCCTGCTCGGCACCGTGGCTTCGGCCTTCGGCATCGCCCAGACGCAATCGATCGCCGAGTTCTTCATGACCGGTTCGATGGCCAAGGTGCTCACGCTGATGATGATCGTGACCATCCTGATGCTGCGTCCGCAAGGCCTCTTTGCTTCGAAGATCCGCCGCTGAGTCCGGCTGCGCTCCGACCCCCGAATACCCACGATCCAAGGAGAACCCAATGGACTCAATCAAGAGCTGGCTGGCACGTAGCGGAATGGGAAGCGTGCTGATACTCGCGCTGATCATCGTCGTCGTGTTCCCGCTGACGATGGACCTGTTCCGCCTGAACCTGGTCGGCAAATACCTCACCTACGCCTTCGTCGCCGTCGGCCTGGTCATGCTGTGGGGCTACGGCGGCGTGCTCAGCCTCGGCCAGGGCGTGTTCTTCGGCCTCGGCGGCTACATGATGGCGATGTTCATGAAGCTGGAGGCGTCCGACCCGGAAACCACCAAGATCCAGAGCACGCCGGGCATTCCGGACTTCATGGACTGGAACCAGATCACCGAGCTGCCGCTGTGGTGGGAGCCGTTCCGCCACCTGCCGCTGGCGTTGCTGGCGGTCCTGCTGGTGCCCACACTGCTCGCCTTCATCATCAGCTTCGCGATGTTCCGGCGCCGGGTTGGCGGCGTGTATTTCGCCATCATCACGCAGGCAGTCTGCCTGATCCTGACCGTGCTCATCGTCGGTCAGCAGGGCTACACCGGCGGCGTCAATGGCATCACCGACCTGAAGACCATCCTCGGCTGGGACACGCGCACCGACGAAGCCAAGTACATCCTGTACTTCCTCAATGCCGGACTGCTGATCGCGTCCATCCTGCTGTGCCGCTGGATCCAGCTGAGCAAGCTCGGCACGCTGCTGCTGGCGATGCGCGACAAGGAAGACCGCGTGCGCTTCTCCGGCTACGACGTGTCGATGTTCAAGGTGTTCGCCTTCTGCCTCGCCGCGATGCTGTCGGCGATCGGCGGCGCGATGTTCGTGCTGCAGGTCGGCTTCATGTCGCCGTCGCTGGTCGGCATCGTGCCCTCGATCGAAATGGTCATCTTCGCCGCGGTCGGCGGACGCATGTCGCTGGTCGGTGCGGTGTATGGCGCGCTGCTGGTCAATTTCGGCAAGACCTACTTTTCCGAAAGCTTCCCCGACCTGTGGCTGTTCCTGATGGCTGCGCTGTTCATCGGCGTCGTGCTCGCCTTCCCGAACGGACTGGCCGGGCTGTACGAAAGCCATGTCAAGCCGCGCCTTGGCAAGCGCAAGCAGATGTCCGCAGGGGGCGACAGCACACCGTCGTCCGACATTCCGCCCGCCACCCCGCTGCACAGCGGCGCACCGCACGGCGGCAAGCCGCTGGCCCGCACCGCACTGCCTGACGGCGTGCAGGGCACATCCGCCTGATCCGAACGGAGACCGACATGAGCAATACCGACTTCGTACTTGCGGTGGAAGACCTCACCGTGTCCTTCGACGGTTTCAAGGCCATCGACGCGCTGACCCTTTACGTGGATCGCGGCGAGTTGCGCGTGATCATCGGCCCGAACGGTGCCGGCAAGACCACGCTGCTCGACCTGATCTGCGGCAAGACGCGCGCCAGTGGCGGCAGCATCAAGTTCAAGAACCACGAAATGACCAAGATGGCCGAGCACAAGATCGTGCGCTCCGGCATCGGCCGCAAGTTCCAGACGCCGTCGATCTACGAAAACCTCTCCGTCTTCAAGAACCTCGAAGTGTCCTTCCCGCGCGGTCGCAGCGTGTTCGGCGCACTGGGCTTCCGGTGCACCGATGAGGTCAAGGCACGCGTGCAGTCGGTGGCTGACGAAATCAGTCTCGGCGACTCGCTCGACGTCGAAGCAGGTCTGCTCAGCCATGGCCAGAAGCAGTGGCTCGAGATCGGCATGTTGCTCATGCAGGAACCCGAACTGCTGATGCTCGACGAGCCGATCGCCGGCATGAGCGTGCGCGAGCGCGAACTGACCGGCGAGTTGCTGCAGCGCATCTGCAAGGGGCGCTCGGTGATCGTGATCGAGCACGACATGGATTTCGTCAAGCGCATCGCCCACAAGGTCACCGTCATGCACCAGGGAAAGATCCTCGCCGAAGGATCGATGGACAAGGTGCAGAACGATCCCAAGGTCATCGACGTGTATCTGGGCCACTGAAATGTACGCACAGAGCTGCCCTCACCCGGCGCGTTCGCGCCACCCTCTCCCGCTGATGCGGGAGAGGGTAAGGGCGCCTGCTTGCCGCCTCCGCGCGCCGATGCGGGCGCGGGCTGCCCTGCTCCCTCTCCCGCATCAGCGGGAGAGGGCCGGGGTGAGGGCAGCTGCATCAAACCTTCCCAAGCAAAGGACTCCGTCATGCTGAACGTCAAAGACCTCCACGTCGCCTACGGCCAGAGCGAGGCCCTGCACGGCATTTCGTTCGAAGCGAACAAGAACGAAACGATTGCCATCATGGGCCGCAACGGCATGGGCAAGACGACGCTGTTCAAATCGCTGATCGGCATCCTGCCGATCAAGAGCGGCCATATCGAAGTCGCTGGCAAGGAAGTGTCGAAGGACGAAAGCTACAAGCGCGTCGCCAAGGGCATCGCCTACGTGCCGCAGGGCCGCATGATTTTCCCGACGCTGACGGTCGAGGAGAACATCCACACCGGCCTGGAAAATGCCAAGGTCAAGAAGGTGCCGGAAGAGATCTACGCCCTGTTCCCGGTGCTGTGGGAAATGCGCAGCCGCAAGGGCGGCAACCTGTCCGGCGGCCAGCAGCAACAGCTGGCCATCGCGCGCGCACTGGTCACCGACCCCAAGGTGCTGCTGCTCGACGAACCGACCGAAGGCATCCAGCCCTCGATCATCAAGGACATCGCGAAGGCGCTGAACGAAATCCGCAAGCTGCGCGAAATCACCATCGTCGTGTCCGAGCAAGTCCTCAGTTTCGCCATGGACGTGGCCGACCGCCTGTTCGTCATCGAAGGCGGACGCCTTGTCCATGAAAGCACGCGCGCCGACACGGATACCGCGCGCATCAAGCAGTTCCTGTCCGTCTGAGTGCCCACCACCCGCCCACACATCCAAAGGAGATCAACATGGCCGAGACCTTGATCAAGGTAGACCTGAAGCAGTCGCCGTACGAAAACGACATGGTGCACAACCGCTGGCACCCGGACATCCCCATCGTCTGCTGGGTCAAGCCCGGTGACGACTTCAAGATCGAAACCTACGACTGGACCGGCGGCTTCATCCAGAACAACGACAGCGCGGACGATGTGCGCGACATCGACCTGACGACGGTGCACTTCCTGTCCGGCCCGATCGGCGTCGAAGGCTGCGAGCCGGGCGACCTGCTGGTGGTCGACATCCTGGACATCGGCGCCAAGGAAGACAGCCTGTGGGGCTTCAACGGCTTCTTCTCGAAGAAGAACGGCGGCGGCTTCCTGACCGAGCACTTCCCGGAAGCCCAGAAGTCGATCTGGGACATCAAGGGCATGTTCACCGAATCGCGCCACGTGCCGGGCGTCAAGTACGCCGGCCTGATCCACCCGGGTCTGATCGGCTGCCTGCCGGACCCGAAGCTGCTGGCCGACTGGAACGCCCGCGAAATCGACTTCATCAACACCGAACCCGACCGCGTGCCGCCGCTCGGCTGCCCGCCGTGCGCACCGACCGCGCACATGGGCCGCCTGAAGGGCGAAGCGCGTGACAAGGCCGCTGCCGAAGCCGCCCGTACCGTGCCGCCGCGCGAGCACGGCGGCAACTGCGACATCAAGGATCTGTCGCGCGGCTCGCGCATCTACTTCCCGGTCTATGTGAAGGGTGGCGGCCTGTCGATGGGCGACCTGCACTTCTCGCAGGGCGACGGTGAAATCACCTTCTGCGGCGCCATCGAAATGGCGGGCTGGCTGCATCTGCGAGTGAGCATCATCAAGGACGGCATGAAGAAGTACGCCATCAAGAACCCGATCTTCAAGCCCAGCCCGATCACGCCGAAGTATGACGACTACCTGATCTTCGAAGGCATTTCGGTCGACGAACAGGGCAAGCAGCACTATCTCGACGTGCATGTCGCCTATCGCCAGGCCTGCCTGAACGCCATCGAATACCTGAAGAAGTTCGGCTACTCGGGTGCACAGGCCTACTCGATCCTGGGTACGGCACCGGTGCAGGGCCACATCAGCGGCGTGGTCGACATTCCGAATGCCTGCGCCACGCTGTGGCTGCCGACCGACATCTTCGACTTCGACATCATGCCGAACGAAGCCGGCCCTGTGAAATTCATCGACGGCAGCATCCAGATGCCGCTGTCGCCGGATCTCTGAGGCCGCCGCCATGCCGACCTACGACTATCAGTGCGAGGCGCATGGCGGATTTTCCGCCCTGCGCAGCATCGCCCAGCGCGACGCCGCCTGCCTGTGCCCGGCGTGCGGTTTGCCCGCGCAGCGGGTGCTGGTGACGGCACCGTCCTTCGCCGACATGCCGCACGAGACGCGCTTCGCGCATGCCACCAACGAACGCAGCCGCCATGAGCCGGTGCTTGCCAGCCGCAAGCACGGTCCCGGGTGTTCGTGCTGCAGCAGCAAACCCAGCCGAACGACCGCGGTAGGCAAGGACGGTTCGAAGGCATTCCCCACCAAACGTCCCTGGATGATCAGTCACTGATTGCCGGGTTTTCGTAACCAGCCCCCTCCACCTTCAACCTGCACTTCAACAACCGGGAGTCCTGCACCATGAAAAGCACCCTCAAAACCCGTCTGCGGAGCGTGTCGTCCCTTCCGCGCCTCGGCGCGCTTGCTGTCGCCCTAGCGACTGCCGGCACCGCAAATGCCGGCGTCACCGTATCCGGTCCCGGCGAGAGCTATCTCACACTCGGTCTGTGGATGCGTACGTCCTTCACCAGCGCAGATGACGGCGCCCCGAACGGCACGTCGCGCTCGAAGGATTTTGCGGTCGATTCCATCCGTATCATCACCAGCGGCAAGATCACCAAGCAGATCGGCGGCATGGTGAATTTCGAGCGCCAGTCGGATGAATCGATGCGCTTGCTCGACGTGGTGGCCCAGTTCGAGCTGATGGACGGCCTCAACCTGTGGTTCGGCCGCATGCTGCCGCCGACCGACCGCGCCAACCTGGCCGGCCCCTACTTCGCCAACGTCTGGGAATACCCGATGGTGTCGCAGTACCCGAACGCCTTCACCGGTCGTGACGACGGCGCGCTGCTGTGGGGCAATGTGCTCGGCGGCAAGCTGCTGTACGCAGTCGGCGCCTACCAGGGCAAGAACCGCGGCGCCGGCTTGTCGAACGACTCCGACAAGCTGCTGTACGCCGGTCGTCTGGCCTACAGCTTCTGGGATCCGGAACTGGGCTACTACGGTACCAACAGCTACTTCGGCGGCAAGGAAGTCCTGACCGTCGGCGCCGCTGTCCAGACGCAGAAGAACGGTGTCGGTATCGCAGGTGCCTCGGGTGACTACACGGCGTGGAACGTCGATGCGCTGATGGAAACCAAGTTCTCGAGCGGCGGCGTGCTGACGCTGGAAGGCGCCTACTACGACTACGATACCGATGGCGTCGCCGACACCGGTCCGGCGGTCACTGCGGCCTGCGGTCTGGTCAACGTCAACAACTGCGGTGGCGCAACCGAAGGCGAAGCCTACCTGCTGACGGCCGCCTACCTGATTCCGGGCAAGTTCGGCATCGGTCAGTTCCAGCCTTACGTGCGCTACCAGGAATTCGATCCGCAGGTCGGTTCGAAGTCTGACCAGTGGGATCTGGGCGTCACCTACGTGATGGCCGGCCACAACGCGCGCATCACCGCGGTGTATTCGGACATGGATCCGGGCGGTGCAGCCCAGTCCATCGACAAGTTCATCGTCGGCGTGCAGCTGATGTATTGATCCGGTCACGACCCGGCCGCATAGCGGACCGGGTCTGAATGGCTCAAGGGGCACGCTCGGGCGTGCCCCTTTTCGTTCACCGATGCAATGCCCCGAGCGCGGCGACCCGCGCTGCGGCCATCGCCTTGCCGACCACGATTGCGTCGGTACCGAGCGCACGGAACACCCACCCGGCCTCGCCCGGCAACGCCGAGGCGCCGGCGTACAACCCTTCGCCATGGATCGCCCGCAGCGCCTCCGGCAAGCCGGCGCATGCGGTCTGCGTCAGTATCCAGAGGCTGGCCTGCACGCTGAAGTCGCCCGACACGCCGGGCTGCGCGGCGAGCCAGTCAGCGCCGCGGATGCGCATCCGTTCGCGGGCCAGCAGGCGAACGTCGCGGCCGGTGATGTCGATCGCCGAATCCATCAGCGCGAAGGTCGCACCGCAGGCCGTCGGGTCGTGCGCAAGAAAGGTTTCCGACACCAGTACGAG
Organism: Methyloversatilis sp. XJ19-13; assembly: GCF_024580155.1. NCBI lineage: Bacteria > Pseudomonadati > Pseudomonadota > Betaproteobacteria > Nitrosomonadales > Sterolibacteriaceae > Methyloversatilis > Methyloversatilis sp. XJ19-13. The sequence goes on along the minus strand of NZ_JANINH010000014.1, from coordinate 73,033 downwards.
GGCGCCCTCACCCAGCCTGACCGAGATGCAGGTGTGCAGGTGACTGCCCGGAAAGAGGATCTGCGGCGCCGGCAGGTATTCAAGCTGCGCACCGTCCGCGGCGTCGATGTCGACGGTCTGCGTCGCGAAGCCGCCGCGCATGGTGTGCACGATGGTCGATGCAGGCGTCGCCACGTGGGCACGTGCCTCCGGCGCCACGGCAATGCGCCCGGTCACCGTGTCGTGCTCGAACAAGCCGCCCGACACCGACTGCAGGAAGACCGTGCAGCGACCGCGATCGATCGGATCGGTATACAGCGCGCGGCCGACATGCACCGGGTAACGAACGTACTGCCGGGCGACGAAGCTGCGACCGTCCGCCGAACCGAAATCCAGCTCGAAGCTGTGCCGTTCAGTCAAACAGAACCCCGCGCACGATGGCGTCGACCACTGCATCGACGCCTTCGCCACTGGCACAGTTGGTGAGCAGGGTCGGCTTGCCGACCCGCACCTCTTCGGCTTCGCGCGTCATGCGCGCCAGGTCCACGCGCACAAAGGGCGCCAGGTCGGTCTTGTTGATGACCAGCAGATCGCACTGCAGGACGCCCAGACCGCGCTTGCGCGGAATGTCGTCGCCACCGGCCACGTCGATGACGAACAGCCAGTAATCGACCAGATCGAGCGAGAACGACGACGCCAGGTTGTCGCCGCCGCTTTCCACCAGGATCAGTTCAAGGCCCGGCCAGGTCCGGTCAAGTTCATCGGCCGCGGCAAGGTTGAGCGTCGGGTCTTCGCGGATCGCGGTGTGCGGGCAGGCGCCGGTTTCCACCGCCAGCACGCGTTCCGGCGCGATGATGCCGCTGCGCCGGATGCGTTCGGCGTCTTCCGCGGTGACCAGATCGTTGGTGATGACGGCGATGTCGGTGCCGCGCGCGATGAAGCGCGGAATGAGCTGTTCGAGCAGCGCCGTCTTGCCCGATCCGACCGGGCCACCGACACCGACACGCGCCGCACCGCGCGGCCTGGCGTACTGCAGGGGCATGACCGATGACATACGGGGCTACCTCATCATGTAAAGGCGATTCAGCGGCACATGCGTGGCCGGCGCGCAGCCGATCACGTGGTTGTCGACGCTGACCTCGAAGGTTTGCGGATTGACCGTGATGTTCGGCAAGGTGGCGTTGCGCACCATGTCGGCCTTGGTCAGGGTACGCGTGCCGTGCACCGGCAGCAGCGTCTTGCGCAGATCGAGCCGGCCTTCCAGGTCGCGGCCGAGCGAAGCAGCGCAGACGAAGTTGGCCGACAGCGCCTGCGGTGCGCGGCCGAAGGCGCCCCACTGCGGACGCATGATGAGCGGCTCGCAGGTCATCAGCGACGCAGCCGAATCGCCCATCGCGCCATAGGCGATGAAGCCGCCCTTGACGACGATTTCCGGCTTGATGCCGAAGAAGGCGGGACGCCACAGCACGATGTCGGCCAGCTTGCCCGGTTCCAGCGAACCGACGTGCTGGTCGACGCCGAAGGAGCGCGCGGCATTGATCGTGTACTTCGCGATGTAGCGCAGGATGCGTTCGTTGTCGGCGCTGCGTGTGCGTTCCTCGGGCAGGCGTCCGAACTGGTCCTTCATCTTGCTGGCCAGCTGCCAGGTGCGGCAGATGACTTCGTTGATGCGCCCCATGCCCTGACTGTCCGAACCCAGCATCGATATCGCACCCATGTCGTGCAGCACGTCTTCGGCGGCGATGGTCTGCGCGCGGATGCGGCTTTCGGCGAATGCCACGTCCTCCGGCACGGCCGGGTTCAGGTGATGGCACACCATGATCATGTCGAGGTGTTCGTCGAAGGTATTCACCGTGTACGGGTTGGTCGGATTGGTCGATGACGGCAGGCAGTTGGCCTGGCCGACGACGCTGATCACGTCCGGCGCATGACCGCCGCCAGCTCCTTCGGTGTGATACATGTGGATGGTGCGGCCCTTCGTCGCCGCCAGCGTGTCTTCGAGAAAGCCCGATTCGTTCAGCGTGTCCGTGTGCAGCTGCACCTGGAAATCCATGTCGTCGGCGACCGACAGGCAGGTGTCGATGGTGGCCGGCGTGGCGCCCCAGTCCTCGTGGATCTTCAGGCCGATGCAGCCGGCCTGCATCTGTTCGACCAGCGATTCGGGACGCGACGAATTGCCGCGGCCGAGGAAGCCGAAATTCATCGGCCACTGCTCCGACGCCTGCAGCATGCGCGCGACATTCCACGCACCGCCGCAGTCGATGCCGACCGTGATCGGGCCGAGCGAGCCGCCGAACATCGTCGTGATGCCGGACGCCAGCGCGTGCTCGACCAGTTGCGCCGAGTCGAAATGCACGTGCACGTCGAGCCCGCCCGCCGTGGCGATCAACCCTTCGCCATCGCGTACCGTCGTTGCGTTGCCGACCAGCAGCTGCGGATGCACGCCGTCCATCACATGCGGATTGCCCGCCTTGCCGATGGCGACGATGCGCCCGTCCTTGATGCCGATGTCACCCTTGACAATGCCGACCACGGCGTCGATCACCACGACATTGCTGATCAGCATGTCGAGTGCACCCTGCGCGGACGTCAGCCCGCCCATCATGCCCAGTCCGTCGCGCAGCGTCTTGCCGCCGCCGTGCAGGCATTCGTCGCCGGGTACGGCGAAGTCGTGTTCGATTTCGGCCAGCAGCGAGGTGTCGCCGAGACGCACCATGTCGCCCCGGGTCGGTCCGTACATCGCCGCATAGTCGCGACGGGTCAGCCATGCCATATCAATCCTCCCGGCAATTCCTGTTCATGTCGGTCACGCACCCCTGAAGCCCGCCTGGCGTGCACGCACCAGCGCATCGGCCAGCCCGGCTTCGGTGTTGCTCACGCCTTCGGTCAGCCGGTTCAGGCCGAACACCTCGCCCGTGCCGCCGAAGGCCACCAGCGTGACTTCCTTCGATTCGCCCGGCTCGAAGCGCACGGCGGTGCCTGCGGCGATGTCCAGATGCATGCCCCAGGCCAGCGCACGGTCGAAGTCGAGCGCGCGATTCACCTCGAAGAAGTGGAAGTGGCTGCCAATCTGTATCGGGCGATCTCCGGTATTGAGCGCCTTCAGCGTCGTGCTTCGGCGCCCCGCATTCACTTCTATGCTGCCTTCGGCCGGAATGATTTCGCCCGGTATGCGGGCGCGGCTGCCGCCGGCCGACATCTGCGCGCCGGGGCCGGGCCGTATCGGGTCATGCACGGTCACCAGCTTGGTGCCGTCGGGAAAGCTGGCTTCGATCTGGATCATCGGCATCAGCGCCGCGACGCCCGGCAGTACGTCGTCGGAATTCAGGATCTGCGAGCCGAACGCGATCATGTCCGCCACGGTGCGGCCATCGCGCGCACCTTCGAGAATTTCGTCGACGATGAAAGCGATCGCCTCCGGGCAATTGAGCTTGAGTCCGCGCGCGCGACGGCGTCGCGACAGTTCCGCCGCGTTGAAGATGGTCAGGCGTTCCAGTTCGGTCGGGGTCAGCAGCATGTCGTGCTCCTTCGAAGTTCATTCATCCGGTCGGTCCCTGTGTGTGGCGCCATCAGGGTTCAATTGGCAAACAGACGCGCGCTGCGCGCTTCGTGGCGCATGGCGGCGATGTCGAGCGCGGGCGTGCCGCTGCTCATGTCGCCGCGCGCCGGCGGTGGCTGCGACAGCACGCCGGCGATGACCGGCCGCATGCGGGTCAGCAGGCGCTGGCCATCGACGTGCCCGATCATTCCCATGCGCAGCGCCGCACCGATGATCGACGTGCACAGGCCACCCACCGCCATCGCATCGCAGCAGCCCGCAGGCAGCCCGTACGCCGCCCACAGTGCGCCCTGCACCACCGGCAGGTGACCCGGCGCGTGTGCGCCGCGTACGGTGTCCAGATAGCGTTGGGCGCACGCGACGCCCAGGTCGGCGTGCATGCGAAGCTGTGTGAAGCCCAGTCGGCGACTGGCTTCGCGCCAGCCGCGCGTGAGCGACATCGCCTCGCACAGCCGGTCGAGATCGGCCAAGGCCTCCATCAGCGCCGGGCTGTCGCCGCAGTCCGTGCACGCCTGATGTGCCAGATGCATCAGCGGCCGGTCAAGGCCGGCCCAGCGATGGATCACCTGCGCCCGCAGCAGCCCGAACAGCTGTTCGACATTGCCGACCTGCCTGTCCAGGCGCAGCGATTCCAGCCCCCACGAAAAGGAGTTGGCACCGCCGGGGAAGAAGCTGTCGGAAAACTGCAGCATCGCGAGCTGCTGGTCGATGCCTGATTCAATGTGCATGCGGCACCGGGATGTAACGCACGGTGCCATGGCCGGCAGACGGCGCGGGTTCGGATCCGGCGCCCGGTCCGGCCTCGTCGCACACCTGCACGCAACCCCGCTGGATCAAGTGGGCGAGGCGCTGCAGATAGCTGTCGCGCGGGCCATCCAGTGCAATGCACAGCTGTTCGCCGTCGAACTTCACCTTCCAGTGCATGTTGCCCGCGAAATAGCCCAGTTCGAGCGCGTCCGCGGCAGTGCGGGCCTGCAGCACCAGCCACTGCGGCTCGTCGAGCAGCACGACCACGGCGCGCTCGTCATCGAGCCACAGCACGGAGCCGTTCTGCAGCGTGGCGTCGCGGTCCAGCATCAGCGCCACCGTGCTGCCGCGGTCGGTCTGCATCTGCTGCCGGCGGCGCGCCATGTCGCTGCGCGTGAGGCGCACCGTTTCAAGGCCGCCGCGATGTTCGATGTCATGCAGTCTGTCCGCCAGCGCGGCGTCGGCGGCGCAGCCCAGAATGGTGGTCACTCGAAGCATGGACAGATCCGGTTGATGTTGGGGTTGATGAATGGGGTTGAAATGCGGCGTTGACCTGCGGGGTTGAAAAACCGGTATCGAGACCCGCCGTTGCCGGAGGCACATGACGTGCCTCCGGCGTGTGCTCGGGGCGGTGCTTGCCAACAACCCGCCGCCGGACGGCCGCACACCGTCCGACGGCGGGCGCAGCAACTACCCGCTCAGATAGTCGGGAAAGGATTGGGCTCGATCAGCGGTGACTCATAAATCATGTTGACCTGGCCATCGGCGCCGAACGCACCGATGCGCGCCTGTTTCCACAGGTGATGGTTGCTGCCGTGGAATCTCACCAGTCCTTCCGGCCCGGTGAATTCGAGATTGGCCGACGCGGCGATTACCTTGTCCACATCGAAGCTCTTGGCCTTTTCGACCGCCATCTTCCACAGATAGACAGCGGTGTAGGCGCACGCCAGCGTGTCGCCGGTGACGCGCTTCTGGCCGTACTTCGCCTTGAATGCAGCCACGAATTTCTTGTTCGCCGGATTGTCGAGACTCTGCAGGTAGCTCATGCAGGTCAGCACGTCCTGCACGTTCTCGTTGCCGATGCCCGACACCTCTTCTTCCGATACGGCGAACGCCATCACCGTCGTCTTCTTCATGTTGACGCCGGCCGCCTTCAGCTGCTTGTAGAACGCCACGTTCGATCCGCCGACGATGGTGCTCAGGATGATGTCCGGCTTGACCGCCTTGATCTTGTTGATCGTCGAGCCGAAGGACGTGCTGCCCAGCGGCATGTATTCCTCGCCGAGCACCGATCCGCCGCCCTTGACGATGGTCGGGCGCGCGATCTTGTTGGTGACGCGCGGCCAGATGTAGTCGGAGCCGATCAGGTAGAAGGTCTTGCCGCGGTTCTCGAGCAGCCAGTTGCAGCCCTGCACGCATTGCTGGGTCGCTTCGTGCGCCGTGTAGAGGATATTCGGCGACTGCTCCTGTCCTTCGTAGTAGGTCGGGTAATACAGCAGTCCCTTGGCCTGTTCGAATACCGGCAGCACCGCCTTGCGCGACGCCGATGTGTAGCAGCCGAACACCGCGGCCACCTTGTCCTGACCGAGCAGCTTGCGGGCCTTTTCGGCGAAGGTCGGCCAATCGCTCGCGCCATCTTCCACCACCGGCACGATCTTCTTGCCGAGCACGCCGCCGGCGGCATTGATCTCGTCGATGGCGAGCTTTTCCGCGTCGACCACAGAGGCTTCGGCCAGCGCGATGGTGCCGGTCAGCGAATGCAGGATGCCGACCTTCACCACATCCTGCTGCGCAAACGCACCACGCATCATCGTCGGGCCCGCCACGGAAGCCAGGGCGAGTGCTTTGACCAGATCACGACGCAGATTACTTTTCATGTTTCCCTCGAAAGAATGGATGGTTAAGGTTTGGATGACTCAAGACAGCACAGCGCAGACGACAAAATTTGTTGCAACGCCGCATCGCCGGTTGCGAAAAAAGAACGAAAAAAAGGCCTGGCGGATCCGGAGATCCGCACAGGCCTTTTTGCCTTTCTTTGCACCGGCAATGCTGGCGATGCGAAGAGTTAGATTGATACTAGTGAGCCGATTGCAGCGAGTCAAGCACTGTTTTCAGTAAATTAACGGCTCAAAATTCGCATCCGTTTTGCTGCAATGCATCACCCGCGCAGGGGTGATCCGCCGGGTCCCGACTCCCCCGGCTCGGCGCTGCGGGCATGCCTTCAGCGGCGCATCCGGTACATGAAGATGCAGCGCCCCTGCTGCCCGGCCTCGAAGCCGGCGACCGGATGAAGCCGATGCCGGGCCACCATGAAGTCGACGACGGTACGGGCCGCGGCCGGCGACAACGTCGGCTTCCAGAGCCAGATGTCATCCCGGCTGTCGACACCGCAGACCGAGAACAGCGCCTGTTCGGCGTCGTCCACCATGCCGATCGCCCATTCCTCCGTCTTCGCGCCGAATTCCTTGATGTAGCTGAGGCACTCGAACTTGATCTGCTGCACGCTGAAGGTCATCGCCTCACCCCGGAACCGGCACCAGTCGCGCAGGCGATGACACCGCGGCCGTGCGCGTCCGCCATTGGTCGAACTGCGCCGCCCCCCGGTGCTTCTCTTCCACCGACATCTGGCCGACGATGCCTTCGAGCGCATTCAACGCTGTGCCGACGCCGTGCTGCGCGGCGAGCGAAAGCCAGGCGAAGGCCTGCGCGCGGTCCTTCTCCACACCGAGTCCGTTTGCGTACATGAAACCCAGTCGCGCCTGCGAAGGGTAATGACCCTGTTCGGCCGCGCGCCGATACCAGTGCGCGGCGGCCGCTTCATCGTGCGGCACACGGTCACCCTTGAAGTGGAGCGTGGCGAGATTGCTCTGCGCCATCGCGTCGCCAGCCTGTGCGGCTCGGGTCAGCCAGTGCAGCCCGGCAACCGGATCGGCTGCGGTGCCCTGCCCCATGACGAGCATGGCGCCGACATTCGTCTGCGCCGGAACGTGATCCTGCTCGGCCGCGCGCAGATACCACGCAAAAGCCGCTTCGAGATCGGCCGGCACCCCTTCGCCATTGGCATGCAGCGAACCGATCCAGGCCTGGGCCTCCGGATCTCCCGCCTGGGCCAGCACCGAAAAGCGTGCGTGGGCGTCGGTAAGCTGGCCTTCGCGATAGGCCGCGACGGCTGCATCGACGGGTCGTAACGACGTGTTCATGGCATGTCCTTCATAGGTGCGTTGCAAGGTCCAGGGTATCGAGGCGACGTGTCATTTCGTGCGCCAGCCAGGACGCGACGGCAGCGTCGGCCCGGGTCGGCGCATCTGGCGTAGCCTCCGACAGGCGTTCGCCGATCAGCGCCCGCCAGTCGCTCAAGGGCAGCGTGTCGTCACCCAGCACGGTGATGCGGCACAGCGTGCGCGTCAGCGCCACCGGTTGCAGCACGACGGCACAAACGGTGTGCTGCAGCGCCAGCAGAACAAGATTCGGAAAAAGCCAGAGCGCCCTGGCCGGCAGGCCGGCCAGGGTGGTGTCAGCCACCAGTACCGAGCCGGCGAAGGCATGGGGCAGCTGTTGCGCGGCGAGCAGACGCTGAGCCACGCGCTTCCAGTTGCCGTCGACCTCCTGCCAGTGACTGCCCTGCAGCGGCATGTCCAGCCGCGAAAGCGCCGGAACTGCGGTCTGCACCGATCTGGCCGTGTCGGTGATCGGCTCGCCGTGCGGATCGAGATTGACGCACAGCAGCGGCCCGATCCGGTCGACGCGGACCGGCAGCAGGCGCTCCGGTCGAAGACCGAGATACTGGTGCATTTCAGGCGTCGCATCGCCCAGTTCCGACGCCGCAATGACCGGCCGGTCGCGGCTGTGTCCGCACGACGTGAACGAGCACGGTGTCTTCGTGCCCTGCTGGCATTGCACCGGCACCACACGGCAACCGCCGTGCTGCGCCTTGTTGAATCGACCTGCGAGGACGTCGCCCGCCATCCTCTGGATGTGGATGGCGTGATCGCCCGCGGTGAACGGCAACAGGTCACCGACGCCCGCCAGTTCATGCGTCGTTCCGACACACACCCAGTCGCGCGTCCAGATCGCCTCGTCTTCGCGCCGGGCGATGCGCAGCGACCGAAACGCCGAGGCATCCAGCGCGACCGGTCGAATCATTTCATCCAGCATGCAGCCTCCTTCCTCGACAGGTTCGTATTGTTGGCGCGCGCCTGCCCACTGTTACCGCGGCGGGCAGGCTTGCGGGGCTCAGGTAGATGACGCCAGTGCCGGCGACTCGTAATCCGCGCGACCGCGGTGCTTGAACGCTTCCTTCGGCGCTGCCGGCAGCGGGCCGTCCTGCATGAAGCGGTCGAGCACGTTCCTGGTCAGGCGCGAAATGTTGTTGTCGCAGTTGTTCCACGGCAACGAACCGCAGTAGGCGATCGAGCTGAACGCGAAGCAGCCGCCGCCGTTCGGGGTCTCGTGGAAGGTCACGTCGGCACGCACTCGCGGATGCACGGTGCCGTCCAGACCTTGCTGGTTGAAGCCAAAATCCTCCATGACCAGCAGGTAGGCCTCGGTATGGCGGCCGGCCGACGTGGCGACGGTGAGGATGTGCGGCGGCGAACCGAGCATGGTGTCGACGATGTCCAGTTCCAGACCGGCCGCGCCACCGCCGACCAGACCGAAGTTGCCCAGGTTCTCTTCGTAGGTGATGCCGTCGAACGCCCAGCTCACGCGCGGATCCAGACTTTCCGGCGTCCGCGTGAAGTAGGACGAAATGTCGAAACCTTCGGACGACATGCCGGTCCCGGCCACCGAGTGGAGATAGCGGCCGCGATAACGCCACATGCCGCCAAGCTCACCGGTGCCCTGGTGGTAGTACTCCCCCGGATCGGCGCGCCAGGTGCGGATGCCGGATTCGCAGCGGCGCATCTCGGTCACCACGCCGCGGCCCAGACCGTCGTAGGCCGGGTGGAACGAATGCACCCAGTACCATGCGTCGGCCCCCATGTACATCAGGCGACCGCCGCGCTGCGTGTAATTGTGCAGGGCGTCGAGCTGGGTGCCCGAGTTGTGCTCCGGGTGCGAGCCGGTGATGATGACGTTGTAGTTCTCCAGCCGGGCCAGGCCGTCGTAGGTCGCGTCCTCGTCGGTGAATACGTCGTACTCGTAGCCCATCTGCTCGAGCCAGCAGATCAGGTGCAGGTCGGCCGGGTACTGCCACGGCGCCTGGGCCAGGAAGTGATCGTACTTGGGACGGATGCTCAGGATGGGGCGCAGCCGCGACGACAGGCAGATGCCGCTGCCGTCGGTGTGGGTGTCGTAGATCGAACCGCCGTACTCGCGGTGCTCGGCGAGGAACATGTTCTGCTGCTGCATGATGGGTACGCGATAGATGAACAGTTCCGCGCCACCGGCGTTGCACGCCACGTGTTCGTTCGCGTAGGCCATGTAGCTGATCGTGGGCACCATGACCGCGATCTTCGACTGTTCCTGGCCGATCTTCGGCACGATCCAGAACGGGATGTAGTCCTCGTCGCCCTCGGGCGTGGTCAGCTTGGCGGCGTAGAAGCGGCTCTTGATGCCGGTCGGCACCGTCCACTCGAAACTCACCTCCCAGCGTGCGTTGTCGAGGTCGTCGTCGTGGAAGTGGATGGCCCCGTATTCCTTCGGCGACACCTTCCAGTCGAAGGTCTGGCCGGCCCAGTTGTAGCCGGTCAGCGCGCGCGTCGGGCAATTCACGAGCGTGGCGTTGAAGCGGTACGGGCCGGCGTCCTTCGCCACCAGCGTGTCGATGCCATCGGAAAAATCCCAGGCGGCCACGATGGCTTCAGACAGCGCGCCGGTCGGACCGGCGTTGCGGCGTTCGGTCAGGCCCGGCTGCGCGCCGCCCTTCATCATTTCGATCTCGAAGCGCGACAGGGCGCGGTTGCACAGACGCGGGCTGTCGATCTTGCCGTTGTAGTGACCGCCGACGATGACGCCCTGAGGCAGTGACGGCAGCCCCAGCGGGCCCGGTTCGACATGATCGACGTAGCCGGCGATCACCAGCGGCTGGTCGGTGTGTTCCACCTTGCCCTTGAAGGTCGCCTTGACCGGCGGAATCTCCGGGTCCAGCGCATAGACCACCTGCGGCTCGTGATGCAGCACCACTTCGCCGGTCAGCGCGTCGAAGCTGGCTGCGATGAAGTGCCAGGCGTGGTCGCGCAACGGCGCACCGTTCGTGTACGTTTCGCCATTGATGCGCAGTTCGACACAGCCGTCGGTATTGATGAACAGGCCGTAACCCTTGCCGCCCGACCACTTGGTCACCAGGCCCTGAGCACCGTGCTTCCAGTAGCGCTTGTCGGTTTTGGGCGTGGTCGGCCAGATCCAGCACTGCAGCGTAAAACTGTCCGGCTTGAGTTGCGGTGCGTCAGGCACGAAGCCGTACGAACCGCCGTAGACGACCTGCTTGATGCCGTCATACATGCCTTCGCAGTCCGCCTCCACCGCCTTCTCGATGAAACCCGGACCGCGCGGGTTGGTATCGCCGTTGATCATCTGCACGACGGACGCCCGGTACTTCGCGGGACCGTCGCAATTGACGTAGAACCTGATCGTGTCGCCCGGATGGACGCCGAACTTGTCGGCATATCCGGTCAGTCGCATTGCACACATGGTGTTCGTCTCTCCTGGTCGAGCGCCGCCCTCCGGGGGTCCGGATGCGTTGCTTGAATTTGCGGGAAGTGCGTGCCCGGGCGTCGATGCCGGGGTCGCTGGCTGAGTTGTCGGCTGAGTGGCTGTCGGCGCGACAGGCGCGGTATCAGGTGACCGGCCAGTTGTCGTCGCGGCGCTTGTAGCCTTCGTGGTAATGCTCCGGGAATCCGTCGGACTCGGGCATTTCATCGAGGCGCATCAGGAAGATGGCGTGCTGGATGTCCTGTTCGCTGGTGTAGACATCGTCGGTGGCGAATACCGGCGGCACGCCGCGGATGCCGGACAAGCGCCCGATGCGCCACTCGGCATCGATACGGGTGCAGATCACGACCAGCTTGCCTTTCGTCGAGGTACCCCGCATGCGCAGCAGCACGCGCTTGAGCAGCGGGTCTTCATGCACGCCGCCGCCGATGACGGTGGTGTCGCCCGGCGTGGCGCACTTGAGCACCGAAAAACCCGCGACGCCGGCCATCGACTGCACGCACTCCAGATGCTCCCGGATCAGGCGATCGCGCTCCGGCGTGCCTTTCTTCGGTATCGAAATCATCGGTCAGACTCCTTCAGAACACGGAAATTGGATGGAAAGCCGATCATCAATCCCTCGACGCCGCAGCAAATCTGTTGCAGCGCGGCAAGACAAAAGACGCAAAAAAAAAAGGGCCTGCCGAATCCGGAGATTCGAGCAGGCCCTTTTGCCTTGCCTCACATCGGCAGTGCTGGCGATGTGAAGAGATGAGTCAATACTAGTCACGCCCGCTGCACCGCGTCAAGCTCTGTTAGTATCAATTTCGTTTTTCGTTCTCCGCTTTCACTGTCCTGTGTCCAACTCCGATCCGGTCAAGGTCGGCGTCCTGTTTTCGCGCGAGGGTGTGACCTCGCGCATCGAAAATTCGATGCTGCTCGGCACGCTCTTCGCAATACGAGAAATCAACGATGCCGGCGGCCTGAACGGCCGCGAACTCGTGCCGGTGTACTACGACCCGCACTCCAGCCCGCAGATGTTCAAGTCACTCGCCACGCGGCTGGTGCTTGAAGACAAGGTGAATGTCATCTTCGGCTGCTACATGTCGAGCACGCGCAAGGCGATACTTCCGGTGGTCGAGAAGTGGAACCGCCTGCTGTTCTGCCCGACGATGTACGAAGGCTTCGAGTTTTCCGGCAACGTGATCTACACCGGCGGCGCACCGAACCAGAACAGCGCGCTGCTGGCCGACTACATGGCGAGCCGCTTCGGTGCGCGGGTCTACATGGTGGGCAGCGACTACATCTTTCCGTACGAGTCGAACCGCATCATGAGTGACTTCGTACACCAGCGACACGGCGGCGCGAAGCTGGGCGAGCGTTACGTCCGGCTGGACGCGCAGGAAAGCGCCTTCGCGCCCATCATCAAGGACATCCAGGCCAAGCAGCCGGATTTCATCTTCTCGACCGTCGTCGGACGGACGACCCGGATGTTCTATCAGGCCTTCGCCGATGCAGGTCTTGATCCGGCGCGCATGCCCATCGCCAGCCTGTGCACCAGCGAAGAGGAAATCGCCGAAATGGGCACGCGCATCGCAGAAGGTCACTACACGGCGGGCCCCTATTTCCAGTCGATCGACACCGAACGCAACCGCAGCTGCCTGGCGCACTTCCGCAAGCTTTTCGGTTCGCAGGTCGAGCCCAACATGAGCTGGGAATCGTCGTACAACCAGGTACACCTGTTTGCCGGTGCCTTCGTCGCCGCCAACAGCGATGAACGCGATGTGCTGCTGCCGCACCTGCTGGGCATGGAATTCGATGCGCCGCAGGGCCGCATCCGGGTCAATCCGAGCAATCACCACACGCGACTTTTCCCGCGCATAGGCCGCGTCAACGACAGCGGGCAATTCACGATACTCGCGGAAACGCTTTCGGGCGTCGAACCCGATCCCTATCTGGTCAGTCATTCATTCGACGACTGGAGCAATCGCCTGCGCGTGCCTGCCGACGAGCAGACCCGCCGTGAGTAGCCCGGCGCGCCCCACCAGCCGCGGTGCGCGGCTCACACCGGAATTCCTCAGGCAGTTGCGCAGCCTGCGCGTCGCCGTGCTGCACCCGAATGACGAGGACGGCGAAACCCTGACCCAGCAGTTGCAGCGCATCGGCTGCCAGGTGCAGACCTTCTGGCCACCGGTGCCCGATCTGCCGGACAACGTGGACCTGGTGTTCTGTGCCGTCGACCATGATGTCATGGGCATGTCGTTCAACTGGGTCCGTCAGGAACAGCCGCCCGCGGTGATTGCCATCATCAGCTACGAAAACCCGACCATCTTCGATGCCATGATCAAGTTGGGTGCGACAGGTGTGCTCACGGCGCCGATCCGCTCGACCGGCATCCTGTCGACGCTGGTGCTCACGGTGGGTCTGAACGAAGCGATGCGCAAGGCCGAGAAGCGCGTGCTCCGGCTCGAGCAGAAGCTGCTGGGCATCAACCAGATCAACGAAGCGAAGTCCATCCTGATGCGCACGCGCAATGTCGGCGACAGCGAGGCCTACCGCATCATCCGCGAGCAGGCGATGAGCCGCCGCGTGCCGACCGAGGAAATCGCACGCGCCATCATCCACGCCAATTCCATCCTGTCGGGACCGACCGGTTAAGCCAGGCGCCTGCGGGCGCATCCTCGGTACCGGAGGGCGTGCGCGAGCACGCCCTTTTCGTTTCCGCACGCGCGGTGGCGCGGGATATCCCCTGGCGCCACCCGACCTCATTGCACCATTTTGGTGCACAATGCGCCGCGCATGACCCGGCTGCCCCTGTCCGCCCCAGGATGGGGCATGGTCGGTTGCATCAAGCGGACACCTGGCAAAGACCGGGGCCCGTACCGAGCCACTGCACACCAAAGGACACTCACCCCATGACGAAGAGGATTTCCCGCCTGCGATGCGGGCCGCTCGCCTTCACGCTCGCCGCCGGTGTCGCCGCGGGCAATGCCTTCGCCGGTCCGACCTTCACCGGACCGGGCGACAGTTCGCTGACGCTTGGCGTCTGGTCAAGCGCCGCCTACACGAGCGCCGAACAGGCCGACGGGTCGCACGACAACGACCTGCGGCTCGATTCCTTCCGCATCATCACGGTCGCGAAGTTCACGAAACAGATCGGACTGATGACCAACTTCGCGCGCCTGTCGGGTGAGTCGATGCGGCTGCTCGATCTGGTCGGCCAGTTCATCCTCACCGACAACATCAACCTGTGGGTCGGCCGCCATGTCGTGCCGGGTGACCGTCAGCAGATGGCGGGGCCCTACTTCGCCAATGTGTGGGAATACCCGATGGTGTCGCGCAACCCTAACGCCTACACCGGCCGCGATGATGGCGCAACGCTCTGGGGCAGCGTGTTCGACCGGCGGTTGCAGTACATGGTCGGCGCGTTCCAGGGGAAAAACCGCGGCGAGGATATGTCGAACGCGTCGCACCAACTGCTGTACGCGACCCGCTTCGCGTGGAGCTTCCGCGACCGCGAATCCGAGTATTTCAACAGCAATCATTATTACGGTGAAAAGGAAGTGCTGACGGTCGGCGTCGCCTGGCGGACGCAGAAGGACGGCGTAGGCACTGCGCTGACGCGCGGCGACTACACCGCGTGGAGCCTGGACGCGCTCATGCAGACGCGTCTGCAAGGCGGTGATGTGCTGACTCTGGAAGGCGCCTGGTACGACTACGATACCGATGGCGTAGCCGACCTTTCGCCGGCCGACCCGGGCTGCAGCCGGGTCACCAACTGCGGCGGTGCAACCGCAGGTGAGGCTTACCTGATCACCGCAGCCTGGCTGTTTCCGAAACCGATCGGCATCGGAAGACTCGAGCCCCTCGTGCGCTTTCAGGAATTCCGGCCGGACAGCGGCGCGCGCAACGACCAGTGGGACATCGGGCTGAACTACGTGATTGCCGGCCACAACGCGCGGCTCAGCGCGCTGTACTCGGAACTGGGCAGCGACGGCACGCGCACGCGCAACCGCTTCATCCTCGGGCTGCAATTGATGTACTGACCCCCCGCCGGCGGTGCGGCACCTGCCGTGCCGCCAATTCTTCGCAC
This sequence comes from Methyloversatilis sp. XJ19-13, assembly GCF_024580155.1. Lineage (NCBI taxonomy): Bacteria > Pseudomonadati > Pseudomonadota > Betaproteobacteria > Nitrosomonadales > Sterolibacteriaceae > Methyloversatilis > Methyloversatilis sp. XJ19-13. Next base: position 58,025 of record NZ_JANINH010000014.1, on the reverse strand, counting down.
GCGCGTCACTGCGCTGTCACACGGGCAGGCTTGAATCCGGGCGGTGAATGTTTCCGATCTCCCTGCCGACGAAATCGCGCCCCAGCGCGTGCGCGCACTGTTCCTGTCCGACATCCATCTGGGTACGCGCGGCTGTCAGGCCGACGCACTGCTCGACTTCCTGCGCCACTACGAATCCGATTACCTCTATCTGATCGGCGACATCATCGACTTCTGGTCGATGAGCCGCTCGATCCACTGGACGCCGGCGCAAAACACCGTGGTGCAGAAGGTGTTGCGGCGTGCGCGCAAGGGCACGCAGGTCGTCTTCGTCCCGGGTAATCACGACGAGGCGCTGCGCGAATATGCCGGTACGGTGTTCGGCGACATTGCGGTCCGGCTCGATCACATCCATGTCGCCGCGGACGGCAAGCGCTACTGGCTGGTGCATGGAGACGACTTCGACCAGGTGACGCGCCATCATCGTTGGGTCGCGCTGCTCGGCGACGTGGCCTACAACGGGCTTGTGCGGATCAATGCATGGATGTCGCGCGTGCGCCGGCGGCTCGGCATCGCCGGCTACTGGTCACTGGCCGGCTACGCCAAGCGCAAGGTGAAGAGCGCGGTGAGTTTCATCTATGACTTCGAGGACTCGGTCATGCACGAAGCGCGCAGCCGTGGCGTCGATGGCGTCATCTGCGGCCACATCCATGCGGTCGCACAGCGCACCCTCGACGGGCTCGTCTACATGAACTGCGGGGACTGGGTGGACAGCTGCACCGCCATCGTCGAACACGCCGACGGCCGGTTTGCCATCATCGACTGGGGCGAGTTCCTGCGCACCCCGGGTGCGCGTATGACGCTGCCGGTCGCTGAGGAAGTGATGGGTCACTGACCGGGGTCATTCGACGCCTCCAGTCAATGACGCCATCTGCAGTCCCACGCGCCTTCGCCAGCCTTTCGGACGTTTTCTCTGCACAGCGCTTGAATCGGGGTCCTGCCGCGCCGTTGCTTCCCGGGTGCGGGCGGCCACGTCGCGCCAGCTGGCCGGCCGGCTACAATCGCGATAAGGTCATCTGCCGGACACCACCTCGGCGTCCCGGGCACTGACATCTCCAGCCTGTTTCTTCAGCATGAACCGAATCATCCTGATCACCGGCGGCAGTCGCGGCATCGGCGCCGCGACTGCGCGTCTGGCCGCCGCGCAGGGCGACGCGGTGGTAGTCAGCTACTTGCAGCAGCGCGACGCCGCCGAAGCCCTCACCCGCGAAATCACCAGTGCAGGCGGCACGGCGCTCGCACTGGCGGCCGACGTCAGCATCGAGGCGGACGTCGAGCGACTGTTCCGCGACGTCGACAGCGCGTTCGGCCGTCTGTCGGCGCTGGTGAACAACGCCGGCATGCTCGAAGCGCAGAGCCGGGTCGAAAACATGAGTGCTGCGCGGCTGACCCGCATATTCGCAACCAATGTGATCGGCAGCATGCTGTGCGCACGCGAAGCGGTGCGCCGCATGTCGCGCCGTCATGGCGGTGCCGGCGGCGCCATCGTGAATGTGTCGTCGGCAGCGGCCCGGCTTGGCTCGCCCGATGAGTATGTCGACTACGCTGCGTCGAAGGGTGCCATCGATACTTTCACCATCGGTCTGGCAAAGGAAGTGGCCGCTGATGGCATCCGCGTGAATGCGGTTCGACCCGGCGTCATCCACACGGACATCCACGCCGCCGGCGGCGAACCCGATCGGGTGAACCGGGTGAAATCCTCGGTGCCGCTGCAGCGTGGCGGCGAGCCGGAAGAAGTGGCGCGCGCCGTCCTGTGGTTGCTGTCGGACGACGCTTCCTACACCACCGGCGCACTGCTGGACGTCAGCGGCGGGCGCTGAACCGGCTCCGTCCGACAGATCGACCCGTCGAAAAGCGCCCTGCGACCGGTCGCGGAGCCCTTGCTTAGATGACGCGTCGCAACAGCCCCTGTTCACCCGAAACAATCCAGGCAGACCCGCCCGTATCAAGGCACTCACGACAACTTATCGCGCTAATCTTTTGCTGGCAATGAAGAATCTCATGACAGGCAATGCCGGCGCACCTTTGCGGACGGTGCGCCGCCGGCAGCGGTCGAGCCGACTGCAGCAGATGTTGCACCGCAGAAGGAATATTCTTCAACATATTGTTTTAACTCGAGAAAACAGTTCCAAAAAGTTCTTGAAACGGCTTGATTGATGTCTTACTTTGAATCTGACAGCCAGCATGTCGCAGGCTGAATCAACCCAAGGAGTGCAGGTAGCGGGGCCCAAGGGACACAAGAAAAGCCGCGTGCGATACAGCGCTGACGGCGTAACCGGAATCACCAGTGGTCAAAGGTTGCACTCAGTTTCTATTCAAGGCTCACGTCACAGACATTTCAACGGAGGTTGGTTATGACAATGCTCACACTGGATCAGGCGAAGGCTCTTTTCAACAGCGGCAAGGCGGCACAGATGTCGACGATGTACAACCACCACAGCAACAAGACATTCGGAGTGGTCGACAATCGTTCGGCGAAGCGCACCGATCATTACCTCATCGGCGAAGGGGATCTCACCCACGTGGTTCCGGAAAAGTCTCCGACCTTCGATCGGAAGTGATGTCGCGGTCACCGCACGGCGGCACCCGTGTCGGTGCCGGCCGAAAACCCGTTGATCCGACGGTACCTGTCACCATCCGGCTCACACCGGAACAACGCGAGGTACTGAGGCGACGCGGCGTCGCAAAATGGTTGCGACCGCTGCTCGACAAGACAGGCTGACAGGTTTCCTGCTTCATTCGCCGCCGGCGCATTGCACGCCGGCGGCGTTTTTCATTCCGGCGAGCCGCATTCAGCCTGAAAACCTCTTTCGAACGTCACCCCATGGAAGGTGGCGGTGGCGCAATCAGCAGGGCCACGGCCTGCGCCGCAATGCCTTCACCGCGACCGGTGTAGCCCAGCTTTTCGGACGTCTTTCCCTTCACATTCACTGCGTTCGGCGCGATACCGCAGTCGGCGGCGATGTGGGCGGTCATCTGTGCCGCATGCGGCGTGATCTTCGGCTGTTCGCAGATCACCGTCGCGTCGATGTTGCCGATCTGCCAGCCGGTCAGGCGCACCCGCCTGACCGCTTCGCGCAGCAGCTCACGGCTGTCGGCGCCCGCGTAGGCCGCATCGGTGTCCGGGAACAACCGGCCGATGTCGCCCAGGCCGGCTGCACCGAGCAGGGCATCGGTGATCGCATGCAGCAGCACATCGGCGTCTGAATGGCCGAGCAGGCCCTTCTCATGCGGAATGTCGACGCCGCCGATGATGCATTTGCGGCCATCGACCAGTCGATGGACGTCGAAGCCCTGGCCGATGCGGAACGGCAGCGGCCCGGAATGCATCAAGCTGCTCATTGCGATGTCTCCCCGGTGCGCAGGATCAGTTCGGCCAGTTGCATATCGTCCGGCCAGGTAACCTTCATGTTGCGTGCGCTCGATGCGACCAGTTTCGGCGCCAGTCCAGCGGCCTCGATCGCCGAGGCCTCGTCGGTGACATCGGTGCCACGTTCAAGCGCGTCGTGCAGCAGTGCAAGCCGGAACATCTGCGGTGTCTGCGCCTGCCACATGGCGGCGCGCGGCACGGTGCATTCCACCCTGCCATGGGCATCGGCGCGCTTGAGCGTGTCGGCGACCGGCATGGCGAGCAGGCCGCCCACCGCATCATCGGCCAGTCCGGTGATCAGCTTATCGAGCAGCGTATCGCTCAGGCAGGGCCGCGCGGCGTCATGCACCAGCACCCAATCGTCGGGCCGCGCCCAGCCGGTCAGCTCGGACAGGCCGTTGCGCACCGACACTGCACGGCTGGCACCGCCACAATGCACCGGCATCAGTTTCGGCCCGAGCGCCGACCAGTCGTGGTCGCGCCAGTACAGATCATCCGGCGACAGCACGACGACGACCCGGTCGATGCGCGGATGCGCACACAGGGTGGCCAGCGCATGGTGGATCAGCGGCTTGCCGGCCAGCGGCAGATACTGCTTCGGCAGATGCGCGCCGAATCGACTGCCGCTGCCGGCGGCGGGAACGAGTGCGATGTGGCGCGGCACGGGCGGCCCCTAAACCGCCAGCCAGCGCGACAGGTCGCGCTGCATGTCGGCAACCGATTCCAGTCCGATCGCGAGGCGGATCAGGCTGTCCTTGATGCCCGAGGCATCGCGCGCCTCCTGCGAAATGCGGCCATGCGTCGTCGTCGCCGGGTGCGTGATCGTTGTCTTGGTGTCACCCAGATTGGCGGTAATGGACAGCATGCGGGTCGAATCGATCAACTTCCATGCCTCGTCGCGCCCGCCTTTCACCTCGAACGCCACCACCGCGGCGCCGGACTTCTGCTGGCGCATCGCGATCGCATGCTGCGGGTGCGAAGGCAGTCCGGGGTAGTAGACACGATCAACCCAAGGCTGCTTCTCAAGCCAGATTGCCAGTTCATGCGCTTTTGCCGACTGCGCTTCCATGCGGATCGCCAGCGTTTCCAGCCCCTTGAGGATGATCCAGGCGTTGAACGGCGACAGCGTGGGACCCGCGGTGCGCAGGAAGCGCAGCACCTCGTCCATCTCCGCCTTGCGGCCGCACACCGCACCGCCCAGCACGCGGCCCTGCCCGTCCAGATACTTGGTGGCTGAGTGGATGATGATGTCGGCCCCTAGTTCAAGCGGCTTCTGCAGCGCCGGCGAACAGAAGCAGTTGTCGACCGCCAGCAGCGCCCCCGCCTCATGCGCCACCTCGGCGACGGCAGCGATGTCGATCACTTCGGTCAGCGGGTTCGATGGCGTTTCGATGAAGAACAGACGGGTGGTCGGCCGCACGGCCGCACGGTAGGCCGCAATGTCCGTCGCATCCACCAGCGTGGTCGAAATGCCGAACTTTTCGAAGTAGTTGGCGAACAACTGCTGGGTCGAGCCGAAAATGCTGCGCGAGGCGATGATGTGGTCGCCGCCCCTGAGCAGCGCCATCACCATCGAAAGGATGGCCGACATGCCGGAACTGGTGGCCACGCACGCCTCGGCGCCTTCCAGCGCCGCGAGGCGGTCCTGCATCATCGTGACGGTCGGATTTGTGAACCGCGCGTACACGTTGCCGGGCGTGGCCCCGGAAAAGCGCGCCGCCGCCTCGGCGGCGTTGTTGAACACGAAACTCGACGTCAGGTACAGCGCTTCGCTGTGCTCGCCGAACTGGCTGCGCTCGATGCCGGCGCGTACGGCCAGCGTTTCAGGATCGTACTGATCCGGATCGAATGCCGCCCGAGCGGACGACGGATGTTCAGGACTGCTCATGCTGTGCTCCAGCCGGCGCGAGTGCCGGCAACCAGGTATCGAAAAAGCAGAAAACGGACAAGCGAAAACACGGGCCCCAAACGAAAAACCCGTTTTGCCGACAGGGCAAAACGGGTTCGGGAATGCATTCGTTTCGCCGCTTTAGCCGTATTTGTCCGGGCCAATGTCTCGTCGAGACCTCGACCCGCGCGCCCGCAAGCTGGATTCAAATCGGCGCGTATCGGGACATTACTGCCGGTGCGCCGGGCAGGTCAAGCCGGATGTCGGGAAAGCGCATGAACCGGAGACCCGCTCAGGCGTTCTCTTCCGACGTGACCAGATTCAGGTCGAGCTGACCGCTGTCGTCTTCGGACTGTCGCGGCGCGCCCTTGCGCTGGTTTTCGACGCCGTCGAGGTAGGCGGCGGTCACGTCGCCAGTGACATAGCAGCCGTCGAAGCACGACGTTTCGAATTGTTCGATCGACGGGTTGCAGGCGGTAATCGAGGCCTTCAGCATGTCCAGCGTCTGGTAGATCAGTTCGTCGGCACCGATGGCGACGCGGATTTCCTCGTCGGAGCGGTTGGCTGCGATCAACTCGTCGCGCGTCGGCATGTCGATCCCGTACACGTTGGCGAAACGCACCGGCGGCGCAGCCGACGCGAAGTACACCTTCAGCGCGCCCGCTTCGCGCGCCATCGCAACGATTTCCTGGCTGGTCGTGCCGCGCACGATCGAGTCATCGACCAGCAGCACGTTCTTGCCGCGGAACTCCTGCGTGATCGCATTGAGCTTCTGGCGCACCGACTTACGGCGTACCGCCTGGCCCGGCATGATGAAGGTGCGGCCGATGTAGCGGTTCTTCACGAACCCCTCGCGGTATGGCACGTCGAGCACGCGGGCCAGTTCCATCGCCGACGGGCGGCTCGAATCCGGGATCGGGATGACGGCGTCGATCTGCAGGCCTGCGTGGTCGCGCTGGATCTTCTGGGCGAGGAATTCACCCATCTTCACGCGGGATTCGTAAACCGACACGCCATCCATCAGCGAGTCAGGGCGCGCCAGATAGACGTATTCGAACAGACAGGGCGCCTGGGTCGCGTGCGCTGCGCATTGCAGCGACTGCATCGTGCCTTCCGGCGAGATCAGCACGGCTTCACCCGGCGCGATATCGCGCAGCAGCGTGAAGCCCAGCGTATCGAGCGCAACGCTTTCCGAGGCGACCAGCCATTCGGTGCCCTGTTCGGTCTCGTGGGTGCCGATGACCAACGGGCGGATGCCGTACGGGTCGCGGAACGCCAGCAGGCCGAAGCCGGCGATCATCGCGACCACGGCATACGCCCCACGACAGCGGCGATGGACACCGGCGACCGCACGGAACACCGTCTGCTCGTCGAAGGTCGGCCGCTCGCGCAGCGACTGCATCATTTCGTGCGCCAGTACGTTCAGCAGCACTTCGGAATCGGATGTGGTGTTGATGTGCCGCAGATCTGTGCGGAACATGTCGACCTTCAGCTCTTCCGAATTCGTCAGGTTGCCGTTGTGCGCCAGCACGATGCCGAACGGCGAATTGACGTAGAAGGGTTGCGCCTCGGCCGCGTTGTAGGCCGATCCGGCGGTCGGGTAGCGCACGTGCGCGATGCCCCAGTCACCGAGCAGGGTGCGCATGTTGCGCGTGCGGAACACGTCGCGCACCAGCCCGGAACTCTTGTGCATGTGGAATTTCTGGCCCTGCGCGGTGGCGATGCCGGCCGCGTCCTGGCCACGGTGCTGCAGCACAAGCAGTCCGTCGTACAGGAGCTGATTGACGGGAGAGGTGGCAACGACGCCGAGTATTCCGCACATGATGGTCAGGCCTTAAATCGAATCTTCTTTGCCACTGCATCCGGCAGCCACGGGCGCAGGGCGATTGCTGCGGTTTCCAGCGGCGGCGTCAGCGCCGCCGCGCGCCACCACGGTTGTTCGGGGGCGGGCGTGAACGCTGCGCCGACCACGATTAGAAGCAGTATAAATGCGGCCCGAGCCAGCCCAAACAAGCCCCCGAGCACCCGATCGGGAAAATCAAGTCCGGTCGCCTTGATCAGCGAGCGCAAAACCCAACGCAGCACGCCGCACAACAGCAGCACCGCGACGAAGGCGAGCGCGAAACCGCTGACCATGCGCAAGCCCGGATCCTGCAGGCCGGCCGGCAGCAGCGTGGCGACGTCACCACCAAACTGTCGGGCGACGATGAAGGCGAGCACCCACGCCGCCAGGGCAATCACTTCGCTGACCAGACCGCGCATCAACCCGATTGCCGTGGACACCGCCACGATGGCGATCAGGATGTAGTCCAGCACGGTCATGCAGCGGGCGCCACCATGGAACGCATGCCGGCACCTTCAAGCTTGCGTTGCGCGGCTTCGGCTGCAGCGCGCGTCGGGAACGGACCGACCTTGACGCGCGTCCGGGACTGGCCGTTTTCCAGTTTCACCGGTTCGGTGAAGGTCGGAAAGCCCAGTTCCTTCGCACGCGCCCGGAGCTTGGCCACATTCGCGGCATCGCTGAACACGCCCAGCTGCAGTGCGAAGGCCCCCGACTTGCCATCGAGCAGGGCCGCCACGCGCGACGCTTCGCTGGCTGCAGCGGGCGCAGCCGCCGGTTTGGGCGGCTCGGACTTCGGTGGCACGGGAACCGGCGCGGGTGGTGTGGGCGGTGCAACGGGGGCTGCCCCGGTCGTCGCTGGTGCTGTGGATTCGGTATCCGGCGGCGCGGGCGGAATCATCACGTCGGTATCTGCCGGCTCGGGGCGCACCGGCTGGGCCAGCGCCGGCAGGCTGTCACGCGGCGGAATGCGCACTGCAATGTCCTGCGCCGGGGCGCGCGGCTCGTGGTCCATCACGACCGGCAGCACGATGGCCGCGGTCAGCGCGAGCGCGATGGCGCCGAGCAGGCGCCGGCGGGCGCGCTTGCGCAATTCAGTCTGGAGATCGGGTGCGGTAGAAGCCACGTCGGGCGCATCCTGCGGGTGGGTTCAGCCTTTTGAAGGCAGGGGCGAGCGCGCGTATTCGCGCATGACTTCGGCGACGGTGAGGAAGGATCCGAACACGACGATTCTATCATCTGCACCCACCCGTTCCCGGGTGGCCTGCCATGCGTCGACCGGGCTGACAAAGGTCGACACACTGCCCGGAATACCCTGTCCGGCAATCATTTCGGCGATATCACCGGCCAGCGTACCGCGCGGGCCGCCAAGGTCGCACAGCATCCAGTGGTCGATGCGCCCCTTGAGCCGGTCGAGCACGCCGGCGATGTCCTTGTCGCGCAGCATGCCGAGCACGGCCCAGGTTTCCGGGTAGAAGCCCATGCTCGACAGGTTTTCGTTCAGCACCGAGGCGGCATGCGGGTTGTGCGCGACGTCGAAGATGACCGACGGACGGCCGGGCATCACCTGGAAGCGGCCGGGCAGTTCGACCGTGGCCAGCCCGAGCCGGATGTCTCCGACGGATACCGGAACCTTGTCGGACATGGCGTCCAGCGCCGTGATCACCGCCGATGCATTGAGCAGCTGGTTGGCACCGCGCAGCGCCGGATAGCCCAGCCCGCCACGCTTGACCAGCCGTTCCGGCTCGCGCCGCCAGTAGCCCCACTGCTGCCGGTCACCGGCAAAACCGAAATCGCGGCCGGAAACCTTCAGCACTGCGCCGATAGCCTGCGCGTACTCGATCACCGTGGCAGGCGGCATCGGATCACCGACGATGGCCGGACGCCCCGCACGGAAGATGCCGGCCTTCTCGCGGCCTATCAGCTCCCGCGTGTCACCGAGATATTCCATGTGATCGAGATCGACGCTGGTGACGATGGCGCAGTCGGCATCGAACGCGTTCACCGCATCAAGACGGCCGCCCAGCCCCACTTCCATCACGATCACATCAAGGTCGGCCCGCTCGAACACCTGCCATGCACCCAGGGTGCCGAACTCGAAATAGGTCAGCGCGGTGTCGCCGCGCGCTTGTTCGACCTCGGCAAATCCGGCGCACAGGGCGTCATCGCTGGCCGGCTCGCCGTTGATCCGGACGCGTTCGTTGTAGGCCAGCAGATGCGGCGACGTGTAGGTGCCGACACGATAGCCGGCGCAGCGCAGGATGCGTTCGAGCATCGCACAGGTGGAGCCCTTGCCGTTGGTGCCGCCAACGATGAACAGCGGGATGGTCTGCGTGATGCCGAGCGCCGCCTTGACGCTGAGCACGCGGTCCAGCCCGAGCTGGATCACCTTCGGATGCAGGCTTTCAAGGTGCTGCAGCCACTCGGTCAGCGTCAGCGGCATGTGATCGACGGGCCGGGCACGGTTGTCAGGCGACGCAGCGGTCGCGGAGCGGCCCGGTTCAGCACGTCAAAGCCGGCATGCGTTGCAGCGCGGACAGCAGGCCGGCGATGCGGTCGGGCATTTCGCGGCGATCGACGATCATGTCGACAGCGCCCTTCTCGACCAGGAATTCGGCGCGCTGGAAGCCTTCAGGGAGCTTTTCGCGCACGGTCTGCTCGATCACGCGCGGGCCGGCGAAACCGATCAGCGCGCCCGGCTCGGCGATGACGATGTCGCCCATGAAGGCGAAGCTGGCCGACACGCCGCCCATGGTCGGGTCTGTCAGCACCGAAATGAAGGGCAGCCTGTGCTGGGCCAGCTGGGTCAGCGCAGCGGTGGTCTTGGCCATCTGCATCAGCGAAAACAGGCCTTCCTGCATGCGCGCGCCGCCGCTCGCTGCGATGCAGACGAAGGGAAGGCGCTGTTCGACTGCGACGCGAACGCCACGCACGAAGCGTTCGCCAACGACCGAACCCATTGATCCACCGAGAAATTCGAACTCGAAACAGGCAACCACCACCGGCACTGTCCGGATCGCGCCCTGCATGACGATCAGTGCATCACCTTCGCCGGTTTCGTCGGCGGCCGCGTTAAGACGGTCGGCGTAGCGCTTGCTGTCGCGGAATTTCAGCGGATCGACCGGCATGACTTCGGCGCCGATCTCGAAGCGGCCTTCACGGTCGAGCAGGGCATCCAGCCGCACGCGGGCGCGCACCCGCGAGTGGTGATTGCACTTCGGGCAGACGCCGGTATTGGCCGCCAGATCGGCGGTGTACAGCACGGCTTCGCAAGCCGGGCACTTCGACCACAGGCCTTCGGGAACCGACTTGCGCCCGGCTGTCTCGCTGCGGTTGATCTTCGGCGGCAGCAGCTTCTGCAGCCAGCTCATGCCGCCACCTCGACGCTGTCCATCGCAGCACGGATGCCGCTCAGCAAAGTCTTCACGCGCGGCAGGATTTCGTCTGCCGGGCTGTTCTCGATCTCCTCGATGATGCGGCTGCCGATGACGACCGCGTCGGCCACGGAAGCCAGCGCCTTCGCCGAGGCGCCGTCACGTACGCCGAAACCGACGCCGACCGGCAGGCCGACCATGTCGCGGATCAGCGGAATGCGCTTCGATACCGCATCGATGTCGATGTGGCCGGCGCCGGTCACGCCTTTCAGCGACACGTAATAGATGTAGCCGCTGCCGATTTCGCCGACGGCGCGGATCCGCGCGTCGGTCGAGGTCGGCGCCAGCAGGAAGATCACGTCCAGCCCGGCCGCGCGCACCACCCTGGCGAATTCGCGCGACTCTTCCGGCGGGTAATCGACGACCAGCACGCCATCCGCACCGGCGGCCGAAGCCGCGTCGGCGAAGGCGTCGACACCCATTGCCTCGATCGGGTTGGCATAGCCCATCAGCACCACCGGCGTCGTCGTGTTGCGGGTGCGGAACTCGGCCACCGCCGCGATCACCTGGCGCAGGGACACCTTCTTGAGCAACGCCCGCTCGGATGCGCGCTGTATCGTCGGACCATCGGCCATCGGGTCGGAAAAAGGCACCCCGAGTTCGATGATGTCGGCGCCCGCCTCGACCAGTGTGTGCATCAGCGGCACCGTGACCGACAGGTCGGGGTCGCCTGCAGTGACGAATGGAATCAGCGCCTTGCGACCGGCGGCGTCCAGCGCGGACAGTGTTTGAGTGATTCGGGACATTTTCGGAAACCGTCGCCGGGCGGCTTCCGCCACCCGGACGACAACAGGATGGTGGAAAAGCAGGTCAGAACTTGATGCCGGACTTCTCGGCCACGGTATGCATGTCCTTGTCGCCGCGGCCGGACAGGTTGACCAGCAGCACTGCGTCCTTCGACATGCCGGCCGCCATCTTCATGGCGTAGGCGACCGCATGCGACGATTCGAGCGCCGGAATGATGCCTTCCATGCGGCAGGTCTTGTGGAAGGCGGCGAGCGCTTCCTCGTCGTCGATCGCCACGTACTCGGCGCGGCCGCAGTCCTTCAGCCAGGCGTGTTCCGGACCGACGCCCGGATAGTCGAGACCGGCCGACACCGAATGCGTTTCGATGATCTGACCGTTCTCGTCCTGCAGCAGATAGGTGCGATTGCCGTGCAGCACGCCTGGACGCCCGGCACACAGAGACGCCGAATGCATGCCGGTCGAAATGCCGTGCCCGGCCGCCTCGACGCCGATCAGGCGCACGTCCGGATAGGGAATGTAGGGATAGAAGATGCCCATCGCATTCGATCCGCCACCGACACAGGCGATCACGGCGTCTGGTTGACGGCCGATCATTTCCGGCATCTGCCACTTGCACTCTTCGCCGATGACCGACTGGAAGTCTCGCACCATCATCGGGTAGGGATGCGGGCCGGCCACGGTACCGATGATGTAGAAGGTGTTGGCGACATTGGTCACCCAGTCGCGCATCGCTTCGTTCAGCGCGTCCTTCAGGGTCTTCGAGCCGCATTCGACAGGAACCACCGTGGCACCGAGCAGCTTCATCCGATAGACGTTGGCGGCCTGGCGTTTCACATCCTCGCTACCCATGTACACGACGCATTCCATGCCGAGCCGGGCGGCGATCGTTGCAGTGGCAACGCCGTGCTGGCCGGCACCGGTTTCCGCGATCACGCGCGGCTTGCCCATGTGCTTGGCCACCATGGCCTGGCCGATCACGTTGTTGATCTTGTGGGCGCCGGTGTGGTTCAGGTCTTCGCGCTTGAGGTAGATCTGCGCGCCACCCGCGGCTTCGGACAGTCGACGGGCGTGGAAGATCGGGCTCGGGCGGCCGACGTAGTGCTTCAGCTCATATTCGAATTCAGCGCGGAACGCCGGTTCGTCCTTCAGTGATTCGTAGGTGTCACGCAACTCATCGAGCGCGGCGATCAGGGTTTCCGCAACGAAAGTGCCGCCGTACGGACCAAAATGCCCGGTCGTGTCCGGCAGGTTGTAGGCGGAGGCAGATACCTCAGCCGGCAGGTCGAGCTTCCCCATTTTCCACTCCTGATATGAACGCAGCCACCCTGGCCACGTCCTTGATTCCTTTGGCGGATTCGACTCCGCTGCTCACATCGACCGCAGCCGGCGCCACGCGCCGTATCGCGTCTGCCACATTTTCCGGGTCCAGGCCGCCGGACAGAATGAGCGGCAGTGGAAGGTCGGGCGGGATCAGCGACCAGTCGAAGCTTTTGCCGGAGCCTCCCCAGGCATCGGAGTAGGCGTCCAGCAGCAACGCTCGCGCTGCACGAAACCTGACCGCGTATTCTAGCAAATCCAGCCCGGGCCTCACCCGGACTGCTTTGATGTAGGGCAGACCGAAACGTTCGCAATCATCCGGCGTCTCGTCGCCATGAAACTGCAGGCAATCAAGGCGCGCTCCGCGCGCGGCTTCGCCGATCAGTCCGGCGTCTTCATTGACGAACAGCCCGACCCGCGTCACGAAAGGGGGCACCCGCGACGCCAGCGCCGCGGTCCGTTCGACGCTCACCGCACGCGGGCTGGGCGGATAAAGCACGAATCCGACTGCGTCGATACCGAGTGCCAGTGAAGCTTCGAGGTCGGTTTCGCGGGTGAAGCCACACACCTTGATTCGGGTCTTGCGCACCATGCGTCCTCGAGGTTGATCGTAGCGGCCTCAGCCGGGCATCACTCCGGTCCGATGGGCGGAAGGCGCAATCCGCACTGGGCTTCCGGCAAATGCCACTCCGCATCGTAGCCCACACCGACCAGATAGAGGCCACTGGCAGAAAAAGTCGGCGCCCCAAGGCGCCGGTCCCGTCCGGCCAGCAATTCACCCACCCACGGCGGATCACGCCGGCCGCACCCCACTTCGACCAGCGCGCCGACGATGTTGCGCACCATGTGATGCAGGAAGGCATTGGCCGTCAGGTCGAGCAGGATCCAGTCGCCCCGGCGCACGAGCGACAGCGCAGACAAGGTGCGGACGGGACTGAGCGCCTGGCATTCCGAAGACCGGAAGGCGGAAAAATCATGCGTGCCGACCAGATCCGCGCCGGCTGCGTGCATGCGGACCTCGTCGAGCGGACGATGGAACCAGCCGGCAAGCGTGGCTGCAAGTGCCGGACGCACAGGATGATTGTAAAGGCAGTAGCGATAGCTGCGCGAATGCGCCGAAAAGCGCGCGTTGAAATCCCCGGCGACCGGCGCGGCCCAGCGCACCGCAACCGACGGGGGCAACAGCGCATTGCAGCCGCGCACCCATGCCGTATCAGGGCGATGTGCCGACGTGTCGAAATGCACCACCTGCGCTGTCGCATGGACGCCGGTATCGGTGCGGCCGGAGGCCTGCACGCGAACCGGATGCGCCGCGATGGAAGACAAGGCGGCTTCCAGCGTGTCCTGCACCGTCGGTCCGGTCACCTGTGACTGCCAGCCACGAAAGGCCGATCCGTCGTATTCGACACCCAGTGCAAGACGCATGTCAGGCCCAGTGCCAGAGCGCGAGCAAGCCAGCGGCAGCGGCCAGTACGACACGATCCATCGTGGCCAGCGGCGCACACATTTCGACCGGGACGGAAGCTCCGCTGTCGCCGTCTTCCAGCCAGGAACGCCAGCTGCGCCCGGGCACCTGATGATCGATTTCGTGCAGCACCAGCTGCAGGCGCAAGGCGAAGCTTCCGGACGACGGATGACCCGCCGACAGCGGATGAACCAGCCGGTGAATGGCCCCCGTCAGCCGGGCGGGCGTCATCCGGTCCAGCAGTACGGCGACGGCTGCGGCCATGCCGATCAGCTTGCTCATCGCAGACAGGGCGGCCAGCAGGCCTTCGACGCTCGGACCCGCCGGGAAATCGGGTATCAGCAGACGCCCGGGCGTAGCGAGCGCAAAGGTGAGCAGGATGGCCAGCAGCAGCCAGCGCAGACGGCGCAGCAGGCGAAGGAAAGGGCGTGCTGCCAACAGCAGGGCGCACGTGATGGATATGGCCGACCACAGTTCGTGCCAAGGCGAACCCGCCACCTGCCCGGCAAGCAGCCAGACCAGCCAGAGCGCGAGCAAGGTCGCCGCATGCAGGCGGGGGACGGCAGGGTCAGTGTCGGTGGCGTACATGGGGGTGACGCAGGAAATTTGCGTCAAGCATAGCGCCGGGCGAGGCCGGGACAAACAGGATACGCGTAGACGATTTCAGCCTGGGGGCGGATGTGCGTACTGCAGGGAGCGGATCGGCGCGAAGGCCGATCCATCCGCTGCAATGCCTCGTTCAGGCAAGTTTCGCGAGCATTTCACTCGCCTGCGACTGCTGATCTGCCGTGCCTTCGCGCACCACTTCCTGCAGCAGCTCGCGCGCACCTTCCTTGTCGCCCATCTCTTCATAGGCGCGCGCCAGTTCAAGCTTGGTCTCCGCTTCTTCGGCGGCCGTTTGCGGCGGCTCCTCGGTCGCGAGCATGTCTTCCGGATTGATCACGGTGGATACCGACGATTCGCTCAGGTCGGGCAGTGCCTGCGGCGGTGGTTCGTCGAACGCCTGCACCGCATCACCGACCACATCCGTTTCCAGCGCATGCAGGGGGTCGCCGACAATATCGGTTTCCAGCGTGGACGGATCGGTACCCAGATCAAGGTTGATGTCAGACAGGTCGATCACCGGTTCGGCCGCCGCCTGCGCCGGCGCATCCGATGCGTCGAAGTTGAAGTCGATCAGATTGCCGACATCCGTGCGTTCGAGATCGACCACGGCGCCGCTGGCCGCGGCATCCGGATCGGCATCGCCCGCTGCCGGCAGTGACAGATCCAGATCGAATCCCTGCGAGGACTGAGCCAGCGACTCCGCCGTATCTGCGACATTCTTTTCAAGGACGACCGTACTGACATCCTTCCTGGATTCGTCGGACGTGAAGTCGAGCCCGAGATCGAAATCAAGCGAAGAATCGGCGTCGGACTCCTCACCCGGCTTGGTCATCGTCGTGGCCACGCCAACCGCGGGCGCTTCCGGAAGTGGTTCGGAGGACTGGATGTCGAGATCGAAATCGAGATCCGCATCGGCCTTCGCTGCCGGCACTTCCGGGGCACCGAGGTCGAGCTTGTTCAGATCCAGCGCAATCGTCGGTTCGCTTCCCGATGCAAGCAGGCCAATGTCACCCGGCAAAGTCCAGGTATCGCGCATCTTGTCGGCGCCCGACACGACGACGGTGGCCGCCATCGACGCCTGTTCGTCAAAACCATCATCCGGTGCATCGCCGCCGCCGTACAGCGGGTTGGTGGGATCAACCGAGCGGCCAAGCAAGGCGGCCTTTTCCCAGTCAGCACCACGACCACCGGTCTGCGCGTAGAGCTCGGTAGCCATCGTTTCGAATGGCTTGACCGATTTCCGCTGAGCGTAGATCTCGAGCAGCTTCAGATGGATTGCGTGACGGCTCGGCTCGGTCTTCAGCGCTTCGAGCAGGATCTCTTCCGCCTGCGCATCGCGTCCGTACGCCATATAGACGTCTGCTTCCGCCACCGGATCAACACCTTCGTCAGCGTCGATGGACGACAGCGAAGACTGGCTGAAATCGGTCTGGATGGAACTGGCGCTGGTATCGACGCTCTGGCCGCCGCCCGTAGCGCCGATCACTGACGATGCGGCAGGCGCTGCTTCAAGACCGGCTGTGGTCGAAGGCGTTGCGTCCGGCACGGCCTGACGAGCCTTCGACTTGCGGTAGCCCAGATAACCGAGCACCAGCAGCAACACGGCGCCCAGACCACCCAGCGTCTTGGGATCGGAGAACAGTCCCGGCTGTTCAGGTTCCACGGCAGGTTCAGGTTCGGGCGCCGGTACGGGTGCGGCGACCGGCGGCGCAGGTTCCGCACTGGGCGGCTCGACCGCCGCCGGCGGTTCGGCCGGTTTCTCTGCCGGCTTCTCATCTGCGAGTGCCACCAGATCCGGTACCGCCTTCTCTTCGGGTTTGGCCGCATCGGCTGCGAGATCCGGCACCGGCTTTTCCGACGGCGCGACCGCAGGCGCTGGAGCCGGAGCCGGAGTCGGCGCGGGCGGCGTCGCCGCCTGCTGCTGAGCCTGTGCCATCGGGGTGTTTTTCAGTTCGACCAGCTTCTGCAGTTCCCGCACGTTTCGTTCGAGATCGGCCAGACGGCTGTTGGCGTCCTTGAGCGCGCGTTCCTTGGCAACCACCTCTTCTTCAAGCGCGCTGATCTTGCGGTCGCTTTCGGCCGCGGATTTTGACACCCTGACCTGGTCTGATGCCGCCGCTGCAGAGGGTGCGCGATCGTCGACCTGCGCCTCGATCCTGCCGGACGCGGCGCGACTGCCGGTGTCTGCCGCCGACGTTGAATCAGCCACGGCACCCGCCAGACGGGCACGGTAGGCGGCGAAGTCACTGGTCTGGGCCATCACGATCTTGCGCGCTTCCTGCGGCGAAACGGCTTGCGCAGCAGACTGATCCGGAATCGCGAGGATGCGCCCGGCACGCAGGCGATTCATGTTGCCGTTGTCAAAGGCTTCGGGATTGGCCTGGACCAGCGCCACGAGCATCTGGTCGAGACTGACGCCGGCCGGCACATATTCGCCTGCGATACGACTCAGCGTATCGCCGCGCTTCACTTCATAGCTGTTGTCAGCGGGCGCGCGCGTCGGCGCGGCGGGCACCCTCGTCACTGCACGTGGCTCTGCACTCTTGACGACAACCGGATCGACCGGCGCCTGGCGCGGCATGTCAGCCGGGTCTAGCAGGAAGGTGTATTCGCGGACCAGCTTGCCGGACGACCAGTTCAGCTCGATCAGGACATCCAGATAGGGCTCGTTGACCACCCGTTCGCTGGTCACGACCAGCACCGGGCGCGACCCGCGCTTTTCGACCGCGACCTTGACGCCGCTCAGACTGGTGGCGTATTCCACGCCGGCCTGCTTGAAGGCACTTGGCGGCGCGAGCCTGGCGGTCATCGAAGCGAGTTCATCCGCACTGGCGGACAACTCGACTTCTGCACGGAGGGCCTGTCCGATGGCGGACTGAACGGTGAGTTTGCCCAGACCTGCTGCACCGGCTGTCAGCGGAAGTGCTGACAGCAACGCGGTCAACAGGCGGATCGAATGTTTTTTATCGCTATGACGCACCGCGTTTTCCTCGCGCGCTAAAACCCAAATCTCAAAATAACATCATGGTCTTAGCACTGCAAGCTAAACAGTCGCTTTATGTTGCGATACTGTCTGTTACGACACATCACGCACAGAGAACGCGATATGTCGATGCGTGGTCAGGCTTCGATCAGGATGCGCAGCATGCGCCGGAGCGGTTCGGCGGCGCCCCACAGCAACTGGTCGCCGCAGGTGAACGCACCAAGATAGTCCGGTCCCATATTGAGTTTGCGTACGCGACCGACCGGAATGGTCAGCGAACCGCTGACTGCGGCCGGCGTCAGGTCGCGCATGCTGTCCTCGCGATGGTTGGGGACAAACTTCACCCAGGCATTCGCTTCGCGGATCATGCTTTCGATTTCGTCCAACGGCACATCGCGGCGCAACTTGATAGTGAGCGCCTGTGAATGGCAGCGCATCGCGCCAACGCGAACGCAGATGCCGTCGATCGGGGTGATCGCTGATCCCGTGCGGCCGAGGATCTTGTTGGTTTCGGCCTGTCCCTTCCACTCTTCCTTGCTCTGGCCGCTGTCCAGTTCCTTGTCGATGTAGGGAATCAGCGAGCCGGCCAGCGGCGCACCGAAATTCGCCTTCGGGAAGTCGGCGCTGCGCAGGCTGTCGGTGACCGCGCGATCGATGTCCAGGATGGCCGATGAACTGTCCTTCAGCATCGGCGCGGCAACGCCGTGCAGGGTGCCCATCTGCGACAGCAGTTCGCGCATGTTCTGCGCGCCCGCACCCGATGCCGCCTGATAGGTCATGGCGCTCATCCACTCGACCAGACCGGCCGTGAACAGCGCGCCGACGCCCATCAGCATCAGGCTGACGGTGCAGTTGCCGCCAATGTAGTTCTTCACGCCGCCGGCCAGACCGTCCTTGATCACGTCCATGTTGACCGGATCAAGGATGATGATGGCGTCGTCCTTCATGCGCAGCGCCGACGCGGCGTCGATCCAGTAGCCCTTCCAGCCGGCGGCACGCAGCTTCGGAAACACCTCGTTCGTGTAGTCGCCGCCCTGGCAGGTGATGATGATGTCCATCTTCGCCAGCTTGCCGACGTCGGCCGCGTCGAGCAGCGGCGCACTGCCCTGCCCCACGTCCGGACCGGCCGCACCGACGCTGGACGTGGTGAAGAACACCGGCTCGACCAGCGAAAAATCACCCTCTTCGCGCATGCGCTGCATGAGCACCGAACCCACCATGCCGCGCCAACCCACCATACCCAGCTTCAACATTGTCTTGCCCTCTGAGCGTTACAGCGCCGCGATGACCGCGTCGCCCATTTCCTTCGTACCCACGCGCTGCGTGCCCGCTTCGTAGATGTCACCGGTGCGGAAGCCCTGGGCCAGCACCTTGCGCACCGCATTTTCGATGCGCACCGCGTTCGCTTCGTCCTCGCCGCTGTAGCGCAGCAGCATCGCCGCCGACAGGATGGTCGCCAGCGGATTGGCCACGCCCTTGCCTGCGATGTCAGGCGCCGAACCGTGGCTGGGCTCGTACAGCCCCTTGTTGTTCGCATCCAGCGAGGCCGAAGGCAGCATGCCGATCGAACCGGTCAGCATCGACGCTTCGTCCGACAGGATGTCGCCGAACATGTTGCCGGTGACGATCACGTCGAACTGCTTCGGCGCTTTCACCAGCTGCATCGCGGCGTTGTCGACCAGCATGTGCGACAGCTCGACATCCGGATAATCGGCGGCCATGGCCGTGATGACCTCGCGCCACAGCTGGGTGCATTCGAGCACGTTCATCTTGTCGACCGAACAGAGCTTTCCGCCGCGCTTGCGCGCCGCCTCGAAGGCGACGCGCCCGATGCGGCGGATTTCCTCTTCAGCGTAGATCATCGTATTCCAGCCGACACGCTGACGGCCCCATTGCGTGTCGCGCTCCTCGATGCCGCGCGGCTGGCCGAAATAGATGTCGCCGGTCAGTTCGCGCACGATCAGGATGTCCAGTCCGGACACCACCTCGGGTTTCAGCGACGAGGCATTCGCCAGCTCCGGATACAGGATGGCCGGGCGCAGGTTGGCGAACACGCCCAGTTCGGCGCGGATGCCCAGCAAGCCGCGCTCGGGGCGCTGTTCGCGCGGCAGCGTGTCCCACTTCGGACCGCCGACCGCGCCGAGCAGGATGGCGTCGGCTTCGCGCGCCAGCTTCGAGGTCGCTTCCGGGTAGGGCTTGCCGGTGGCGTCCACCGCGCAGCCGCCGAGCAGCGCCTGTTCGAATTCGATCTTCAGCCCGTCGCCGCGCAGCGCTTCGAGCACGCGCAGCGCCTCGGTCGTGATTTCGATGCCGATGCCGTCACCGGGAATAACGCAGACTTTCAATGGACGCTCCAGAGTTCAGGCAAACAGCCAGGGTTGTTCGATGCGTCGCCGGGCTTCGAATTCGCGGATCTTGTCCGCCTGACGCAAGGTCAGGCCGATGTCGTCGAAGCCGTTCAACAGGCAGTACTTGCGGAAGGCTTCGACGTCAAAGCGGATGACGTGGCCGTCCGGCCGGATCACGGTCTGGCTTTCCAGATCGATGCGCAGCCGGTAGCCCGGCGTACCGGCGCACTGCAGGAACAATTGTTCCAGTTCGGTCTGCGGCAGACGGATCGGCAGCAGGCCGTTCTTGAAGCAGTTGTTGAAGAAGATGTCGGCGAACGTGGTGCCGAGGATGGCGCGGAAGCCGAAATCCTCGATCGCCCAGGGCGCGTGCTCGCGCGACGAGCCGCATCCGAAGTTCTCGCGCACCAGCAGGATGCTGGCGCCCTGGAAGCGCGGCTGGTTCAGCACGAAGTCGGGATTCAGCGGCCGCTTTGAATGGTCCTGCCCCGGCTGGCCGACATCGAGATAGCGCCACTCGTCGAACAGCGTCGGGCCGAAGCCCGAGCGCTTGATCGACTTCAGGTACTGCTTCGGGATGATGGCGTCGGTATCGACGTTCGCGCGGTCCAGCGGCGCGACCAGTCCGTCAAGTGTGGTGAAAGGATTCATTGCATGTTTTGCCTGGCTCGTTCTCTGATTTTTCCTACTTCGCCGACTTCTCGATGGCTTCGCCACCCTTCTTGATGTCCTTGCCCAGCCCTTCGACGGTGTTGCAACCCGCCAGCAGCAGCGCCATGGCGCTCATGCACACTACGATCAGCTTCATGCCCACTCTCCCGGATTTTCAAACGACATCGCGTACATCGGCAAAGCGACCGGCGATCGCCGCCGCCGCTGCCATCTGCGGACTGACCAGATGGGTGCGTCCCCCGGCACCCTGACGACCTTCGAAATTGCGGTTCGAGGTCGAAGCACAGCGCTCGCCCGGGTCGAGCCGGTCGGCATTCATGCCCAGACACATCGAACAGCCCGGCTCGCGCCACTCGAAGCCGGCCGCCTTGAACACCTTGTCCAGCCCTTCGGCTTCGGCCTGCGCGCGGACCAGCCCGGAGCCCGGTACCACCATCGCGAGCTTGACGTTGTCGGCGATGTGCCGCCCCTGCACGACCTTGGCGGCCGCGCGCAGGTCCTCGACACGCGAATTGGTACAGGAACCGATGAACACCTTGTCGATCCGGATCTGATCGATCGGGGTACGCGGGGTCAGCCCCATGTACTGCAGCGCGCGCGCCACGCCTTCGCGCTGGACCGGATCGGCGAAATCCTCGGGCGCCGGCACCTGGCCACGGATGTCGGTCACCATCTCGGGCGACGTGCCCCAGGTGACCTGGGGCGTGATCCGCCGGGCATCGAAGTCGACCACGCGGTCGTGCTGTGCGCCAGCGTCGGATTTCAGCGTGCGCCAGTACTCGACCGCCCGGTCCCACTGTTCGTCGCGCGGCGCAAACGGCCGGTCGCGCAGGTAGTCGATTGTGGTCTGGTCGACAGCGACCATGCCGGCCCGCGCACCGGCCTCGATCGCCATGTTGCAGAGGGTCATGCGCCCTTCCATCGACAGCGCGCGGATGGCCGAGCCACCGAATTCGATCGCGAAGCCGGTTCCGCCGGCGGTGCCGATCTGGCCGATCACGTATAGCGCGATGTCCTTGGCACTGACGCCGCGGCCCAGATCGCCTTCGACTTGGACCAGCATCGACTTCGATTTCTTCTGCAGCAGGCACTGCGTGGCCAGCACATGCTCGACTTCCGACGTGCCGATGCCCTGCGCCAGACAGGCGAACGCGCCGTGCGTCGAGGTATGCGAGTCGCCGCACACCACGGTCATGCCGGGCAGGGTCACGCCGTTTTCCGGTCCGATCACGTGCACGATGCCCTGCCGCTTGTCGCGGTAGGGAAAGTAGGCCAGCGCGCCGTAGGTACGGATGTTGTCGTCCAGCGTTTCGACCTGGGCACGCGAGGTCGGGTCGGCTACCGCCAGATCCGAGCCGTCGGTCGGCACGTTGTGATCGGCGGTTGCCACGATGGAACCCGTACGCCAAGGCTTGCGACCGGCCAGACGCAGGCCTTCGTAGGCCTGCGGACTGGTGACTTCATGCACCAGGTGGCGGTCGATGTAGAGCAGCGTCGTGCCGTCGTCTTCGGTATGCACGACATGGCCGGACCACAATTTGTCGTAAAGCGTTTGCGCCATTGAAACGATTCCCGCTGATCAGCCAAACCGGAGATTATAACCGGCCGGCGGGCGCTCAGCCGTGCCCGGGCGCGCTTTCCGGGCGCCACATCCAGCGCAGCAAGGCGTAGCCGGCAACCGCGAACAGCGCACTGACCGAGAACGCCCAGGCGCCGCCCAGCGGCGCCCACATCCAGCCGGCCAACAAGCCGCCCACCATGCCGCCAGCGCCGAATGACACGCTGCCATACAACGCCTGCGCCCGCGCCTGCTGGCGCGCGTCGAACCACTGGTTCAGCGCCGCCACCGAACCGGCATGAAAGGCGCCGAAGGTCAGGCCATGCAGCAGTTGCGCGCCGATCAGCCAGAGCGGTGCGGTGACTGCCCAGCCGATGACCGCAAAGCGAAGCACCGCCGCCATCAGCGCCACCAGCAACAGAGCGCGCAGCGTGAAACGACGCAGCAGCCATGGCATGCACAAGAAAACGCCGATCTCGGCCAGCACGCCCAGTGTCCACAGCCCGCCGATCACCCGCTTGCTGTAGCCATGCTCGTCAAGATGAATCGAATAGAACACATACAGCGCGCCATGCGCACAACTCATGAAGAAGGCCGCACCGAACAGCCCGGCGACCGGACGGCTGCGCAGGATGGTACGCAGCGACTGCGTGGCCGCCACCGCGCCGGCATGCACCGGCGCCTCCGGCACGCACATCGCGAACAGAAAGATGCCGGCCAGCAGCAGGCTGCATGCCCACAGCACCGCATCCAGTCCGGTGCGTTCCAGTACGTCACCCAGCACCAGCACCGTAACGACGAAGCCGATCGAGCCCCAGACCCGGATGGCGCCGTAGCGCGACACGCTGGATTTCAGGTGCTCCAGCGTCAGCGCTTCTACCAACGGCAGCGACGCACTCCAGAAAAAGGACATCAGCGCCATGGCGACGAAGACGCCGATGAACTGGTCGGTGGTGAAGAAAATCAGGAAACCGGCGAGACTGGCCAGCCCCGCCGCACGCACGATGGGCACCCGGGCGCCGATGCGGTCGGCCAGCCATCCCCACAGGCTGGGCGCGAGGATCCGCATCACCTGCATCAGCGACATGACAATGGCGATGTCGGCCGCTGAAAAATGGATGGAAGAGAGGTAAAGGCCGAAGTAGGGCGAGAAGGCACCTACAAAGGCGAAATAGAAGAAGTAATAGGCGGACAGGCGCCAGTAGGGAAGAGGCATCGGGCGAAGTCTACCCGAGCTGCCCGGGGCATCGCAGGGCACGGCATGCTCTCATGTGATTGCCACATTGCGCGTGCAGCCTGCGCACACAGGGCGACGTGACGCACGCATCAAATGAGATCAGACCCTAGCGTGTGCCGTGCCGAAGCTGGATGACGCCCTCGCCCACCCGCTGCGCGATCAGATCGGACTGAATGCCTTCGCTGTAGCTGACGATCTCGTAGCCTGCGTAGCCGCCCGAGCGGGCCAGTTGTTCCGCGCGACGCCGGAACACCATGCGCGCTTCGCCCTCGCCACCGGAACGCATGCGCACCTTCTTCATGCCCAGGTAGTAGGTGTCTTCGGACAGCCTGGCCTCGTCGATGGACCAGTTCGGCGCCATCGGGTCGAGAACCAGATAGGCCACGTAGGCCGCACCGGCGAAATAGATCAGCTTTTCCGGAGTGGTGGCGTAGCCGGGCGTCAGCTGCAGTTTTGTATTCGGAATGACCGAACCTGAACTCGGCAACGTGCGATCGAGCGACGTACATGCAGCCAGCAGGCAGGGTGCGATCAACGCGAGCATCCGTGAATTCATGGCGCGCCTCAGATGAAGTTGAACAGCGAAAGCCCCGACACTTTCAGAAAGGACTGCTGCGCCGCCTGCAGATAGGTCTGTTGCTGCGTCAGGCGGCTGATCGCCTCGGTGTAGTTCAGGTCCCGCAGGTCGGCCAGCTGCGACTGGAACTGCAGATCGACATCGGCGCCGAGCGAATTCAGCGCATCCAGTTCCGCCGTGCGCGCGCCAATGCGCGAACGCACAGTGAGCAGGGCTTCCTGCGCCTGATCGATATTGCCTATCGTGGCCGACAGCGTGTTGTTCAGGGCCGCGATGGCCACCGGATTGCCGTTGGTTCCGCTTTCCAGCGCCATCACCACGTCGGAGATGGTTTCGAACACGCTTTGCGTGGCGCTGCGATCAAGCGAAAAACTGTCGCCGGTCGCCGGCGAGCCGGTGATCGAGAAGCGCGCACCGAGGTCAAACGCCGGTTCGGCGCCCTGCGACGCCAGCGTGATCGAGTCGCCTTCGACATACGTACGCGGGTATGGCGCGGCACCCGGTGCGGCGCCCGTCAGCAGCGAATTGCCCGAGGTGTTGTCGATGATGTCGTAGGTGGTGACGTTGTTGGTCACGTCAAACACGATGTTGAAGCTGCCGCCGTTGGTCGCGGCGTTCCAGTCGACACCGCTGGTCACGCTGCCGAGATCACTGACTGCACTGCCCGTGTTTCCCGCACCGGGGCGCATCGTGAAATCGCCGTTGCCGGTGCGCATGCGCATGAACACCGTACTGCCGGAATCACTGACTGCGAGGCGCCGGGCGGAGCCGACCTGCGACTCGCGCTGGCCGTCGTCGCCAGCGTAGGTGACGCCCGCCTCGATGCTGCCGGCGAACGGCTGTGTGTCGCTGCGATAGCCCGAGAAAAGGAAGTCGCCGAAGGCATCGCGCGAGTTGGCAACCCCCATCAGCCCGGCGAAGCTGCCGCGGATGTCGGTGGCGATCGATTTCAGGTCGCTGTCGCTGAGTGCGCCGTTGCCGGCCTGGATCAGACGTTCTCGAATCGATGCGATCAGGTCGCCGGCGGTGGAAATCTGCGATTCGGCAAAGCCCAGCGCACTGGTGGCATCGCGCCGGTTCACCGCGTGTTGATCATTCATGGCCTTGATCTGGTCGATCTCCAGCGCTGCCGCCGAGGCGACCGGATCATCGGACGGCGCAAGCACCCGCTTTCCCGATGACATCTGCTGCTGGGTACGGAACAGATCGGCGCTCTGGCGGACCAGACCCGAGGTGCCGGCTTCATAGACGGTATTGGTGGATATGCGCATCAGGATTCTCCTCAGCGACCAATCTGCAACAGGGTATCGAACAGGCGACTCGCAAGTTCAATCATCTTTCCGGCGGCTTGGTAGGCCTGCTGGTAGCGCAGCAGGTTGGCCGCCTCTTCGTCGAGATTCACGCCGGACAGCGATTGCTGTGACTCCTCCACGCGCGACAGCAGCACCTTCTGCGCCGTCTGGTTCACCTGCACCTCGCGCGCCTGGGCGCCGATCGATGCCACCATCTGCGCATAAGCGCCTTGGAATCCGGTGGATCCGGCGGCCAGCGTGCCGGCGTTCTGCAGCGCACCGAGTGCGAGCAGATTGCGGTTGTCGCCCTGGCCACTGCTGTTCGGTGCGATGGTGAAGGTGTCGCCATTGCGCGGCAGACCGGACATCTGGAAGGTGAAACCGCCCTGACCGGCGAAGGTGAAGCTCTTGCCGGCCGACTCGGTCGCCGGGTTGTAGGCAATCGTGCCGCCAGGGCCACCGGTTACGTTGAAAACGTTCGCTGTTGCATCGAAGGTCAGGGTGATCGGGCCACCAAGCGGCAAGCCGGTGGTCGAGCTCACTGCACCGGCGCTGATGCTGCCGTTACCGGTGTTGGCAAGAGCCGCCGAGGTGCTGACGGGCATCGCCAGCGCCAGCATGCGCGGATCTGTGATGACGGTGCGGATGTCCGAGCCGCCATTGCGGGTCGGCTGGATCAGGAAGGTGTCACCGGCGGCCAGCGTGGTCGCCCCCGAATCGAGTGTGAAGCCCTGCGGGCTGCCCGCCGGAGGCAATCCGCCCAGGGTCGCCGCCGACCAGCTCTGGTTGTCGGACATGCGTGTGAGCGTGTACGTGGCGCCATCAAAGGCAAGCCGGTAATCACTGGTGGTCAGCTGCGACGAGTCGCTGATCGCGACATTGACCTGCGCGGCCGCCACCGTGCTGTTTGTGCTGGCGGGCAGCGCGCTGCCCACCAGCACGTTGAACACATTGGTGCCGAGCGCGCCATTGAGATCCTGACCCAGCGCGTGCTGCGCATTGAACTGTTCGGCCATGCCGATGGCGATGCGGCCGAGTGCGTTCTGCGCGCCGTCGAGCGTTTCGCGGCGAAAGGCGAGCAAGCCGCCCAGCTTGCCGCCGTTGATCGTGTCTTCCTGCAGACGCAGCACCGCGCCGCCCGGCGCGGTGTAGCTCACTTCGATGCGGCTGGCGTCTTCGAGCGAAGTGCTCGCCGCGAGCGTGAAGCTGCTGCCACCGACCACCAGCGGCTGGCCATTGCCGATGAACAGGTTGATCGAACCGTCGCTCTGCTGCAGCTGCGTCACGCGCACCAGTTCATTCAGTTCGGTGATCAGACGCTCGCGCGCATCCAGCATGTCATTCGCGAGGCGGGTCGGGCCGGTTGTGGACTCGGCGACGGCAATCTGTTCGTTGTACTGGGCGATCTGGGTCACCAGCTGGTTAATCAGTTCGACCGAACCGGTGATTTCGCCGTTGAGGCCGGTGCGTATCTGTTCAAGCCGCGTATCGAGCGCATTGAAGCGGGCGGTCATGGACTGGGCTGCCGAAATCGCCGACTGGCGTGACGCCAGCGAGGTGGGCGACGCCGACACGCTCTGCAGGGCGTCGAAGAAATCGGACATTGCAGGCGACAAGCCGGCCTCAGGGTCGGCGAGCAGATTATCTAGCGCAGCAATCTGGTCGGCGTAGGCACCGTATTCCGCGCTCTGGGTCTTTGCCTCCATCACCTGGGCGGTCAGGAACTGGCTGTAGATGCGCCGCACCGTTTCGATTCGCGCGCCTTGACCAAGGAAGCCGCTGCCGGTCAGTTGCGGATCGTTCGTCCCGAGCACCACCTGCTGCCGGGTGAAGCCGGGCGTGGCCGCGTTCGAAATGTTGTGACCGGTGGTGATCAGCCCCGCCTGCGCGGCGTTCAGTCCGGTGATCCCGATGTTGTAGAGCTGCGTTCCCATGATGTGTCGTCTCGTTCAGAGTGCTTACGACTCATCTAAGCAAAACCTTTGCCAGCTTTTTTATTTCCGTCACACTGGCCTGCAACAATGCGTCGAATGACCGGAACAATGGACCGCATACACAGCACCGACGTGCCTTTCAAGACAATGGCCGGGCGCGCCGAATTGGTCCGGCGCAGTGACCGGCTGGATCCGCTGGCGCGCGTGCTGCTGATTGTGGTGGATGGGCGGCAGGACTTTGCCGCCCTGTTTGCCGTCCTTGGCCGACCCGCCGCGGAGGGCCCGCGTCTGCTTGCCGCTGCCGCCACACTGCTCGAACTCGGATTGGTCGCGCTTGAAGGTCGGGGCACCGATGGAGGGCCGCCAACCCGGCGCTCGCTCGCAATTGCCCGCCTGTATCTGATGGAAGCCATGGAACGCGCCCTGCGCGGCGACACAGCGCGGATCAAGCCCGCGTTGCGTGCGGTGACCGACGAAGCGGCCCTGCTCGCGGCAATCGATGTGTGCGTCCGCGCATTGCGCGAAGCGGGCGCAGACGGTCAGGCCGATCTCATCCGGAGGCGCTGCCTCGAGTTGCTCCCTTGATGCACCGCCCCGAGTTGCCGATTTCGGTCAATGACTCATTCAGCCAGCGCCGACCGCAGCAGCGGGCCGTTGATGATGCGTTCAAGCTTCGCGCCGTACATGGGGTCGGTCGCATAGCCCGACTGCTGCAGGCCTCGCGCGAAGCTGCCGGCGTCCTGCGCGCCGACCACGCGCGCGTAGCGCGGCTGGTCGAGGAGCAACTTTGCGTAGTCGGCAAAGCTTTCCTCGTAGGAGCCGTAGCGGCGGAAGGCGCTGTCCTCGCGGGTCCAGCGGCCATCCACGAATTCACTCGCCGAAACCTTCACGGTCGGACCCTGCCAGCTGCTGCCGGCCTTGATGTTGAACAGGTTGTGGCTGGCCGATCCATCGGCCGCCGACAGCTCGGCGCGTCCCCAGCCGGTTTCCAGTGCAGCCTGGGCAACCAGGAACTGGGCCGGGATGCCGGTCGCGCGACTGGCCGACAGCGCCGCCGGCCACACGCGTTCGACGAAGGCCCGTGCATGTGCCGGCACATTCGGACTGCTGACCGGCGGCTGCTCCGCGGCCAGGCCGGCCAGCACCGACTGCACTGAAGAATCGACGGGTGTTGCCGCACTGCCCTGCAATGTCTGCCTGCGCACGGCAGAGATTGCCGCCGGCGGCATCATCGCAATGCCGGAAAACTGCGCCGCGTCGGACAGCGGCTTGAGATCGATCGGCATCGACGTGTCGGCGCTGCGGGCATTTGCGGACAGCTGCCGCTCAAGAACCTTCGCCAGCCCGGTGCCTCCGCCCTCGCTCATGACCTGGGCCCACTGCTGGTCGAGCATGTCCTGGTACATCTTGCTTTCCTGCCCGCCGAACAGTTCGTCGCCAGGCGACGCCTCACGCATCGACTTGATCACCACCTGCAGGAACATGGCTTCGAACTGCTTGGCCGCCGCCTTCAATGCCTCCGGCGAGTTGTCGCGCGATGCGCGGCGCAGCACGTCCAGACCGCGCACATCGGCCGCCAGCGAGGTGAGGCCGCTGTTTTCCATCAGATCACTTCCAGTTCGGCGCGCAGCGCCCCGGCCGCCTTCATCGCCTGCAGGATGATGATCAGGTCCTGCGGGTTGGCGCCCAGCGCATTCAGCGCACGCACCACCTCCGACAGGTTGGCGCCCTTCTTCACATTGATCAGTGCGCTGCCCTCCTGCTGGATGTCGATCTGGTTGCGTTCGGCCACCACCGTCTGGCCGCCGGACAGCGGACCGGGCTGGCTGATCACCGGCTCGGCCGTGACCGTGACTGTGAGATTGCCGTGCGCGACCGCACAGGTGTCCAGCGTCACCGCCTGATTCATGACGACCGAACCCGTGCGCGAATTGACGACCACCTTGGCTGCCTGTTGCGCGGGCGTCACATCGATGTTCTCCAGCTGGCTCATGAAGGCCACGCGTTCGCCCGGATCAAGCGGTGCGCGCACGCGGATGCGCCGGGCATCGGCAGCCACGGCCGTGCCGGGCAGCATGGCCTTGTTGATAGCCTCGACCATGCGCTGGGCCGTGCCGAAATCGGTCGTGTTGGTTTCGAGTTCTACGAACCCGCCTTCGCCGACGCTGGTCGGCACCGCGCGTTCGACGGTTGCCCCGCCGGCGATGCGGCCGACCGACAGATGATTGACGGTGACCGAAGCGCCACCCGCTGAAGCGCCCACGCCGCCGACCACCACATTGCCCTGGGCCATGCCGTAAACCTGACCATCGGCACCCTTCAGCGGTGTCATCACCAATGTGCCGCCGCGCAGACTCTTTGCGTTGCCCATCGACGACACGGTGATATCCAGCGCCTGTCCCTGCCGCGCAAAGGGCGGCAGATTGGCGGTGACCATCACGGCAGCCACGTTCTTCAGCTGAAGGTTCTGGCCCGGCGGCAGCGTCACGCCCAGATTACCCAGCATGTTGATCACGCTCTGCACGGTGAACGGGGTCTGGGTGGTCTGGTCACCCGAACCATCCAGACCCACGACCAGGCCGTAGCCGATCAGCTGGTTGTTGCGAACGCCGGCCAGCGTCGCGAGGTCCTTGATCCGCTCGGCGTGCGCAGGCGCAACCGAAAGCAGTGCAAGCAGCAGAAAAATCGATATCCGTTTCATGACAGTTCGCCCTCCGGGCGTTGCTTCCTGGGCAGCGTGACAACTCTTTATACGGCGCACGTGCCGCTTTCAATCACCGGAAAAGACGGCAAATCCCGCATCACGCAGATCGCTTTACAGTGGCATGAAGGTCAGGAAGAAGCGCGCCAGCCAGCCCATGACCTGCGCTTCGTCGATGTAGCCATTGGCACGGTACTCGATGCGTGCATCGGCCACCTGGGTCGACTGAACGGTATTCGCGCCGGAAATCTGGGTCGCATTGACGACACCCGAGAAGCGGATGAACTCGTTGCCCTGGTTGATCGCAACCTGCTTTTCGCCGGACACCACCAGGTTGCCGTTCGGCAGCACTTCAATCACCGTGACCGTGATGGTGCCGGTGAAGTTGTTGTCGGCCGACGACGCACCCTTTCCGGAGAAGGCGTTGGCGCTGTTGGCGGCCACCGTTGCGCCCTGCAGGCTCTTGCCCGGCAGTCCTGCGATGGTCGGCACGCCCATTTCGATATCCTGCGTGCGGTCTGCCGTACTGGCCGACTTCTTCGCCGCCTGGGTACGTTCGCTGATGTTGATGACCAGCGTATCGCCGACGTAGCGCGCGCGGCGATCCTCGAACAGCGGACGGGCACCGCCGGTCGGCTGGAAAATGGCACCGGCGTTCTGCACGAAGTCCGGTTTGGGCGCCGGCCGCGCGGTCATCGGCTGAAGCACTGCGGTGGGCGGCGTGTTGACGCAGCCGGCCAGCATGATCGCAACCAGCAGCACGGTGACGAAACCGGCGGCGCGGGCAATCTGCTGGATGCGTTCGTTGTTCATGAAAGATTCTCCACGGGTCATTTGCACGACCGATCAGAGCTGGGTCAGCCGGGCGAGCATTTCGTCCGAGGTCTGGATCGCGCGCGAATTGATTTCGTATGCCCGCTGGGTCTGGATCATCTGCACCAGTTCCTCGACCACATTCACGTTCGATGTCTCGACGAAGCCCTGATTCAGCAGGCCCGCGCCGTTGGTGCCCGGGGTATTGGGTGTCGGCGTGCCGCTCGATGCGGTTTCGACATAGAGGTTTTCCCCGACGCTCTGCAGACCGCCGGTATTGACGAAGGTAGCCAGCTGCAACTGACCGATCTGGGTCGGCGCAGCCTGGCCGGCCTGCAAGGCGCTGACCACACCGTCGCGACCGATCGTCAGCGACACCGTATCCGGCGGAATCGTGACCTGCGGCTGCACCGGAAATCCGCTCGACGTGACCATCACGCCCTGCGCATCCTTCTGGAAGGAGCCGTCACGGGTATAGGCCAGCGTGCCGTCCGGCATCTGGATCTGGAAGAAGCCCTCGCCCTGCACAGCGACATCGAGCGAATTGCTGGTCTGCTGCAGATTGCCCTGGGTCTGGATGCGCTGGGTGGCCACCGGGCGCACGCCGGTGCCGATCTGCAGGCCGGAAGGAATGGTGTTCTGCTGCGTGTTCAGCGCGCCGGGCTGCCGCATCGTCTGGTACAGCAGGTCCTCGAACACGGCGCGCGCGCGTTTGAAACCGTTGGTGCTGACGTTGGCAAGGTTGTTGGTGATGACATCGAGCTGGGTCTGATGTGCATCCATGCCGGTGCGGGCTATCCACAGCGAGCGGATCATGGTCGTGTTCTCCGGTTATCGGTTGGACAGCAGCTGGGTCGCCGCCTGATCATCGCGCTCTGCCGTGGTGAGCATGCGCGTCTGCATTTCGAACTGGCGCGACAGCGAAATCATCGCCACCACCTGGTCCACCACGTTCACATTGCTGCCTTCGAGAAAGCCCGCAGCGACACGCACGTTCTGTGCCTGCGGCACCGGACCCGGCGTGGTGACGCGGAACAGACCGTCATCGCCGCGCTTGATCGTGTTCTCAGGCGGATCGACCAGCTTGAGCCGGCCGATCTGATTGACCTGATTGACGCCGCCGGTGCGCTGTACGGCGGACAAGGTACCGTCGGCGCCGATGGTGACCTCGGTGTCCGGCGGCACGGTGATCGGGCCGGTCTCACCCTGCACCGGGATCCCGTTGTGGTTCTGCAGCACACCGGTCGGGCTGATCTGCAGGTGGCCATTGCGCGTGTAGGCCTCGGTTCCGTCAGGCATGGCCAGCGCGAACCAGCCACTGCCCTTGACGGCGACGTCGTAGGCGCCACCGGTCTGCTGCAGCGGGCCGGGCGTGAAGTCGTTCTTGACGCTGGCATCCACCACGAACGCGCGCGACGCAAACGCTTCGGTCTGCACCGGCACGGCGCGCAGCCGGTGCTCTTCGGCGCGATAGCCGGTACTCGACGCGTTCGCGAGATTCTGCGCGACTGACGCCTGACGCTCCAGCGTCCATTTCGCGCCGCTCATCGCGGTATAGATCATGCGGTCCATGGTGTGTCCTCAGCGGCGGTCAGCGCAGGTTGACGAGGGTCTGCATGATCTGGTCCTGCGTCTTGATCGACTGCGCATTGGCCTGATAGGCGCGCTGCTGCGTGATCATGTTCACCAGTTCGGCGGTGAGATCGACGTTCGAGTCTTCCACCGCGGCGGGCTGCAGGCCGCCACGGTTGCCTGAGCCCGGCGCTCCGATGGCAGGCGGACCGGAGAAGGACGTTTCTGCCCAGCCATTGCTGCCGAGTTGGGTCATGCCGTCCGGATTCTGGAATGTCGCCATGACGACCTGGCCCAGATTGCGCGACTGCCCGTTGGTGTAGCGCCCCTGCAGCACGCCTTCCGGCGACACGCTGATACCGGACAGGCGGCCGGAGGCGAAGCCGTCCTGCGCCACGGCGTTGACGCTGAAGGCGGAGCCGAACTGGGTCGAACCGGTCAGGTCGAGATCGAACGCCAGAGGACTGGTTGCACCGGTGGTTATGGCGAAAGACTGAGGCAGCGTGGTCGGACCGACAAGCCCGCCATTGGAATTGAAGGTGACAGCCGTGGCCGCGGTCGGCGCGCCGCCATCTAGCGACGTGTGCATGTTCCACTGGTTCGGCGTCGCGGTCTTCACGAAGTACAGCGACATGATGTGCGAGTTGCCCAACGAGTCATACGACGTTAGCGAAGTCGAGTAGGAGAAGCTGGTGGTGTCGGTCGGCGAGAACACGGGATTGACCGGCACGGACAGACGCGAGTCGAGGTTGACCGCGAGGTCGGCTTCGACCGTGGAACGTGGCTCGCCGCCGCTCAGTGCGGTGTCGATACGCAGATCGATCGGCGCCGTCACGACGATGTTGTCGTCGGCATCGACGCCGTAACCTGTCAGGCGGTAGCCCGTGGCATTCACGATGTAGCCGTTCTTGTCCACTGAGAACTGACCGTTGCGTGTGTAAAGCACGGAACCGTTGTCGCTCATGCGGAAGAAGCCGTCGCCATTGATCGCAAGGTCGAGCGGATTGCTCGTCACGGTGATGTTGCCCTGACTGAACTGCTGGGCAACACCATTTACCGTGGCGCCGATGCCGATCTGCGATTTTCCGCCACCACCGAGGGTCGATGCATACAGGTCAGAAAACTGGGCGGTGGATTGCTTGAAGCCCACGGTGGTCGAATTCGCCACGTTGTTGCTGATGGCGTCGAGCGCCTTGGACGCGATGTTCAGTCCGGAAAGTCCTTGCTGAAAGGCCATGATTCAACTCCCGATCAGTAGATCTGCTTGATGTCGTTCATCGAGACCAGCGACTGCTGGCCTACATTCAGGCGGGTCTGGCCGCCGCTGCGCTCCACGCTTTGCACCACGGCAAGTTCGAGCGGCGTGGTGACCAGCTTCTGCGTGCCCTGGATAGCGCTCACAGTGAAGGAGTACTTGCCATCCTCAGCAACTGCCGTGCCAGCCATGTCGGTACCGTCCCAGACGAACTGCGTGATGCCTGCGTCGCGTGCGTCCAGATTGATTTCCTTCACCAGCACGCCATTGGCACCCTTGACCGATACCGTGACGCGATCGGCCGGCGACGTCAGCTCGATGCCGCCCATCGACTTTCCGTTTACCAGTTCCAGCGCCGATCCTTCGACCAGAACCGCATGGCCGACCAGCGCCGCGGCCTGCAGATGCTGCGAATCGGCAGAACTGCTGGTGAGCTTTTCCAGCGTGCTGTTGAGCTTGCTGATGCCATCCACCGTGCTGATCTGGGCCAGCTGAGAGGTGACCTGTGCGTTGTCCATCGGATTGAGCGGATCCTGCATCTTGAGCTGCGTCGTCAGCAGCATCAGGAAGCGGTTCTGGGCCGCGTCGATTTCCGAAGTCGCCTTGGTCTGCGTCGTGTTCAGCGAGCTGTAGATGTCTGCCGCCGAGGTATTGCCGGTCGAATTGACTGCCATGACGATTCCCTTACTGTCCGATGGAGAGGGTCTTGAGCATCAGCTGCTTCGCGGTATTCATCATTTCCGCGTTGGTCTGATACGAGCGGGAGGCGGAAATCATGTTCACCATCTCTTCCACCACGTTGACGTTGGGCATCTGTACATAACCCTCCTTGTTCGCCGCCGGATTGGTCGGGTCGTAGGTGGTGCGCAACGGCGCTGCGCTTTCGACGATCTGCGTCACGCGCACGCCATTGGCTTCGCCGCCTTCGCTGATCGGACGCACTTCGAACACCACCTGCTTGGCGCGATAGGGCTGGCCATTGGCCGAGGTCACCGAATCCGCATTGGCCAGGTTGCTGGACACCGTGTTCAGGCGAACCGACTGGGCGGTGAGCGCGGAACCTGCGATGCCGAATACGTTGAACATGTTTCCCATGATCAGTCTCCTTACTGGCCTTGTATGGCGTTCTGCATCGTGCGCAGGCGACCGTTGATGAAGGTGAGCAGCGCCTCGTACTGCACGGTGTTCTCGGCGAAGGCGGCACGCTCGACGTCCATGTCCACCGTGTTGCCGTCGAGGCTGGACTGCGTTTCGGTGCGGTACTTCAGCGAAGCGTCCATCGACGCGTCACCCTTGGCTTCGATATGCCGCGCCGACGTGCGCGCAAGCTCGACCGGGCCACCGAGACGTCCACCCATCGCGGCTTCCAGCGCGCCGCGAAAATCGACGTCGCGCGCCTTGAAGTGCGGTGTATCGGCGTTGGCGATGTTGGCGGCCAGCGTTTGCTGGCGGGACGCCCGCACGCCGAGGGCGGCTTGCGGAAGGTCGAGCAGTTTGTCGAGAGGGTTCGGCATGATGGGTATCCCATTGCAGCTATCGTGCCAGCCACTCTATGACCCGATTGCCGGTCTGGATCGGCAAAAAAGGACGGTTGCTGCCCCGCCTTTCAAGGCTATCTGCCGCCCGGAAGCGGCAAACCTTGCCGCTTCCGGGCTCCGTGAATCGCCGCAAACCCAATGCTGGAAAGGGTTTTAGGGCCGGCAAGCCCGGATTGCGGCAACGACCGGTCGACAAACCGGAACAAGGCGGTGCTTTCCGCCCTATTTGCGTCATCGCAACGCAGGCTCGGGTGGTGCAATGGAAACCTTGCCAAGGAGCCCGCCATGATCCGTCGTCTGCTGATCCCCTCATTTATTGCCCTGTGCAGCGCCGCACTGGCCGCGCCGCCCGTGGCGCCGGCCAGTGACCAGCTGCGGCTTGCAGTGGGCGACTTCCTGCAGCAGCAGACGGCCGGGTTGCCGGGTCAGGCCAGTTTCGAGGTGGGGCAGATAGACGCACGGCTGGCGCTGGAAAGCTGCGCCGCTCACGAGGTATTCCTGCCGACCGGCAGCCGCGCGTGGGGTCGCGTGCAGGTCGGTGTGCGCTGCATTGCCGGCGCCGGCTGGACGATCTACGTGCCGGCGCGGGTCAAGGTCAGCGGCGACTATCTGGTCGCTGCGCGCGCGCTCGGTCGCGGCCAGATCATTGCCGACGGAGATTTCGGCTTCATGCGCGGCGAGCTGACCGAACTGCCACCCAATATGGTCAGTGATCCGCAGCAGGTGATCGGCCAGACGGTCAATGCCGCCATTGGCGCAGGCCAGCCGCTGCGCGCAGACTGGCTGCGCGCTCCGGTCGCGGTGCAGCAGGGCCAGCAGGTGAAACTGTTCGCGCGCGGTAACGGATTTGCGATCAGTCACGACGGCCGCGCGCTTGCCAGCGCACAGCAGGGCCAGATGGTGCAGGTGCGCACCGGGCGCGGCCAGGTCGTCAGCGGCGTCGCGCGCCCGGGCGGTCAGGTGGAGGTTGTCTATTGAGACAATCCGCCCGACACCAACAGGTCGGTCGCCACCGGCCCCGCCGCTTGGTATATTCATGAGCCTGCCGCCGTGTAGGACGGCTCCCTACAAAAAGTCCTAAAGTTTTGTAGCGGTGCCGTCGTAATACGAGTCGAACGTCTTATGAAAGGGTTCATCGTGAAAATCGACGGAACTGGAAAACCGCTTGCACCGACGGCAACTTCGGCTACCAAGAGCAGTTCGGCGAACAATTCGACGACTGCAACTTCATCTGCCGCCGCACCCGGCGCGCAGGTCGACATTTCGGGCACGTCCTCGCGACTGCGAGAACTTGAAGCGTCTGTCGCCAATGTACCGGTGGTCGACAGCGCACGCGTCGACGAGATCAAGCAGGCCATCGCAGATGGCCGCTTCAAGGTCAATGCGGACCGCGTGGCCGACAGCCTGATCGAAAGTGTGCGTCAGATGTTGAACACACGCCCGGCAGCCTGATGGCCGCAACCGAGCCGGCTGCTCAGACCGCAGCCAGGTTGGCCGCACTGATGACCGAGGAAGCGGTGACCTTGCGCACCGCCCTTGGCCATTTGCACGCCGAACGCCGCGCACTCGAAGCGGGCGAAGTCGATACGCTCGCCGTGCTTGCCGCCCGCAAATCCGAAGCGTATGGACGCTTGGCGCAACTGGGTGACGCACGGACTGCGCTGCTGGCCCGCGCCGGCAGCAAGCCGGGGTGTGACGACATCGAAGCGCTGTTCCAGAGCGCTCCCGACTGGGCTGCGTGCAGGCAGCCCTTCACGGAACTTGTTGCGCTTGCCCGGGAAGCCCACGACCTGAATCAGGCCAACGGCGTGCTCATCCGCGCGCAGATGAAGTCCAGCCAGCAGGCGCTTGCGGTGCTGATGTCGGCATCGGAACAGGCATCGACTTATGGGCCGGACGGCCAGTCGATGGCGCGCAGCACCAGCCGTTCGCTCGGTAGCGCCTGATTTTCTCGCGTAACAGACTGCGCCCGCGGCGATGGCCTGCGGGCTTTGGCGTTTCCGTTCCGGCTAGAGCTTCGGGAAACTCGATCCCAGGCTGCCTTCCGGTACATCGGCCGGCCCCGAAGGCGTCTGACCCGGCGCGGTGACGCGATCAGTAGAGTAGGTTTCGATGCGGATCGACACCCGGCGGTTCTTCGCCCGCCCTTCTTCGGTCGCGTTGTCGGCCAATGGCCGCTGGTCGGCCAGACCGGCTGCGGTCAGCCGGGTCGACAGGATGCCCTCGTCGGCGAATACCCGCGTCACGGCGCCCGCACGAACCGCCGACAGTTCCCAGTTGGAACCCAGCCTGCCGCCGGCCGGGACATTGTCGGTGTGCCCTTCGATCACCAGCGGGAAATCGGTGTAGAGCAGAACGCGCGCGATCGCGCCGATGATGTCCTGCGCAGCCGGCTCGAGCACGCTTTCGCCCGGGCCGAACAGGAACTTCGCGTCGAGATCCACCGTAATGCCCAATGCGCCCTGGGTGACGCTGGCCAGCCCTTCACGGGTCAGTGCAGACAACGCCTGCTGGATGTCCTTCGCCGCCTTGTCCGCCCGCTCGCGCCGCTCCTGCGCTTTCTGCGCCGCGCGATGGGCACGCAGTTCATCGATCTCGACCTGCATGCGGGCACTCTGGTCGGTCGCCGGCAATTCGATCAGCCGCACGCCCTCGCGCGCCGCGAAGGCGCTGTTCAGCGACTGACTCAGCGTGCGGTATTTGCCGTCATTGACCTGCGAAATTGCGTACATCACGACGAAGAACGCAAACAGCAGGGTCACCAGATCGGCATACGAAATGAGCCAGCGGTCGTGGTTCTCGTCCGAATCCGGCACATAGCGACGCTTGCGCACAGTCCGCCGGCCCACTCAACCGGGTACCGGCGCAATGTAGCCGAGCAATCGGCTTTCGATGATGCGCGGGTTGTCGCCGTTGGCGATGCCGGCCAGACCGTCGACGAACATTTCGCGCAGGCTGATCAGCTGGGTGACATGCATCTGCAGCTTGCGCCCGATCGGCAGGAAGATCAGGTTCGCACTCCCCACACCGTAGATCGTCGCCACGAAGGCGGTGGCGATACCGGCGCCGAGCCGCGCAGGATCTCCCAGGTTCTCCATCACGTGAATCAGGCCCAGCACCGCGCCCAGAATGCCTATCGTCGGTGCGTAGCCAGCAGCGGCGTCCCATACGCGGGCAGCCTGGCGCAGCGTGGTTTCGTAGGTCGTGATCTCGACCTCCATGACCTCGCGCAGGCGTTCCGAATCGGCGCCATCGACCAGCAACTGCACGCCCTTGCGGAAAAACGGATCAGGTTCGCTGCCGATGTGCTTTTCCAGCACCAGGATGCCTTCGCGTCGCGAAAGCGTGGCCCAGCCGACCAGTTTGCGGATCATGTCGTCGGGTACCGCTGCCGGTGCAGAAAACGCCCAGCCGCCCATGCGCATGCCACGCATGAAAATGGGAAAGCGGGTCTGCAGCATGGTCGCGCCCAGCGTTCCCCCGAGAACGATGACCAGCGCGGCCGGCTGGAACAGCGATGACAGGCTGCCCCCTTCGAGCACCTGGCCCGCCATGATGGCGGCGATGCCCAGAGCCAGACCGACGATGCTGAGACGATCGACACGCATGGGATATCGGGCCGGCGCGCTCAGGTACGCGCCGAGATGCGGCTGCGCAGGCGCGCGATGGCCTGACTGTGCAACTGGCAAACTCGCGATTCCGAAACTCCGAGGATTTCTCCGATCTCGCGCAGGTTCAGGTCTTCTTCGTAGTACAGGCCCATGACGGTCTTTTCGCGATCCGGCAGGTCGCCGATGGCGCGCACCAGAACATCGCGCATGTTCTTGTCGAGCAGCCGGGCGAGCGGATCGAGATCTTCGGTGCCGACGCTGTGACGATCCAGATAATCGTCGTCGTCACCGTTGGTGAAATCTTCGAAGTAGACGAGCTGGTAGCCACGCGCTTCCTGCAGCATCTTCTGGTACTCGCCCAGCGGCATGCCGAGCGATTCGGCCAGTTCGCCTTCGGTCGGCTGACGGCCCTTGGCCTGCTCCAGCGTGGTGATGGCGGTTTCGATGCGGCGCATGTCGCGCCGCAGGCTGCGCGGCAGCCAGTCGTTCTCGCGCAGGCCGTCGAGCATGGCACCGCGGATGCGCTGTACGGCATACGTTTCGAACTGCGCGCCCAGCCCTTCTTCATAGCGGTTCATCGCATCAAGCAGCCCGAGCATGCCGTTCTGGATGATGTCTTCGACCTGCACGCTGGCCGGCAACTTGGCCATCAGGTGGTAGGCGATGCGCTTGACCAGCGGCGCATAGTGCTTGGCGAGCTGGTCGCGGTCCAGTGTTCCGGATGCGGTATACATAGGTTGTCCTCTGCTTCGGCCGGCTGCGCGATCAGGCTACGCGTGCCGAAAGCCCATCTGGCAGTCCGGCCGGATCGCCTGACTGGGTGTCGTTGTGCGGCATCAACATACCGGGTTTTTCCGTCTCGCGGGTCACGAAGAGCTTTTCGGCAAGATCGCGTCCGATCTTGAGGGCATCGTCACCCGCCACCACAAAATTCGGCCGTTGATAGCCGGCTGGCAGGCAACCCAGCCAGTGCAGCGCGCTGCCGAGGTGTTCGCTCACCACGCCATTCAGGCTGGCGAACGCCTGGCGGGCGTCCGACACCGAGCGCGCGCGGCTGACACCGACATGAACCGGGCGCACCGCCCCGGCCGACAGCGGCGCATTGCCGGTCAGATGACGTTTGATCAGCGCGTACGCAGCGGTGACGCTGACACCGGAGGCTGCCGTCACCACCGCCAGACGATCGGCGCGACGGGCCAGCGCCGACAGTTGCGATTCTTCGAGCGCGCAGTCGATGATCAGCAACTCGGTTTCGCGCGTCAGCTCGATCAGTGCTTCATCCAGCGCCTCGAGTTGCAGGCGGTTCAGCTGCCGCGAGTTCTGCGCAAGACGTGCCGCGGGCACCACCGATACGCCGTGCTGCGACAGCAGCGGTACCGACGCCAGCGGGCAATCGCGGTTGATCGCCTGCAACAGGTCGAGTCGGGAAGTCAGCCCCAGCCGCGCAGTCGCCGAACCCACTCCCTGATGTTCGTCGATGACGGTGACGCGCAGGCCGCTGCGTGCGGCTTCGATGGCGGCGCCAAGCGCCACCGAGGTTGCACCGACGCCCGCCATGGCGCCTACCACGCTGATACGCTGGGTCGGGTAGCGGCGGAACATGGCGCGCAGACCAGCGGCCTGGTCCTTCATCGGATCAGCCACGGCTCACCTCGCTGCGTGCGGCGCGACGCGACGATGCCATGACCAGTCCGGCGTCCTGCGCCGAAAGGTGCTGCGGCGAATCCTCACCGGCCGCGCGCAGTGCGCGATGAAGCAGATAGGCGCGATTGGGCAGGTGCAGGTCTTCCGGCACGCGCTGGCCGTTGGCGACATAGAAGAGCGGCAGCTGGTGGCGCATCAGCACGTCGAGCACCGGCCCGAGCGTGACCGACTCATCGACCTTGCTGATGATGGCGCCCGCCAGGTCTGCCCCGCCATTCGGCGCCGAATAGGCGCGCACCACGTCGTCGAGCGCATCCGCTCGGGCCACCGCGTTGAGCAGCAGCAAGCGGCGTACGTCACCGCTGGATGACAGCATGGCAATCTGTTCGGTCACCGCCTGGTCGCGCTGGCTCATGCCGACGGTGTCGATCAGCACCATGTGCTTGTCGCGCAGTTCGACCAGCATGCGGCGCAGGTCGGACGCATCGCGCACCGCATGTACCGGCACACCAAGGATGCGGCCGTAGATGCGGAGCTGTTCGTGCGCGCCGATCCGGTAGCCGTCGGTGGTCAGCAGCGCCACCTTGTCGGCACCGTGCCGCACCACGCAACGCGCGGCCAGCTTGGCGGTGGTCGTGGTTTTGCCGACACCGGTCGGGCCGACCAGTGCATACACACCGCCGCGGTCGATGATGTCGGCGTCGGAATTGAGCGTGATCAGATCGCGACCGATCAGTGTACGCAGCTCGTTGCGCGCGGCGGCCAGAGAGTCGGAGGCGCCCAGCTGGTCGAGCAGGCGGTAGGTGGTGGTCGCGCTAAAGCCGGACTCCAGCATTTCGCCGGCGAGCGTCGCGTTCAGCGGCGAGGTCCGCGACATTTCTCCCCAGGCGAAGCCAGCCAGCTGCTGCTCGAGCATGCGGCGGATGCTGCCCAGTTCGGCGCGCAGAGCGCCGTCGATTTCGGGCGCCCGATCCGCTGCCTGCACGGTGGCGCGTTGCGGCGCCGGAACGGCTTCGGCGGCCGGACGACGCTGCGCGACCTCGGCGTGGGCACCGAGCTGGCCCGGATCTGACGCCATAGCGTCGGGTCGCATCTGTTCCATGCGGGTGTTGGCGGCCGGAATGTCGCGGCCATAGGCCATGTCACGCAGCTCGCTCGGCGTGGCCGGACGGGGCTTGTACGGCTGCCAGGGCTTCGGTGCGCGCACCTCGGTGCTCGCGGCAGCCACCCGGGCCGCCCTTGGCGCGGCGCTGCGTGCAGCGACGCTGCTCGAGAGCGTGAGCTGGAAGTCCTCGTCATCGGCTTGCGGCGCCACGGCGACCGGTTCCGCCTTCTGCGCCGGCTTTCTGGCCGTCGCCGTCATCGCGTCGAGTGCGTTGGCCGGCAGCGCAAGGATTTCCACCCCGCCTTCGACCGGTCGGTTGGACAGCACGATGGCGTCCGGACCGAGCTCTTCCTTGATGCGACGAAGTGCGTCGCGCGCACTGGCTGCGAGATATTTGCGAGGCGTCATGATTTGACTCCGATGACAGAGGTCACCTTGATGGTGCGTGTTTCAGGAACTTCGGAATTGGCAACAACTTTCAGACTCGGTACGGCGCGGCGCAGGAAGCGCGACAGCAGCCAGCGCAGTGGCGCCGGTACCAGCAGCACGGCGGGCAGACCCATTTCTTCCTGCTGTTGGGCGCTGCGCGCAACTTCGTGCATCAGCGTGTCGGCCAGACCCGGTTCGATGACCGAGCCGTCGCCGCCGGCGCCCAGCGCCTGACCAAGCAGGCGTTCGAGGCCCGGGTCGAGCACCATGACCTGCACGTCGGCGTTCCCCGGGAACAGCTGCTGCACGATGGCGCGGCCCAGCGCCACGCGGACGCGGGAGGTCAGTTCCAGCGTGTCCTGCGTGCGCGCCGCATAGTCGGCCAGCGTTTCGATGATGGAACGCATGTCGCGGATGGCCACGCCCTCTTCCAGCAGGCTCTGCAGCACACGCTGCACGGTGCCGAGCGGCAGCGCCTTGGGCACCAGGTCCTCTATCAGTCGCGGTTGATCCTTGCCGACGTGGTCGAGCAGCGCCTGCACTTCCTGCCGGCCAAGCAGTTCTGCGGCGTGGCTCAGGATGAGGTGATTCAGGTGTGTGGCCACCACGGTGGCGGCATCGACGACGGTGTAACCCAGCGCATGCGCCTGTTCACGCAAACCTTGTTCGATCCACACCGCAGGCAGGCCGAACGCCGGATCCTTCGCTTCGCGGCCAGGCAGCGCACCGGCCACCCGGCCCGGATTGATCGCCATCAGGCTGCCCGGATAGGCCTCGCCGCTGCCGACATCGACGCCCTTGAGCGTGATGCGATAGCCGTTGGGCTTGAGTTCGAGGTTGTCGCGGATGTGCACCGGCGCGGTCAGGAAGCCGATTTCGGCGGCGAACTTCTTGCGCAGGCCACGGATGCGCTTCAGCAGTTCGCCGTCCTGACCGCGAT
Organism: Methyloversatilis sp. XJ19-13; assembly: GCF_024580155.1. Lineage (NCBI taxonomy): Bacteria > Pseudomonadati > Pseudomonadota > Betaproteobacteria > Nitrosomonadales > Sterolibacteriaceae > Methyloversatilis > Methyloversatilis sp. XJ19-13. The sequence continues at coordinate 15,110 of NZ_JANINH010000014.1, read as the reverse complement.
CGACCAGCGGGATCAGGCGGTAACCGACTTCGAGGCCCAGCGTATCGACCGGCACCACGTCGCTCCATGCCGCTTCCTGCGACTCAGGCATCACCACATTGGCGCCCTCGGCCGCCTGTGCTGCGGCCGCCTTCTCGGCGACTTCTTTTGCCTTCGGCGCCGCCTGGGCATTCACACCGCGCCATGCCAGATAGCCCAGCACCGACGCGAGCAACAGGAACACGAAGTTCGGCATGCCCGGGATCATGCCCATCAGGCCGAGGATGCCGGCAGAAATGGCCAGTACGCGAGGGTCGCCGAACAACTGGCCGATGACCTGGCCGCCGACGTCCTGGCCGCTGCCGACGCGCGACACCACCAGACCTGCGGCGATCGAAATGATCAGCGCCGGTATCTGCGCCACCAGACCGTCGCCGATGGTCAGCAGCACGTAGGCCTTGGCGGCTTCGCCGGCGCTCATGTCATGCTCCATGACACCGATCAGCAGGCCGCCAATGACATTGATCAACAGGATCATGATGCCCGCGACCGCGTCGCCACGGACGAACTTCGACGCGCCGTCCATCGAGCCGTAGAAATCCGCCTCGTCGGCGATTTCCTTGCGACGGCGACGCGCATCTTCTTCGCCGATCAGGCCGGCATTGAGGTCGGCGTCAATCGCCATCTGCTTGCCGGGCATCGCGTCCAGCGTGAAACGCGCGCCGACTTCGGCGATTCGCCCGGCACCCTTGGTCACCACCACGAAATTGATGACGGTCAGGATGATGAACACGACGATGCCGACCGCGTAATTGCCGCCGACCAGGAAGTGGCCGAACGCTTCGATCACCTTGCCTGCAGCATCCGGTCCGGTGTGGCCTTCGAGCAGAACGACGCGGGTGGAGGCGACATTGAGCGACAGTCGCAGCAGCGTGGTCACCAGCAGGACCGTCGGGAAGACCGAAAAATCGAGTGCGCGTGTCGTGTAGAGCGCCACCAGCATCACCATCACTGACAGCGCGATGTTGAAGGTGAAGAACACGTCCAGCACGAAGGTGGGCAGCGGCAGCACCATCATCGACAGGATGAGGATGATCAGTATCGGCGCAGCCAGTTGCTGGATGTTTGGGGTGCCGATTGCCTGCCGGAGCGAGAGGGAGGAAGCCATGGCAGTATTTCAGCGCACCGGGGCTCTACCGAACCCCGGAAAGAAGCGGGGTTTTCCCCGGCTATTGGCGCGACTGAAACGCCATGTCCTGACCGGAGCCCTGCACTTGCGCGCGCGGGCGGCGGATTCGCCCCGGAAATGGATCCTTACAAACAGGGGTCGCTTTCATTTGCTCGGGCATGCGTTACTGGCGTTCATGCGTTGCACCTACAGGAGAACACGATGAAGACACAGGCCCGCATTGCTTCCGCCCGCTCGCTGCACCCGGCGCTGTGGGTGGCTGCGCTTTCGATCACCGCCTTCAGTGCGGTCGGCATCGCGTCGATGACCGGGATGCTCGAACGCTCGCCCGCGCCGGCACCGGCTCCGGTGGTCGCCGCAGCCAGCATCGATTCACTGGCTGCGACGGCGGTAACACCGGTTGCCCCGATCGCGGAAGCGCCTGTTGTTACGCTGGCACCGGCCAGGCCGGTGGCTGCGGACAGGCCGGTCGTGAAGGCTGCTCTGCCGAAAAAGGCCGAGCCGACGCAGTATGCCGACGCGCGTCCCGTGCGCGTGGCAGACCGGACCTACGATCCAGGCATCGATATCACGGCAGCGCCGCCGCGTGACATCGAACAACCGATCGACGCGTCGCGCGCGGATTCATACCGTATTGAGAACGATTACCGGACAGCCCCCGCTTCGCTGTGTATAGACTGCGGTATCGTCGAGTCGATTCGCGAAGTGCAGGCAGCCGCCGATCCGAGCGGACTGGGCGCTGCGGCCGGTGGTGTGGTGGGCGGCCTGCTCGGCAACAACGTCGGCAAGGGCAGCGGCCGCACGGTGGCCACGATCATCGGTATCGCGGGCGGCGCCTACGCCGGCCATCAGATCGAAAAGACACAGCGCAAGACGACCCGGCATGAAGTCGGGGTGCGCATGAACAACGGTGACTATCGCACGGTCACGCTGGACACCGCACCGAGCTGGCACGTCGGCGACAAGGTGAAGCTGCAGAACGGCAACCTTGTCCAGGCCGACTAGCCGGTCGTTTCAGGATTCCTCTTCCTCTCTCTCCGTGAGGATGTTTTCAGGGCACCTCAGGGGTGCCCTTTTTTTGTTTGCCGTTCGCGCGTCAGCGTGTGCGCTCAAGGCGCACCACTTCTTCATCACCCGTATTCAGCGACACCTTGCCTTCAAGCGTTCGCGCATCGGCTGACATTCGCACATGCAGATTGCCACCAGCCACTTCGAAGCTGCCGTCGCCACTGATCAGCATCAGCGCCATGTCGAGCTCATCGCCAAAACGCTCGCCGCGCGCGGTGTAGCGAACGTGCGACAGCTGCGTGCCGTCGGTCGCCAGCGATGCGATGTAGGTTGCCCACTCCGGCCGACTGTCGATGCGTACCGGCTCGGATCGCAATTCGACCGCATCGCCACGCTGGCGCAGGTGCGCCGGGGTGCGCTGTCCGTCGGCGGAAACAAGAAGCCAGTCGCCATCCAGCGTAGTCGGCGCAGCGGGCGCAGATGCCGGTGGGTCGACGGGTGGATAGGCGGAACGCAGCAGCACGCCAGCACCCGCAACGGCTGCGAGCGCAATGCCGGAACTCAGGATCAGGCGACGTTTCCCCGCGGTGCTGGCGACCCGCTGTTCTGCAGAACGCGGCACGCCAAGTCGTTCGATGTCAGCGACGATGCGCGGCAGATCAAGGGCCGACCAGTCGTCGGTACGCAGAGCCAATGCGTGCCAGTCGGTAACGGTGCGCAAGGGCTCTGGCAGGCTGTCGGCTGTCGGCATCGGCGTGCCATCGACGCGCAGCGGCATCAGGGTCGCGCCGGTAGCGATCGCAGAAAGGATCTCGCCTCGTACCGGGTCGTCCGCATCCTCGATTCTCAGGTGACCATCGTCGTGACGCGCGCCAAAGAAGGCTGGCGTGATCAGCAGCAACACGACTGGCCGCTTGCCGATGGCGTTGTCGATCGCCTCACGCCAGCTGCCGCCACCCCTCAGGTCATGCCGGTCGAGAAAGACCTGCCCGGCACCGAAAGCGTCGCCCAGGTCGTCAGCCAGCCGGCTGGCGTCCTTGGTGCCGTCGGCACTGCGGTAGCTGATGAATATCCGGTTCATGCGGGGGGCCGGGGCGGAGAGCTTACACATCGCCGAGTGTATGCCCGGAACAGCAGGCGCAACAGTCGGACATCAGGCTGGCATGCCCTGGATCAATGAGCACTGAAACGTGCGAGGAAGCTTCCGCAAGCGCCGCACGGCTGAGATCTTGAGCCGCCTCACAGCGCGTGCAGTATGGTCGGACCTGAAGCGGCTGCACATTCCGCGTCCGGATGGCCGCGACCCTGCACCGGGTACAACGTGTGGTGAAAGCGTGCGTCGCGTTACTGCAGGAATTGATGCTGCGCAGACCTGACGCGACATGAAGTGCGCGGTGCGGGCCCGGGCTACCGAGCCGACAGACGACGAAATGACAGGCTCGGGCAGCGCGGACTCAGCACACGCGTACCAGACGGGCCAGCACGCGCTCTCGACCAAACGCTTCCAGCACCGCATCGATCGACGGCGTCTGCGGCTGGCCGATCAGCGCCACGCGCAGCGGGATCGCCACCTGCGGCATCTTCATGCCGCACTCGGCGCAGGTTTCCTTGATCGCGGACGACAGCGCCGCCTTATCCCACGGCGCACTTTCAAGACGTGCAGCCAGCTTGCGCAGCGCGTCGCGCGCCGGATCCGTGAGGTGCTGCGCCAGCATGTCGGGCGACACGTGAAGGTCGATGTAGAAGGCTTCGAGCGCATCGGTCAGTTCGACCAGGGTGGCGGCGCGGTCCTTGTAAAGCGCGATCAACGGCTCGAGCTGCGGTCCGGCCTCCGGATCGACACCACGACGCGCCAGGCGGCTCGCCACATCGGCCGCCAGCCGGGCATTGTCGGACAGCTTCAGATAGTGCGCATTCAGCCAGCGCAGCTTTTCGGTATTGAACTGCGCCGCCGACGGCGTGATGTGATCGAGATCGAACCAGCCGACAAACTGTTCGCGCGAAAAGATTTCGTCATCACCATGGCTCCAGCCCAGCCGCGCCAGGTAGTTGATGACCGCTTCGGGCAGATAGCCGTCTTCGTCGTACTGCATCACGCTGACCGCACCGTGCCGTTTTGACAGTTTCTGGCCATCGTCGCCAAGGATCATCGACAGGTGGGCGTACTGCGGCACGGTAGCGCCCAGAGCGCGCAGGATGTTGATCTGGCGCGGTGTGTTATTGACATGATCGTCGCCGCGGATGACGTGGGTGATGCCCATGTCCCAGTCGTCGACGCAGACGCAGAAGTTGTAGGTGGGCGTGCCGTCGGCGCGCGCGATGATCAGGTCGTCCAGCTCATCATTGGCGATCGCTATGCGGCCCTTGACCTGATCGTCCCAAGCCACCACGCCGGTGACCGGATTGCAGAAGCGGATCACCGGCTCGACGCCTGCAGGCGGCTCAGGCAACGTGCGGCCGGGCCCCGGGCGCCAGCGGCCGTCGTAGCGAGGCTTTTCGTTGCTGGCTCGCTGCTGTTCGCGCAGCGCGTCGAGTTCTTCCTGCGTGGTGTAGCAGCGGTAGGCATGACCCTGCTCCAGCAGTTGCGCAATGACTGCCTTGTAGCGGTCCATGCGCTGCATCTGGAAGAACGGACCCTCGTCATGCCCGAGATCGAGCCAGTTCATGCCGTCGATGATCGCCTGTACTGCCTCGGGTGTGGAACGCGCCACATCGGTATCTTCGATGCGCAGCACGAACTGGCCACCGTGATGACGGGCGTACGCCCAGGAAAACAGCGCCGTGCGCGCGCCGCCGATGTGGAGATAACCGGTCGGACTCGGCGCAAATCGCGTGCGGACAACTTGAGTCATGGCAATGCCTGCGAAAGATGAGCGCGCGATTGTACCGCCAGCACCCCAGCCATTTGACGGCACTTCGCTTAACCGATAGTATTCGCGCCCTGTCACGAATGCAGGGCAGTTAGCTCAGCGGTAGAGCACCGCCTTCACACGGCGGGGGTCACTGGTTCGATCCCAGTACTGCCCACCAGTCTTGAAAGCCCGAACCGTGGTTCGGGCTTTTTTTTGCCTTACCGATGTACGGTGGGTCAGGACTTGGGCGGAATACGCAACTTCTGTCCGGGGTAGATCTTGTCCGGATGCGACAACATCGGACGGTTGGCTTCGAAGATCAGGGGGTACTTGTTGGCATCGCCGTAGTAGGTCTTGGCGATCTTCGACAGGTTATCGCCCGACTTCACGTCGTGATACTGCGCTTCGGGTTCGAGATTGAGCACATTGAGCTGGTCCTGCACCGAAGAGACACCGGCCACGTTGCCGGCCGACAGCACGATGCGTTCGCGGGTCGCCTGATCCGCGCAGGTACCGGACACCGTGCACGTCGAGGTACTGCCGTCAAACGAAACGTTAAGCGCGGTGGCGGACAAGCCCATCTTTTCGATGTACGTCTTGATGGCGTCACCTGCGGCACGGTCGAGCTTTGCCCGGTTCTCCGCTGTAGGCGCTGCCTTGACCTGCTCGGTTGCAGCCTTCGCCTCACCGGAGCCAAAAAGCTTTTCACCCGCATCTTTCAGGAAATTCAGCAATCCCATGTCGTGCCTCCTGTGTTGAAGCGACAATGTTGTCGTGGATTCATGATAGCCGACCCCGGAAGCGAGGCTGTCGAAACCGCTCGCATAGGTCTGATGCACGGTCGGCACATACAGGTTTGACGCGTGACGAGTACTTATATACATTCAAGCTTGTTTGTAAAAAGATTGCCTCATATGGTTCGACGCACCAAAGAAGAAGCTGAAGCAACGAGGCTGCAGTTGCTTGATGCTGCAGAACGCTGCTTTCGCGAAAAGGGGGTCGCCGGCACCACGCTGGACGACATCGCGAAAAGTGCGGGCCACACGCGCGGCGCCGTGTATTGGCACTTCGAAAACAAGGCAGACATTTTCGAGGCTGTGTGCGAACGCGTTACAACGCCGATGCAGGCCATGCTGGGCGACCTAGCGGCCGACCCGGGCACTGATCCGCTCGGTTTTCTGCGCAATGACGCTATCCGTGTGCTGCGCATGCTGACTGACTGCGAGCGCGTTCAGGCAGTGTTTGAAATCAAGTTCTGCAAGCTCGATGGCGGACCTGACTTCGACCGCCTGCGCACCCGCGAACTCGAAACTCACAGCCGCTGCCTCGATATGCTTGAAGTCGTCTTCGGCGCTGCGGTACGCATCGGGCAGTTGCCCCTGCACCTCCCGCCACGCGAGACTGCGGAGGCGATGCATGCCTTCATCGGCGGTCTGATGCGCAGCTGGATTGAACGGCGCGACTTCGACCTGCAGAAGTCCGCGCCCTGGCTGGTCGATACCTTTCTGATCGGTCTGCGCAACGCGCCCGTGCCGGATCCGGCAAGCTGACTCCGCCCCAATGAAATGAAGCGCCGTGGCTACTGCTGTTTCGCCGCTTCGAGCACCTTGATGTTGATGGTGACCGGATAACGCTGACGCAGCGAACCCAGATAGGCGGCAAAGTCATCCTGCGAAACGGTCTGGTCAAGTTGGGCCTTGATCGCCTCGATGCGCTGCGGGTCCAGTGCTTCCTTTGGCTGCTTGACCGCGCTGATGCGGAACACCGCATAGCCTCCGTTACCCATAGGGAATCCAAGATACGCAGGCAGCGCGTCGGCGGGCGCATTGAATATGGCACGCACCATCTCCGCAGCCGGTCCCTGCGCCTGAGCGCGCGACACGTCCTGCGGCGGCGACCAGTTCAATGGCGCATTTTCTCCCGCCTTCAATTTGGCGATGGCGGCCTCGCCACGCTCGCGCGCCATCTTTTCTCCAGCCGCAAGACCAAGCTGCTTTTCGATTTCCGCCTGTACGCTCTCGAACGGTTTCACGGAAGCAGGCAACTGTTCGATGACACGTGCCGATACCAATGTATTGGAAGCGGTTTCGATCGCCTGCGTGTTGCGGCGGTTCTTCACCGCGTCTTCCGAAAAAATCGCATCGCGCAGCTTTTCATTATCGAACGGCGCGGGCATCAGGAAGCCCTTCGGAATCAACGGGCTGGTTTTGACCTGAAGGCCGAGCTTCTCAGCGGCCGGTGCCAGTGAATCGGCCTGCTCATACACGGTGTTGCTGAATACTTCGGCCAGTTCGGCAAATTTACGGCGCGCCGACTGCTTCTTCAGTTCGTCGGCAATTTCCGCCCGCGCCTCGTCCAGCGTCTTGCCCTGCCCGCCGCGGACCTCAGTGAGCTGGATGATGTGCACACCGAAATCAGACTCGATGACACCGCTGATCTGGCCCGGCTTGAGCGCGAACACGGCATCTTCGAACGGCTTGACCATCGTTCCGCGTCCGAAATAACCCAGATCGCCGCCAGCGTCCTTCGAGCCGGGATCCTGCGAGTTCTCCTTTGCCAGTTCGGTGAACTTTGATGGATCAGCACGCAGAGTCTTGAGCAGCGCTTCGGCCTTGGTACGGACCGCGGCACGCTCATCCGGGCTGGCCGATGCATCGATCGTCAGCAAGATGTGGCGGGCCTTTCGTTCTTCACCCTGCATGTAGCGCGACTGATCCGCTTCGTAAGTCTTCCGGATGTCCTCTTCGCTCACCTCCATGGTCACAGCAAGCGCCGCTTCGCTCAGCGTCAGGTATTCCACCTTGACCTGCTCGGGCACCTCGAACTGCTTCAGGTTGTCGTCGTAGTACTTGCGCACCTGCTCTGGCGCAATGGAAATCTGTTCGATGAATTCGAACGGCGTAATGACCGCCTCGCTGACCTCGCGCTGCTCCTGCTGCATTTGCGCCCAGCGTTTCGCGAGCGATGCCGGAACAAACGAACTGCCGGCTATCCCGGCGTAAAGCTGGCGGATCAGCAGATCCTGACGGATGCGGGCCAGCAATCCGTCCCGGCTGTAACCCTGCGACTGCGCAACCTGGTCAAAACGTGCCTCGGAAAACTTGCCATCAACCTGAAAACCGGGGATCGCTGCGATGATCTGGCTCATGCGCGCATCGGGTACGGTCAGGTTTGTGCGCTGCGCTTCCTGGATCAGCAAGCGCTGGCTCACCAGGCCGTCCAGCGCCTGGCTGCGCACCTCGGAACGTTCCATGATCTTCGGGTCGAACTCCTCACCCATCATTTCGCGCAACCGGTCCTGCTGGTCACGCAAAGCGGCGGTGAATTCTTCCTGCGCAATCTTCGCACTGCCGACGACAGCGGCATCTTCACGCTGCACATCGCTATTTACGTAGGATTCGACGCCGAAAAACGCGAACGGCAGGATCATCAGCAACAGGACACCCTGGACCACGCGCTTGTTGTTGCGAACCGCATCAAACATAAAAACCTTTCGCGGGGCCTGCGTGCTGCAGGCGCGAAAAATGAAAAAGGCGAACCCAGGTTCGCCCGCTGTCAGTTTTGGCGGAGTGGACGGGACTCGAACCCGCGACCCCCGGCGTGACAGGCCGGTATTCTAACCAACTGAACTACCACTCCGTTCTGGTGGGTGCTGACGGGCTCGAACCGCCGACATTCGCCTTGTAAGGGCGACGCTCTACCAACTGAGCTAAGCACCCGCCGATTCCTGCGCGAGCTTTGGGCACTGCGAAAAACAGCCCGCGATGATACCTCACAAGAGGCCAGTCGCGGGCTGTGGTGACTCGGATGTCAGTGTGTAATGACGGCAGCGGCAGCGACCGCAGCATCTTCGACCTTGGCAATCGTCGCAGCCGGATCGGCTTCCGGCAATGCATCCGGCTTGCGCTCCAGCGCGCGTTCGAGCACCTCGTCGATCCACCTGACCGATACGATCTCGATCGAGTTCTTCAGCGTATCGGGCATGTCCGCAAGATCCTTGACATTCTCATGTGGAATCAATGCAGTACGGATACCACCGCGGACAGCAGCGAGCAGCTTTTCCTTCAGGCCACCAATGCCGAGCACTTCACCACGCAGTGTGATTTCACCCGTCATGGCCACATCGGCCCGCACGGGAATCCCGCTGAGAGCGGACACCAGCGCGGTCGTGATGGCGATGCCCGCGGACGGTCCGTCCTTGGGCGTCGCACCTTCAGGGAAGTGCACGTGAAGATCGACCTTTTCGAATACTTCGTCCTTGATGCCCAAACGACGAGCGCGAGAGCGGACGACGGAGCGCGCAGTCTCTACCGATTCCTTCATCACGTCACCAAGCGAACCCGTGCGCTGCACGACGCCCTTGCCCGGCATCGTCGCGACCTCAATCGTAAGCAGTTCACCGCCGACTTCGGTCCACGCCAGACCGGTCACCTGACCAACCTGATTGTCCTTTTCCGCTATGCCGAAGGTATAACGACGGACGCCGAGGAACTTGTCCAGGTTCTTTGCGTTGATGATGATCTTCGACGAGCGCTTCTTCAGCACCAAGCCTTTGACCACCTTGCGGCAGATCTTAGAAACTTCACGCTCGAGTGCGCGCACACCGGCTTCCCGCGTGTAGTAGCGGACGATGTCGCGCAGTGCATCTTCAGTGATCGAAATCTCTTCCTTCTTCAGGCCATTGTTCTTGATCTGCTTCGGAACCAGATAGCGTTGGCTGATATTGACCTTTTCATCCTCCGTGTAGCCCGAAAGGCGGATCACCTCCATCCGATCGAGCAGTGGCGCAGGAATGTTCAGCGTGTTGGCAGTGGCGACAAACATCACGTCGGAAAGGTCGTACTCAACCTCGACGTAATGGTCGACAAACGTCGAGTTTTGTTCCGGATCAAGCACTTCCAGCAAGGCTGATGACGGATCACCCCGAAAATCCTGGCCCATCTTGTCGACTTCATCGAGCAGGAAAAGAGGATTCTTGACGGCCACCTTCGTCATGTTCTGCAGGATCTTGCCCGGCATCGACCCTATGTAGGTCCGGCGGTGTCCACGGATTTCCGCCTCGTCCCGAACGCCACCGAGCGCCATACGAACGAACTTGCGGTTAGTCGCCTTGGCAATCGACTGACCGAGCGAAGTCTTGCCTACGCCCGGGGGGCCAACCAGGCACAGGATGGGCGCCTTGAGTTTGTCGACGCGCTGCTGCACAGCCAGATACTCGAGAATACGCTCCTTGACCTTCTCCAAGCCGTAGTGATCCCGATCAAGTACCTTCTCCGCCTCAGCGAGGTCCTTGAAAATACGTGACTTCTTGCGCCAGGGGAGGCCCACAAGCGTTTCTATGAAGTTTCGCACGACGGTCGCCTCGGCTGACATCGGCGACATCAGCTTCAACTTCTTCAGCTCGGACTGCGCCTTGGCGATGGCTTCCTTTGTCATGCCGGCTGCCTTGATCTTCTTCTCGATTTCTTCGAGATCGGCTCCGTCCTCGCCTTCGCCCAGCTCTTTCTGGATAGCCTTGACCTGTTCGTTCAAGTAGTACTCGCGCTGGCTCTTCTCCATTTGCCGCTTCACGCGCCCACGGATGCGCTTCTCGACCTGCAGGATGTCAAGTTCAGTTTCCAGCTGCGACAGCAAACGTTCGATTCGCTCCGCGGTACCGAACAGCTCCAGAATGTCTTGCTTCTGTTCAAGCTTGAGCGGGAGATGTGCTGCGACCGTATCTGCCAGACGCCCCGCTTCTTCGATACTCGACAGCGACGTCAGGATTTCCGGCGGGATCTTCTTGTTCAACTTGACATACTGGTCGAACTGGCCGATCAGCGCACGGCGCATCGCCTCAATCTCATGTGAGGTCTGCTCAACGGCCGGCACTGTGGTGACGCTCGCCATGAACAACGTCTTGATATCGACGATGTCCTCGACCGTAGCCCGCTGAGTGCCTTCGACAAGCACCTTCACCGTGCCGTCGGGGAGCTTCAACATCTGCAGGATATTGGCAACGCAACCGATACGGTATAGATCGTCCGGACTCGGTTCATCCTTGGCGGCTGACTTCTGGGCGACGAGCAATATGCTCTTGCCGGATTCCATCGCCGACTCCAGAGCCTTGATCGACTTCGGACGACCCACAAAGAGCGGGATGACCATGTGGGGGAAAACGACAACGTCCCTCAACGGCAGGAGCGGAAGCTCCAGTTGTTCCGGGACGGTTTGAAGGCTGGACATTGATATTCCTTAACGCGACAGTGTCAGGCAGATTGGGGCGGCGATGCCCGAATCAAGCCACCTCGAGGGCGCACCCGCGTTACGCGACATCCGGTTCGCGGGCGTCAGTTCGATCCTGACACTTTGGGTTGATCTGCAAACAGCATGATGGGCTTGCTTTCGCCTTCGATCACACCTTCATCAATGACAACTTTGGTGACGTTATCTATCCCCGGCAGTTCGTACATGGTGTCAAGCAGCGCAGACTCAATGATACTTCGCAGCCCACGTGCACCAGTTTTTCGCTTCAGCGCCTTTCCAGCGATGGCCTGAAGCGCCGCAGGCCGGATCTCCAGTTCGACGCCTTCCATCTGGAAAAGCTTCTGATACTGCTTAATCAACGCGTTCTTGGGCTCGATCAGGATCTGGATTAGCGCCTCTTCATCGAGTTCCTGCAGCGTGGCCACAACCGGGAGACGACCGACGAACTCCGGAATCAGGCCGAACTTGATCAGATCCTCTGGCTCTACGTCGCGGAGCGCTTCACCTGAATTCCGGTTCTCACGACTCTTTACCTCGGCACCGAAACCGATACCGAACTGCTCCGTACGATTGCGGATAACCTTCTCGAGACCGTCGAAAGCGCCGCCGCAGATGAACAGGATGTTCGTCGTGTCGACCTGAACGAAGTCCTGGTTCGGGTGTTTGCGGCCGCCCTGCGGTGGCACGCTGGCAACCGTTCCTTCGATCAATTTCAGAAGCGCCTGTTGAACCCCTTCTCCCGACACATCGCGGGTGATCGAGGGGTTGTCGGACTTTCGGGAAATCTTGTCTATTTCATCAATGTAAACAATACCTTGCTGCGCTCTCTCGACTTCGTAGTCGCACTTCTGTAGCAGCTTCTGGATGATGTTCTCGACATCTTCACCGACATAGCCAGCTTCCGTAAGCGTCGTGGCATCTGCCATCACGAAAGGCACATTGAGCAGGCGGGCAAGCGTTTGTGCAAGTAGCGTCTTACCCGAACCCGTCGGCCCAACAAGCAGGATGTTGCTCTTAGACAGTTCGACTTCGTCCTTGCGCGACATGTGGCGCAGACGCTTGTAATGGTTGTACACCGCAACGGCGAGGATTCGCTTTGCCGGGGACTGACCAATCACATACTGGTCGAGTATTTCGCAAATCTCCTTCGGCGACGGCAAATCGCTACGCGCGCCTTTGCCCGACTGTTCGCTGCTGATCTCGTCACGGATGATGTCGTTGCACAAATCGATGCATTCATCACAGATAAACACCGATGGGCCTGCGATGAGCTTCTTGACTTCGTGCTGACTCTTTCCGCAGAAGGAGCAGTACAGGAGTTTTTCGGACCCCGATTTTTTTTCGGTCATGGCTTTACTCCAGACTTCAAAGTCACTGCACAGCGTGAAGGATCAGGTCGTGCCTTCGGCGCGGGTCGTCAGTACCTTGTCAATAATGCCGTAATCACGAGCCTGCTCGGCGGACAGGAAGTTGTCGCGATCGGTGTCACGCTCAATCGTTTCGATTGGCTGACCTGTGTGATGCGCCATGATCGCGTTCAACCTGGATCGCAAAGTCAAAATTTCACGGGCATGTATCTCGATGTCCGAAGCCTGCCCTTGGAAGCCACCCATCGGCTGGTGGATCATCACGCGCGAGTTCGGCAAACAGAAACGCTTGCCTTTTTCACCGGCCGACAGCAGGAACGCGCCCATGCTGGCGGCCTGTCCGATGCACAACGTCGATACCGCTGGCTTTATAAACTGCATTGTGTCGTAGATCGAAAGCCCAGCAGTGACCGAACCGCCGGGTGAATTGATGTAAAAGAAGATGTCCTTGTCCGGGTTTTCAGACTCGAGGAACAACAACTGCGCAACGATCACGTTCGCTGTCGAGTCATTTACCGGGCCAACCAGGAAAATTACTCGCTCGCGCAGCAGGCGCGAGTAGATGTCATACGCCCGTTCGCCACGTCCACTCTGCTCGATGACCATGGGCACGAGGCCCAAGCCTACGGTTTCCGACATCATTCGTTTCACTCCTTGTTGAAGCAGGTATGCCTGCTTCAAGTTTATCTGGTTACCGGCCTGTGCTCTGGGTCGCCTACAGATTGCTCAGCGATTCCCGTCAGTTCGACGCCATCAACTCGTCAAACTCGACCGCTTTCGGCGTTACCTTGACCTTTGCGAGCACCCAATCGACCACGTTATCCTCGACTACCATTGCTTCGACTTGGGCGAGGCGTTGCGTATCGCTGTAGTACCAGCGGACGACATCAGCCGGATCCTCGTAACTTTGCGCCTGTTCTTCAACAACAGCTCGTATCTGCTCTGGTTTTGCGTAGAGTTCGTGTTTCTTGACCGCTTCCGCAACGAGCAAGCCAAGACGTACTCTTCGTTCGGCCTGCGCGAGGAACCATGTCGGCTCGACAGGAATGTCCTTTACGTTCATTCCCCGCGAGGCGAGGTTTGACAGTGCTTCCTCGGCAAGTCGATGCGATTCCTGCTCACAGAGTGAAGTCGGAACATCAAAGGTATGCTTTTCGAGCAGCAGATTCATTACCTCATTTTTGACACGGGCATGGAGGCGCTTCTTGACTTCACGCTCCAGATTTGTACGAACGTCAGCCTTGAGCAACGAAACATCTCCGGAAGGAACACCGAGCGATATCGCAAACTCTTCGTCAATTGCTGGTAGCTGCGGGGCTTCGACGGCCTTGACAGTCACTTCGAACTGAACGGTCTTGCCAGCTAGATCTTTAGCTTGGTAGTCGTCGGGAAATGTGACTGGAAATGACTTCGATTCACCTTGCGTCATGCCTTCTAGGCTCGCTTCAAATTCCGGCAACAGCGATCCCGCACCGAGCACCAACGGGAAATCCTCCGCAACACCGCCATCAAATGGCACCCCCTCCAGGGTCCCACGAAAATCGATCGTCAGACGATCCTCCTTCGCCGCCGTTTTGTCGGCCGCGGAGTACGTGACGCGCTGTTTGCGTAGAACCTCGATAGTCTTTTCTACTTCACCATCGCCGACGGGAAGCACCGCCTGTTCTAGAGTTGCATCGGATAAGTCTGCGAGTTCGATGTCCGGATACACCTGGAACGTCGCACTGAACGCGACCTGCCCGGGCTCGGAAGACTCAAGCGGTTCAATCTTCGGATTACCGGCTACACGAAGCTTCTGCTCACGTACTACGTTGCCAAACTGCATCTGAACCGCTTCTGTGAAAGCTTCCGAGCGTGCTTGGGCGGCAAACTGTTGCTGCACCAGCTTCATCGGAACTTTTCCCGGACGGAACCCCGGCATCTTTATCGTACGTGCCATCTTGACGAGTCGGGCGGCGACATCTTTCTCGACGTCAGCGGCAACAACGGACATGTTGATCGTCCGCTCGAGGGAGTGTGTCGTAGAAGTGCTCTGGGCCATCAGCCAATATCCTTGAATCGATTAAAAAAAACAGGCAAACGATAGCCTGCATTGAAGCCTTGGATAGCCTTAAAGGATAGCACAGCCCCCCCTTGGTGTCCTGCGAAGCCAAGCACAACATGGGTTTAAGATGAATCGCCCCGTGTTTTCGAGACACCTTGTGGCCTCACAATCAAGGCATGACCGAGGTGTGTACGGAAGAGAAGACGGAGGGTCTTCGCTTCACCGAGGCATTCAAGGTAGAAGCGGTCAGGCAGGTCACCGAGCGTGACCATCCGGTCGCGGAGGTTGCTGTGCGCCTTGGTGTCAGCAAGTAGAGCCTGTAACTGCGTTGTACTGGTCGCCAAGGACCTCGGCGACATTTTCTGGCGTCACGAAGTCCTCGATTGACGTTACAACGCATGCTGGATTGATGATGGCGATGCGTT
>NZ_JANINH010000013.1:0-119706 GCF_024580155.1 Methyloversatilis sp. XJ19-13 | reverse complement strand
CGGCTCAACCTTCGACCCCGCTGCCTTCGACATCGCCGAAGTCGATCGACGACTCGCAAAGATCAAACTCTGACCGTCAACACGGTGTCGGTCGGACGCTTACCCGATGAGCGCAGAGCCCAAACTCGCACTTCGCATCCTCAGGTCACCGCCAGCGCGCGTACTGTTGCTCGGTTTCATCCTGGTACTGATGATGAGCCTGAACACTGATGCGATGACCAGCTACGCCGGAGAGCCCATCAAAGCCGTTCTGCACATCATCGCGTTGGCCATTTCCGGCTTCGCGGTCTATGTGGGTTATGCACTACTCATCGAGCAGCGTACCGTATCGGAACTCGCCTTGCGGCGTATGGGCCGGGAACTCGGCATCGGCTTGCTCATCGGCGCCGGCTTGTACGCCGCCTGCGAAGTGATCCTCATGGCTCTGGGCATCTACCGCATCGTTGGCTTGAACCCGCTGAGCTACATGGTGCCAGCGATTGCCATGGCGTTGAGCTCCAGCGTCTACGAGGAACTGTTGTTCCGCGGCGTGCTGTACGGCTCGGTGGAACAGTGGTTTGGCAGTTGGGCAGCACTTGTGGTGTCTTCGCTCGTGTTCGGCTTGAGCCACCTGTTGAACCCGCAAGGCACACTTGAGGGCGCGCTGTTCATCGCCGTCGAAGCCGGCATCTTGCTGGCTGCGGCCTACATGCTGACGCGCCGGCTTTGGTTGAGCATCGGCTTCCACATGGCATGGAACTACACGCAGTCGGCCATTTTTTCGGGCATTGTCTCCGGCAACGAGGCACAGCAAGGCTTGATCAGGTCCACCATGAACGGTCCCGATTGGCTGACGGGAGGCAACTTCGGTGTGGAATCGTCCGTACTTGCGCTGCTCCTGTGCACAACCACCGGAATCGTGATGTTGGTCATGGCGGTAAAGCGCGGAAGGATAATTGCACCTTTTTGGAAACGCCCGGGACAACCTCGTAACGCGGTCTAACTCGAACGTAGGAAAAAGAAGACAGCCCACGGTTTATTTGTGATTCATCTGATGACCCTGTCTTCTTCCTTCATCGAAAGTGCATTCTCTCCATGCAGCGTACGCGCAGTTTCGAAGGCGTCGGCACTGCGCCTGATTCCGCTTGCGCACAACTATTCAGGTCATCCAACGTCGACCAGCTCGAACTTCAGGCGCCCGAAAGATGCCGTCACTATTTCCATCGGATGAAGAGTTGCCCACGTGGCTGCACACTTTGTTGCTCATTCTTGTTGTTTTGCCATTCGCGGGTTTTCTGTTCTGGTTTGGCGTCAGCGCGATTGCGAGTGCGCAACTTGATCCCTTGAGTGGTCCCGAATTCGGACAGTTTTTTTTCGGATCTTCACCGCTTCAGGGAAAAGCTGCGCGAGTCGCCGGCTTTTCCTTGCTAGCCTTCGGCAGTTCGTTCATCGCGATTGCTTTCCGGTTTTCACGGCTGGCAGGCGAAAGTCATTTTTCGCGTCGGCTGCCCTGGATTCTGCTGGTGATATCGGTGATGTTGTCATGGTGCGTAAAGCTGATCACGTGAGGGCAGCCTGACCGATCAGTCCGGCGGACGCGCAGAGGCAATGTCGTGCGTTCCTGATCTCACGCGTAGGGCGTCATGAGACCCACAATTTCAGTCGGACGAGCGATCCTGGTAGGTCTGCTTGCAGTCAATGCCCCCGTCTTCTCCTTGATGATCGGACCGATCTGGCTGTTTGCGCAGTTCGTGGAACACGGGGCGATCTCCCGCGCATACAGTTGGATGAGCCCATTCGTATTCGCGGGCGGGTTTGCAGTGGCCTGGCTCTGGTGGTCGCTATCCGTACCTCGCTGGCGCGTCTGGTCGTATGAACGCGTCACGGATGTCGCGGCCCTGAAGACGCGAGCAGTTGAAGTCGGGCTGACCTGGCCGGATGGCCATGTCTTCGCGAGAACGGAAATCAAGTCGAAGGAGCTGGCCAGACGCGAGCGCGATCTTGAAACAAGCCAGCAGTGTCGAACGCGTCATACGGCAGAATGAAGCAACCGCAACGGCGTCTCCAATCCGCTTCCGTTCCCAGTTTCCTTCTGTTCCGCGCCTGTCACTCCAGCGACTTCTCCCCCGTCGGCACAGGTGCCGCCTCGTCCGACTCCTTCGGCGTGTCCGAGTGGTGATGCACCTTGTGCGTCTTTTTCCCCGGCTGCGGCGTCTTGTCGGCGTCGGGGGCGATGTCTTCGCCGTGTTTCTTCTTTTCCTGGCGCACCTTCTTGTCGTGCGCAATATCGCGTGGGTCTGTCATCGCCTGTTTCCTTCACTGGTTGATGGACTTCCTCACCGGCCGCGCGTGTCATCCATGAAGCACCGCAAGGTGCCGGACAACGAACATCGCCTGACCTGTATCCCGCGGCATCGTGAGGTCATTGCCTGATGGGCGCAGTTCATCGCGTCGATGAGACGCTGCGAACATGCTGCGCGCAGTCAGACCGACTGTCTGTCGGCTGGCGCACAAGGGCGACGGTGGCAATTGACGGGCGGGCGGCGGCGCGGCAGGCGACGCCCTGCGCCATGAAAAATGGGGCGCCCCGGCCCGTGCCGGAGCGCCCCATTTCGGGTGCGCGGCATGTCGACGCAGCTTATCTGACCTTGGCGCGCATCGCGGCTTCTTCCTTTTCGATCCACAGCTTGAGCGTTTCGACGTGCTCGGTTTCTTCGCGCACGAACTCCTTGGCCACCTTGCGGATCTCCGGGTCTTCGGTGGTGTTCGCGACGGCGTAGTAGAACTCGAAGCCGCGACGTTCGCCCTGCAGCGCGGCCTTCAGCCCGTCCAGACGTGTCAGTGAGGGGTCGCCGGCCCACAGTGCGGTCATTTCCGGCGACGAGTTGTCCGGCCAGGACGAGCTGGCGGGCAGTTGCACGGTGACGTCGTAGCGGGCGCACTTCGCCTTGGCTTCTTCGAGATGCATGCGCGAGTACCTGGCCAGCTGGGTGAACAGCGAGGCGACGTCGGCGTTGCCACAGGCGGCCATCGATTCGGCGAGCTGGTCGTAGTGCACCGCCGCATCCTCTTCGACCTTCACCGAATAGCTCAGGAACTCGTCCAGCGAGCGGATCTGCACACCGCCCTTGTAGATGGCGGCGGCAATCGAGAGCGCCGGGCCCTTGCCGGGAATCGTCGTATCTCCTTCAAACGACACAATGATGTCTTCGTTGCGGACGAAGCACTGGCAGGCCAGCCGATGCTGCGGCGGCATGTCGTTAACTTCGGCGTCCATGATTTCTTCCTTGCTGATCTTGCCCATCTGGCGCAGCACTTCCTTTTCCTTCTCGGTCAGCGCAACGCCATAGCGCACGCGCCTGTCGACGTGGCTGACTTCGACGATGCAGGACGCGCAGTCGCCGTCCTGACAGTCGAACGGAATGGGAATCTTGTGCGCCTTGGCGAGGCCGAGCAGCGTGCCGCGGTCGCCCGCGACGGCATAGACGGTGATGTCGCGCGGCATGGCCGGCGAGGTGAATGTAACGTTTGCCACGTGAGTACTCCTGTTTGAGGGGTGGAACCCTCGAACCGCAGGAAGCGTGCCGCCGACGGGCCGCGACGTTGACGAGGATCAAGCAGACGGCATTCAGGTGCGATGGACGCGGGAAGAGATGCGGGGCGCGTCAGACTTCGCTGCGGGCTTGCCAGCCTTTCAGATCAGCGACAGTTGCGCCGCCCCGCCGCGCGGCGCCGGCTCGGCCGACAGCCACTCGGCCGGGTACTGGCGCATCCAGCCGAGCGCGCGCTCGGGCGGCGTGGCGAGCCAGTCGGCGTAGTCGTCAGGATCCAGGATGACGACCATGCGCTTTTCGTCTTCGGGCTTGTGCATGTGCTGCATGATGGGGTGACCGGCGGCGCTGATTGTCAGCATCGAAAACGAGTACTGCACGCTGTCGCCGACCGGACGCGATTCCCACAGCCCGGCGATGCCCAACGGCGCGCCGTCGCGGTGGGTGATGCGCCAGCGCACTGCGCGGCCGCTGTCGTAGCAGGGCTCGAAGATGCCGTCGGCCGGGATGATGCAGAACTGCCCCTTTTTCCACGCGTTGCGGAAGCTTGGTTTGCTGGCGGCCGTTTCGCTGCGCGCGTTGTAGGTGCTGCGCACCAGTTCGGGCCTGGCCCAGTGCGGCAGCAGGCCGAAGGTGGCCAGCACACCGTCGTCGCGCGGCTCGTTGGTGCGGATCGGCGCGACATGACCCGGAAAGGCTTCGGGATTGAATTCGCCCAACGGGTAGACGGCCTTGATCGCACGGTCCCACGCGGCTTGACGGGCGGGGGTGTAGTTTGCACACATGGCTTGCGCCCTCCATGAATTCGGCACGGCCGGCGCCGACTTCTCGGGCTTGAGCCCGATTTCACAGCGCGCGCGAATGACCTGCATTGTTCCGCCCTTCCCGTCCATGGCCGTCGTCGCACATCCCGGCAGAGGCAGGCCTTCCCTCAGCCCTCAGGCACGCCGCCCGAACTCTCCCGCTTCAATGCCGAACCACGCCAGGCCCGGCGTCTTTTCGACGACGATGCAGTCGCCGTCGAGCCGGTAGCTGAGTTGCAGGTGATGGCGCGGGGCCGACAGCACGGCCGGATTGAATACGGCGAAGTTCTCGCCCTCGGGCCGGCGCACCGACTGCACCAGCAGGCCCGGATGACCTTCGCGGTGGATGCGCGCGCCGACCGACTGCGGAAAGCTGTAATCGGCCGGATGCAGCAGCGCCGGCCAGTCGCCGGTGAGCGGCCGGAAATCGAGCAGTGCGGCGGCACAGCCCACGACATACACCTTGCGCTCGGCCACCACCGATTCGCGCTCGAAGCCGGCATCGGCCAGCAAACCCTGGCGCCAGTGCCAGGCCGATTCGTACACCGTCGTGTCGACCGACTCCGAGCCGTACCACACGCCATGGCGCCCGTCGGAATAGCGGCTGGCCTGCCAGTGCTGGAACGGCCAGGCGATGGCGTTGAACCACTCGGCATCCTCGAACGGGCGGTGCAGCACCGGCGTGGCCGAGCGATAGGGCGGCGGCTTGGCGTCGCCTTCGACCTTCTGCGCCAGCGCCCATTCGGCCGGGTCGTCGGTGAGGTCGTCGAACAGATCCTGCGAGGTGCGCAGCGACACGATGTTGCGGAACACGTCGCGCTGCACCTCGGCCAGCGCGAGGCGGGCGAACAGGTCCCCGAAACTCAACGACAGCGTCACTGACCGCGTGCCCGGTCGAGATAGGCACGCACCATCAGCAGACCGGCGAAGCCCCATTCCCGGATCACCTCGACCGGACTCAGATTGTCAAAGGCGCGGTTGCGGGTGCTGATCCAGCGATAGACGAGGTCGCGGTTCTGCGGAAACAGCAGTCGAAGATTCTTGTGGATGCCCAGCAGATGACCGACCCGCTCGTACTGGTCGCGGCTGGTGCCGATCGGCTCGCCGCGCCGGTAGCGCGCCAGCGCGGCGCGATTGCTGGCGGCAATGCCCAGCAGCGCGGCCTGGTCTTCGGTGGATAGTTTCCAGTGATCAAGCAAGGTCATGACCATGCGGGCCAGCGCGCCGCGGTCTTCGGAAGCGCTGACACCCTTGTCTGCAACGGCGCCCATGGGCGGCTCCTGTCGGAGGGGATCGTGACTTCAGGATAGCACCACCATGTTTTCATTCAAACAATAAATGTTTCTATAAATCAAACGTGGCGCGCCTGCTGCAGGATGACGCCGATCCGGAAGCGGCCGCACGGATCGCGCCCCACCTCCACCCGCCCACCCATACCGGTCGCCAGCCCGGACACGATGGACAGGCCCAGCCCGCAATGACCGCTGCCGCCGCGCGCCGGATCCAGGCGCACGAAAGGCTGGCAGGCGCGGCGCAGCGCATTGGCGCCCAAGCCCTCGCCCCCATCGCTCACCCACAGCCGGACACTGTCGCCGGCCATCTCCACGGTCACCACGATCGGCGGCCGACCGTATTCGATGGCGTTGTCGATCAGGTTGCCGACGATGCGCTCGACGTCGGCCGCGTCGCCGCGCACGGCGGGCACCCCGTCCGGCGCGCACAGCGAGATGCCGTGACCGGCGCCGGCCTGTTCGATCGCCCTCCGCAGCACGGCGGGCAGATCGCCGCACAGGCCGGGCGGCCCGTCGCCCCGGCCACCAACGCGTGCGAAATCGATGAACTGCCGGGTGATGCGGTCGAGCGACGCGACATCGCGGATGATGCCGTCGGCCAGTTCGGCTTCTTCACTCAGCGACGCCCGCATGCGCAGCCTCGCCAGCGGCGCACGGATGTCGTGCGACACGCCGGCCAGCATCTGTTCGCGCTCGCGGTCGCGCGCCGCCAGCTGGTCGACCATGCTGTTATAGGCCTGCACCAGCCGCACCACGTCTTCATCGGCGTGGCGCGGCACGGCCACCCGCAGCGGCCGCCCCCCCTGTTCGCCGATGCCGCGCACGACCGCGCGCAGCGGCCTTTGCAGCAGCATGAAGGCAAGCACGGCCGCCAGCGGTGTCACGCCGAACAGCAGCAGCAACCAGCCCAGCGCCGGCGCAGGCAGCGCCGGTTCCCAGTCGTTCAGCGGCAGCGCGAGCGCCAGCGGCGTATCGCGCCAGACGAAGGACACCACCAGTTCGCGCGGCGGCAACGCCCGCAGCGTCAGATTGACGGGCGCGCCGAGCGAGGCGCTCATTGCCGCTTCCAGCCGCTGCAGCAGCGGCGTATTCAGCCGTGCCGGCGACGGGATGTCGGATCCGCTGAGCAGGCGCGTGCCCTGCCCGGCCAGCACGGTCCGCAGATGCGCCACGTCGCCGTGGGAATCGGCCAGCGCCTGCGCCAGCCTTATCTGCCCGACCAGCAGTTCCGCCGCCGCGTGCTCGACCGTACCGCCGCGATGCGCCCGCCACAGCAGCAGCGCCGACGCGGTGGCGAGCACGAACAGCAGCGCGAACACCAGCGCCAGCCGGCTGCCGAACGAGGCCGGAAGCATCCGGCGGAACATCGCGCCGGCCACCTCAGCCGGGCGCCGGCGCGTCGTCCGGTACGAAGACATAGCCGCGGCCGCGCAACGTCTGGATGTAGCGCGGCGATTCCGGCACCGGCTCGATCAGGCGGCGCAGCCGGTGGATGGCGACATCGACCGAGCGTTCGTCCATTTCGGTGTCACGGCCGTGCATGGCTTCCAGCAAGCGGTCGCGCGACAGAGCCGTGCCCGGGCGGCCGGTCAGCGCGTTGAGCAGCGCAAATTCGGCGTCCGACAGGGGCTGCAGGTCGTCGCCGCTGCGCAGCATGCGGCGTGCCGGCACGAAGATCCAGCGGCCCAGCGCCATCGGTGCGCCGTCTCCCGGCAGCGCGGGCGGCGGGCGACGCTTGAGTACCGCCTGTATGCGCGCCAGCAGTTCGCGCGGATCGAAGGGCTTGCCGAGGTAGTCGTCGGCGCCGAACTCGAAACCGATCACGCGATCGACCACCTCGTTACGCGCGGTCAGCATGATGACCGGCACATCGTCGCTCTCGCCGCGCAGCGCGCGGCACACGTCCAGTCCGCTCAGGCCCGGCATCATCAGGTCGAGCACGATGAGGTCGGGCCGGACGCGACGCAGCCGCCGCAACAGTTCGTCGCCGGACGGCAGCGCGACCGCTTCCATGCCGTTGCGGGCCAGATAAGTGGCGGTCATCGCGCGCAGTTCGGAGTCATCGTCGACCACATAGATGACGGGTGGGCGTGCATTCATCCTGATAACCTCAGTGGATCGGCGCCATGGGCAGGGTTGGCGGGGTGCCGGGCAAGGCGCGGGGATGCGGCAGGATGGCGCCCCGCCGCACGTGGCGGCGAAGCGCTCTCACCCGGACAGTGAAGGCCGGGTGAAGCAGGAAAGTCGAAAGGGCACTGTCCTTCATCAACATTTCACGCGGTCAGCGGAGGTTTTCAGGATCATGGCAGGGAAACAGCAATGGCAGTCATCTCCCCAGCCTGCAGTCTCCCACGTCGCAGGACCGGTTTTCTTACCGCACATTACCGGCGCCCGCCGCTGCAACAACCGGTAATGAAACGCGTCCTGCCGCTTACGCTTTGCGGCGCCCGCCGCGGCCAGACTCTGCTCGTCCCCTCAACGATGGAGTCACACCATGATCCGATCTTTCCTCCCCCTGCTGGCCGGCACCCTGATTGCGCTGCCGCCGGCCATCGCCGGAACACGCGGCGGCGATCTGCCCGGACCGGTACGCGCGGCGCTGGTCGATCTGCAGCAGTCGCTGCAGCTCACGCCGCCGCAACAGCTGCAGTTCGCCCGCGCCATGGCGGCGACGCAGGACGTGCTGCCGCAACTGCGCGCGAATCACAAGGCCATGCTCGATGCCACGACGAACGAACTGGAGAAGGCGGTACCCGACCTCGCCGCCCTGGCCGTGCTGCGCGACGATACCGTGCTCGCCGATCTGGCGCTGCGGCAGGCCGCGCGCGCCGAATGGCTGGCGCTGTACGCCCTGTTGACGCCGGAACAGGTGGCCCTGTTGCGCGAGGAACTGAAACGACGCGTCGAGCAGATGGACACCCTGCGCGCCGTGCTGCCCGGCATCGCCGCCGGCCTGATCTGAACACCCCCCGACACACACGAAAGGACATGAACATGAAGACCGTATCCCTCACCTCCGCCCTTGCCCTCGCCACCACGCTCCTTGTCGCAGAACCGGCGCTGGCACGCGAGTCCGTCTTCACCGGGCCAAACGGCAAACAGGCCAGCCATCGGGTCGAACGCGCCAGAGGATCGATGAACTCGGAGTGGACCGGTCCGAACGGCCGGACCGCCGGCCGCAACGTGACACGCGACGAACAGGGCAATGCCAGCGCCACTGCCAGCGGTCCGGGCGGCCGCAGCTACACGCGCGAGCGCAGCCAGAGCGATGGCGACGTGAACAGCACGGTCACCAACGGCAGCGGCGAAGTGGTCGGCACACGCAGCGTCGACCGCTCGGAAAGTGGTACCACCGCCACCGTCACCGGTACGGACGGACAACAGATGACGCGTACCACCACCCCCTGACACCGCCGCGCCGGCCACACCGGCTTGACCTGAATCAAGCAACGCGTGCGCCGGCGCCGGATTGTCATCAATCCGCCATCCGTGTGGCCAACAGTGGACGGTTTGAACCCTCACCGGTACGCTGCATGCGCAAGGAATCTGCTGTAGAGGCGCTCGGCCAGCAATCGCTGCTGATGCCGGCCCGCATCAAGGCGGCGCTGGCCGCCAATGACCGGCTCAAGCTCAGCCTGACCATGCTGCAGGCGGCAGCGGCGCACGCCTCCGACCGCGAAGCTCCGGTCGCCGACTGGGCACCGGACATGCGCCAGGCCGGCCTGCGTGACGCCACCTGGCTGCGCGAACTGGTCAGTACCGCCTACTTCGACGACCTCACGCTGGTGCTGCCGAAGATTGCCCTGCTGGCCGAACTGCTGCAGACAGATCTGACGCTGATGGCGCGCCCGGTGTGCGACGGCGGCACGCCGGTCGACGCGGAGCTGAGGCAGCGGCGCGACGACTGGCTGGCCCGGCTCGGTGCGCTGGCCGAGCGCGAAGGTCTGGACGGCGACGGCCTGCGCGCGCTCACCCACGGTGACCGCCGCGGCGGCGACAGCCTGCACTTACTGGTGATGGACCTGCACCGCCGGCTCAACGCACTGTCGGCGCAGATCGCAACCGAAAACATCGATGGCGCACACGCCTGGCAGATCAAGCCGGAGGACAAGGCGCTGATCCAGGCCTTCATGCGCGGCATCGCGCGCACCGCACCGCTCAAGTTTTCGCACCCCGGCCTGGACACCGCGGTGACGCGCGACCACAGCCGGCTGCTGATCCAGAACGACATCGGCACCAATGATGTGCATGTGCTGGTGATCGAGGTCGAGCCCGGTCGCATCGCGCTCACTTATTCCGACCTGCACGCCGGGCGCTTCGACTTCTTTCGCCGCATGCTGGCCGACCTCGGTTTTGCATGGACGGTGTCAGCGCCGCGCGTCAGCAGTGACCTGAACGCCGGCAAGCCCTACCAGCTCGGCCGCGCCGAACTGCGCGCACGCGGCACGCGCGCACTGTGCGACGCGCTGGAGCGGCTGGCTTCGCGCATCGTGTTCGTGATCGACTGGAACCGCGCCCGGCGCCGGCTGCAGATCTTCGTCGACAAGGCCGGCGCGCGCGACCTGCTGTGGCAGGCGGCACGCGAGGAGTGGGGCCACATGGCCTGGCTGCTGGCTGGCGGCGAAGAACTGGTCTACGGCGCGATGCGCGCCGCCGGGGCCGATGTATTCCGCGTCGGCGACCGTCTGGATGCGGTGCTCGGCCGCGACGCCGCGCGCGACTACCTGGCCGCGCTGCTGCGCACCTCCAGCCAGGCGCTGCTGGCGCACCAGCCGGTCAATCAGGTGGCCGACGAGGCGCGCCTGCTGCTCGCGCGCCTGCTCGCCCGGCGCACGATAGAACTGGATCTGATCGCCGAACACGCCGCCTGGTGTCACGCGCTGGCACAGGCACTGGGCGATGCGCTCGACGGCGCGGGCGATGCCGCCGCGCTGAGCTTGCGCGCCAAGGACTGGGAGCGGCGCGCCGACCGCCTGCTCACCGAGGCGCGTCAGCGCGCCGAGCGCCAGGCGCGCTGGGCCGCGGTGGTGGCACTGCTGTCGCAGGCCGACGACGTGGCCGACGCGCTGGAAGAGTGCCTGTTCATCCATTCCATGCTGGAGGCGCCGCCGGTCGATGGCGTACCCGTTGAGGTGCGCGACGCACTGCGCCTGCTCTGCGACACCACCACGGCCGCGATCCAGGACTGGGTGCGCGCGATCGAAATCGCGCGCCATGTCGGCGGCGCCGGTGACGCACGCGAGGGCGAAAGCTTCCTGCAGACGCTGTGGCGCATGCTGCGCGCCGAGCGCCTGTGCGACGAACAGGCACGCCAGGCGCGGCGCGCCATCGTGCGCACGCTGCACGCCTCGCCGGCCACCTTTTCGCTGGCCAGCGATCTCGCGGCAACGCTGGAGAAGGCATCCGACGCCCTGCTCGCCGCGGGTTATTCGCTGCGCAGTCTGGTGTTTTCGCGCAACGGAGACGCCACATGAAAACACATTCAGATCATGGCTTCCTGATCGGCTGCGGCGAAGCGGAGCAGCACGACGCCAGCGCAGCCACCATGGGGTCCAAGGCGTGGAATCTTCTGCGCATGGCCAGCGCCGGCCTGCGCGTGCCTCCAGCCTTCGTGCTCGGCACGCACTGGACCGACCACCCCGACACCGGCATCGAACACGCGTTCGCCAGCGGCCTGCCAGCGCTCGAGCAGGCGGTCGGCCGCCGTCTCGGCCACGCCGCCAACCCGCTCATCGTGTCGGTGCGCTCGGGTGCCGCGGTGTCCATGCCGGGCATGATGGAAACGCTGCTCAACATCGGCCTCTCAGACCGCACGCTGTCCGGGTTCCTGCGCCAGACCGGCAACCCGCGTCTGGTGTGGGACGCCTACCGCCGGCTGGTGGCGAGCTATGGCGAAGTGGTGGCCGGCCTGCCGGCAGCGCTGTTCGAGAGCGAGCTGGAGCGGATGGCACAGGGGCGCGACGAACGCAGCCTCGATTTCGGCGAACTGCGCGAACTGACGCGCCGCTTCCTCGATCTGTATGCCGAGGGTGCCGGCAAGCCTTTCCCGCAGGATCCGGGCGACCAGCTGGCAGAAGCAGTACGCGCGGTGTTCGCATCGTGGAATGCCGACAAGGCCGCGACCTATCGCCGGCTCAACGGTATCGCCGCCGACATGGGCACCGCGGTGACCGTACAGGCCATGGTATTCGGCAACTGTGGCCACGGCTCGGGTGCGGGCGTCGGCTTCACGCGCAACCCGGCCACCGGCGAACCGGGGCTGTGGGTGGATTTCCTGTCCAATGCGCAAGGCGAGGACGTGGTGTCGGGTCGGCGCAGCGCGCACGGACACGAGGCGCTGGAACAGCGACTGCCAGCCGCCTGGGCCGATCTGCAGCATGCCGCCGGTGCGCTGGAATCGCTGTTCGGCGACATGCAGGATTTCGAATTCACGGTGCAGGATGGCGTGCTCCACCTGCTGCAGTCGCGCACCGGCAAGCGCACGCCGCGCGCCGCCGCGCGCATCGCGCTGGACTTGCTGGACGAAGGCGTGATCGACGCCGATACCGCACGCCATCGCACCGCCGCACTGGACGACGGCGACCTGCACACGATGCGGCTGGTATTCAAGGGTCACAGCGAACCGGCCGAACCGCTGGCCTGGGGCATGACTGCGAGCGCCGGCATTGCCAGCGGCGAAATCGCCTTCGACGGCGAGCGCGTTGCCGCCCGCGTGAAAGACGGTGCGCGCGTCATCCTGGTGCGCAGCGATGCGGAAACTGCCGACATCGGCGCGCTCGAACACGCGGCCGGTCTGCTCACGCGCAACGGGGCCCGCACCTCGCACGCCGCGGTGGTGGCGCGCCAGCTGGGCAAGGTGTGTCTGGTCGGCTGCGACGCGCTGCGCATCGACCTCGACAAACGCCGGCTGCACATCGGTGAGCAGCGTTTCGACGAAGGCGACGCCATCACGCTCGACGGCAACTCCGGCGGCATCCACGCCGGCACGGTGCGCAGCGAGCGCGTGCCGGACCGCCCGCTGATGGCGCGACTGCAGGCGCTGCGCGGAAAGCCGGCGAAGGCGCACGGCAAGAACAAACGCTGATCGGCGGGACCGCACTTTTCCGGCAGACATGGCGGGCGCAATGTTCTGCCGGATCGATGCGGCCCGCGCGCCGACACGTCCGTGTAACCCTGTCGTTACCGGGGTGACGCATGTGCGCGCCACGCTTTCGCGATGCGCACCCACGTCACTTTCGTACTGCTGCCCGGACTCGATGGCGGCGCATCATTTCTGCGCCCGCTGATCGCCGCGCTGCCCGCGTGGATCACGCCGCGCGTCATTGGCTATCCCCGCGCCGGCGCTCAGGACTACGACACCCTGCTGCGCCACGCGCTGGCGCAGACCGCCGATCTCGACGCCTACTGGCTGCTTGGCAGTTCGTTCGGCGGACCACTGGCTATGCGTCTGGCCGTGAGCGATGCGGCGCGGGTGCGCGGTATGGTGCTGTCCACCACCTTTGTGCGGATGCCGCAGCCGCAGCGTGCGAAATGGGCGCCGTTCGCCAGCGCCGCGGTGATCGGTGCGCTGCGCACCGCACGCCGCCTGCCGGTGTGGTTCGGGCGCCGGCCGTCCGATCCGTTCCGCATCGCCAAGGCACAAACCTGGCGCCACGTGTCGTCGCGCGAACTGGCGGCGCGCATCCGCACCGTCATGCACGAAGACGCCCGCGCCCTCCTCGGCGCGCTGCGCATGCCGCTGCTGTGCCTGGCTGCCGCCGCCGACACCGTGGTGCCTGCGCACAACCTGGACGACATCGTCGCGCTTCGACCGGATGCCGAAATCGCGACGTTGCCCGGCAACCACATGGCCCTGTTCCATCAGGCCGGGCAGGCGGCGCAGCACATCGTCCGGTTCATCGAAAAGACCGACGGCGAAGTGTTTGATCGCACCCTGCGCGCTCAGCGCCCGACCTGTCCGGACGCATGACGCGCACCTGATTCCGCCGCGCCTGACCGTACGGGCTCACCCTTCGCGGTGATTGTCGACATGCCGCAAGGTGGCCGCCGGCCGGGCCCGTGGGTACAGTGAGCGCTTTTCCGGGTGAGCCTTACTTTTCATGGCAGTGCAGATCGACTTCGACCTCGATGACGGCGGATTTCGCCGGCGTTTCGAATGCATACCGGTTTCCAGTCTGCTGCAGGATGATCTGTACGGACGCGCCATGGCGCGCGTCCAGGGACTGCGGCCGCGCTGGGGTCTGATTCGTGACGGCAACGACGAATTGGGCGTGGTGCAGGTACTGGAACGGCATGCGCTGTCGGGCCTGCTCGGTGCCGTCGTGCTCGACCGCGGGCCGCTGTGGCTGCCGCACGCCGATGGCGCCACGCACGCCGGAGACTTCTTCCGCGCGTTCTCGCGCATCTGGCCGCGACGCATCGGACGGCGCCGCCGCATCATTCCCGAACTGCCTGCCAGCGCGCACAGCATGGCGCTGCTGCGGGCCGCGGGCTGCCGGGCGTTGACCGACACACCGGCGGCCGGCTACGCCACCTTCATCGTGGCTGCGGATGAGCCGGCGGCCTGTCGGCAACGGCTGCTGCCGCGCTGGCGCCATGCGCTGGACAAGACCGAAGACGCGATCGCTGACGGTCGGCTCGTTGTGCACTGGCCGCCCGCGCGGTCACGCGCGGCTGACCTGCTGCGCCGGCATCTGGCCCAGCGCGAGGCAGCGGGCTATCGCGGTCCGACGGTGGCCGAACTGCAGCGGTTGCTGGTCGATTACGCCAAGGCCGGCCAGCTGCTGATCGGCGAGGCACGCGAAGCCGGCAGCGAGGCGCCGTGTTCGATGATTGCGCTGTTGTGCCACGGCATGACCGCCACCTACCAGATCGCATGGAACAGCGACGCCGGTCGTCGTCTGAACGCGAATACTGCGCTGCTTTGGTCAGCTCTTGATCAACTGCGCGAGCGCGGCATCGCGCATCTGGATCTGGGCGGACACGATGCGCTGCATTCGCCGCTGCTCAGGCGCTACAAGGCCGGACTGGGCGGGCGCGAAATGCTGCTGGCCGGCATGCACGACTGAATCGACGTTCGATCGAAACGACGAAGACCATCACCCGGGGATCGGGGCGCGCGTGCGGGTAGCGCATCGGCATGCGACGCCTGCCGACAACGCGTGACACTCTGCGCCACGAACGGCTTCTAACGCCCCCCGAAGGCCGGCCACAGGCCCGCAAACCCTTGCATCTTCAGGGCCGACGATATAATTCTCGCTGATACCCGGGAGCGCACATCATGAAGAAAACTGATCAATTATTCGAAGCCAACCGCAGGTGGGCGGCGAAGATGCAGGCCGATGATCCGAAGTTCTTCGAACATCTGGCCACGCTGCAAAGCCCGGAATACCTGTGGATCGGCTGTTCCGACAGCCGCGTGCCGGCGAACCAGATCGTCGGGCTGATCCCGGGCGAAGTGTTCGTGCATCGCAACGTCGCCAATCTGGTGGTGCAGACCGACCTGAACTGCCTGTCGGTCATGCAGTACGCGGTCGACGTGCTGAAGGTGAAGGACATCCTGGTGGTTGGCCACTACGGCTGCGGCGGCGTGCGCGCCGCGCTGCACGACATGCGCTTCGGCCTGATCGACAACTGGCTGCGCAATGTGCAGGACGTGCGCAACCGCCATCGCGCCCTGCTCGACGCCGTGGCCGAAGGCGAACTGCAGGAAAACCGCCTGTGCGAGCTGAACGTGATCGAGCAGGCGGTGAACGTCTGTAAAACGACGGTGATCCGCGACGCCTGGGCGCGCGGCCAGGAAGTGCGCGTGCACGGCTGGATCTACGGCCTGAAGGACGGCCTCGTGCGCGACCTGCGCATGGAAGCGGGCAACGAGGAAGAACTGCGCGACAACTACGATCTGGCGCTGAAGACGCTGGATTGACCCCTCTGGCGGATGGGCGACGGCGCGCCGATGTGAATCGTGAAACGGTTGACCGATAATCCAGGGTTGGCGTGAAACTTCACGCGATCTGCTTGGGTGCGTGGCCCTATGCGAGCTTTACTTCTTCCAGCAGCGACGGGTGACGGTCAAGCACCTTCAACAGCTTCACCAGCGCCAGAGGGGGTTTCGTCTTGCCGTTCTCGTAGCGCGAAAAGGCGTTGACGCCCCCACCGAAAATCTCGGCTGCCTCGCGCTGGTCGAGCTTCAGCTTCTTGCGCACGCGGGCAATGAATTCCGGATCGACGATCGCCGCATTCACCTGTTTCGCGAAGTCGCGCATTTCCTTCATCACACGCTCCGATTCGGTTGCATCAAGGATGGATTCCGCGCATGCAGGGCAGAAGCCGCCAGTGACCGCCTGGATGACGGTCATTTCACCCTTGTAGGTGTACTGCACGTCCCGGGTGTCATGCATCAGTTCCGCCGCGCCGCAGACCGGACATTTCATGTTTACAGCTCCTTGAACGACACGACGAGTACGTCGTCAATCACCGTCAGTTTCAGGTAGACATCACCGACGGAAGTGGCGGGACGATAGACGTCCTGCCAGATCGTGTGATCCGCATGCGTCGTCATGCTCTTGTAAAAATCACCCGGCTTCAGTGCCGCCACGACAGCCAGCATGCCCGCGTAGTCCAGACCCAGCTCGCTGGCCCCGACACGCGCCGTGTGCGTGGTTCGTACCTTTCCCGCATGGATCAGCCTCTTGATCACAGGCAGAGGGCAATGTGCCGTCTTTTTCTCCATGGCAGTGAAATTAACCTATTGGGTTGCATTTTGGCAACTTGGTTAATTTCAAAACAAACTGCCCTTTGGCTGCAGACATCAGGCGGTCAGCGTCGACCTTCAAGTGGCGATGCTGTGTGCTGCCAACGTATTCGTCCGGCCAACCCATCTACATCCGGAAACAAGGACGACTGATGAACGCCAAGCCGGTACAACTCGTACCGAAGACGTTCCTTGGCGGTCGCCGGAACTTGAAGCTTTCGAATACTCCAGTCAGCCCGGAGGGCTTGATCCAAGGGCGCGCTGATGTCGGAACATGCGACGAGCAGTCCTTCTTGAGCGCGTATGCGTGGAGAGACGATGTTCGGGTAGTACTTGACTGGCTTCGCTATCGCGAACGGTGAGGCAGCCATCACTCGCCCAGACGCCTTGGTCCGTGCATTTAGCGCAAACACCTCCCCATTGCGATCGGAATGCGCAGAGGCCGCGAAATAAAGCGCTACGAGCGGGTTATGCGTCCAATCAAGCAACCGTGTTGGTAAGCCATGGTGTTGCGCAACTGCCAGCCACTCCCATTCGTTAGCGGGCTCCGGGTTCATATACATGCCGGCTTCGCGCTGAAAGATCTGAAACAGGCTTTCTTCGTACTTCGCATCGGTCTCGGATGTGTGACCACCTCTACCGACGGACGGCTTCAGTTGATAGTCCTCGTTAGAGTGACCACGAAAAACCCATTGTCCACGTGACGAGGTGAAAAACTCGGAAGACGTCAGGTCAAACAAATGCGCGAGAGTGGATATGCTTTCGATAGGCATACACAGATCTACCTTGTTTTGCCCGGCGCCACATCCACCACCTCGATCACCGCCCCCGGCTCGCCGACGGTGCGCAGTTCCGGCCGGTACATGTCTTCCATGAAGGTGCCGGGCACGGTGTAGCGGCCCGGGGTGACGACTCTCACCATATATACAAGGTTGATCGGCGCGCTGTCGAGCTTGAGGGCGGCGACGAAGCGGTCGTCGCGGAACTCGCGGTGCTTCACGCGGTTGTCGGTCATCGTGTCGGCGATGCGCAGCGACTGGCCGTTCGGCAGCTGCAGCGAGAACTCCGACGCCTGCGGACCCTGCGACAGGTTCTGGTTCTCGATCTCGAGCCCGGCGGGCAGGCGGTCGACCAGCAGGGCGTCGTCGGCGCGGCGCGTCGGCTTCACTTCGACCCGCACCAGCATGAGATCGCCCACCTTCAGCGCGCGGCCGTCCCACGGCCGGCCATCGGCGTCGAACCAGCTGCGCTGAACACTGCCGAGCCGGTTTTCGGGCAGTGGCGTGACCTTCGGGTAGCCGCTGGACTCGACTTCGACATACAGCGGGGCGTCACCGGTATTGACCAGCGTGACGCCGCGCCGCGCGGCCGGGGCGTCGACCGGCAGCATCATCGGCTTCGCGCCGCCGTAGCGCTCGCCACCTTCGACCTGCAGCGCCCAGGGCTTGCCGGCGCCCAGCCCCGCGGCGCGGCCGGCCATGACGAGCGCGATCTGTTCCTGAGTCGACAACCAGCGCCGCTGCGCGCTGTCGGCCGAGAGCTCGAACAGCAGGTTGGCGGCGCGGTCGAGCTTCACGTCGTGGCGCGACAGCAGCGCGTACAGCATGGCGCGGTCGCGCAGCGGACTGCCGTAGTCGCCCAGCCATTCGTACTCGTTGTCGTTGCCGCTCAGGCCGTAGGGCCGGCCGAGCGCTTCGTCGAGCGCGACGCGCGATCGCGCCTCGTCACCCATGAGCTTCAGCGCCAGACCCAGGTGGGCCAGCGCGAGCGGCGACTTCGCAAGCTGACGGTGTTCGTCGTGCAGCAGGCGAAGGGTGGCCAGCGGCGCACGCTGTTCGCGCGCCAGCACATAGCCCAGATGGGCTGCATTGGCGAAGCGCGTGTGGGCGCCGCGCACCAGATCGGCCTCACCTGGCTGAGCGGGCTGGGCAAGCGTGCGCACCGGCAGGCGCGGCATCTGCGACGGTGCGAGCTGGAATTCCTTCAGCATCCAGTCCTGCATGCGCCGGGCGAAATTCTCAGGCACGGTAAAGCCGCCTTCGCGCGCGTCGATCAGGAAGCCGGCGACATAGGCGGTGATCCAGTACTCGTATTCGCCGCCGCTACCCCACATCGTCATGCCGCCCTGCGTGCCCTGCATGCCGGCCAGCCGGCCGATCGCCGCTTCGACCAGCACGGCGCGCTCCGCGCGGGTGTGCGGCTTCAGGCCCAGTTCGGCGGCATAGGCCTCGTCGATGATGACGTGCGGCCAGGCAGCACTGACCGTCTGTTCGGCGCAGCCGTATGGATAGCGCAGCAGGCCGCGTACCTGTTCGCGGATGTTCAGCGGCGGGCTCGATGCGGCGGTCACGTTGAGCGACGCGGACGCCGGCCAGAAGCTGTCGAGCACCGATGCATCGACGACGTGGCGCGCACCGGCGTCGATCTTCACGCGCCGCACCTGACGCTGCAGGGCGACCGGTGGCGTGACCTGAAGCGCGGCTTCGCGCTCGATGTGGATGGGTTTGCCACCGCCGGTGGCATCGAGCGTCAGCGTCAGTCGCGCCAGCCCCTCGGCTTCGACCGCCTCGGCGGCGAAACGCAGGGTTTCGCGCTGCCTGGGCGCCAGCGTCAGCGTGCGGGCGCCGTCGGCGATGCGCGCGGGCGACTCGGCGGCCAGCGCAAGGCGGATCTGCTGCGACGCGTCGGTCAGATTGGTGACTTCGAGCGCCACGGTGGCGCGGTCACCCGGCGCGATGAAGCGCGGCGTGGACAGTTCGGCCACGATGGGCGCGGCAACGACCAGCTCGCGCTCGCCGCGGCCGAAGCGATCGGGCGTGGAGGCAACGGCCATAAGGCGCAGGCTGCCGTTGAAGTCCGGCAACATGAGCGCGATGTTCGCCTCGCCCTTGTCGTCGAGCTTCACCGGGCCGGAGAACAGATCGACCAGCTTCACCTTCTTCGGCATGCTCTGCGAATCGCGCATGCCGGCGTCGCCGCCCCACTTGAGCTTGCCGCGCGTGCCATCCATCTTTTCGATCAGCCGGCCATAGATGTCGAGCAGATCCGGGGCATAGCGCTGCTTGCCGAAGAAATAGCCGTGCGGGTCGGGCGTGGCGAACTGCGTGATGTTCAGAATGCCCTGGTCGACCGCCGACAGCGTCACCCAGGCCTGCTGGCCGGTCACGCCGTCGACCTTCACCTTCACCGTCGTTTTCGTTTCCGGCTCGACCTTGGCCGGTGCCTCCAGCGCCACCTTCAGCCGGCGGTCTTCGCGCGCCAGCGGAATGTGGGCGAGCCCGAGCGCACGCGCCGGTGTCACGCGGCTGCCTTCGCTGCCCGGCCGGAACGCCAGCACGGAGACATAGAGGTCGTGGCGGTTCCAGCTCGCATCCAGCGGCAGATTGATGGCGGTGCCGGCGGCGCTCACCTTGACGCGTCTGGCCCACAGCACGCGGTCGCCCTCGATCAGCACCAGCGCTTCGCCGTCGTGCGGCGGCGTGAGGTGCGCCTTCACCGTGTCGCCGGCGCGGAAGGGCGCACCTTCGAGACGGATCTGCACGCGGTCGGGCCGGTTGCCGAGCGCCTCGTCGCCCTGTGCCCCCCAGCCGGCGTAGAAGCGGTAACGCATCGTCAGCCCGTGCTGCGGGTCGTCGATTTCCAGCCGGTAACTGCCCCAGGTGACCGGGAAGGCGAGCTTGGTCTGCGTCTTCAGCGCAATGGTGCGGCTGTCGACCAGTTCGTCGGCGTCGCTGAAGCCGGAGTGCCAGCCGCGCTGGTCATCAAAGCGCCAGTAGTACTGCCGCTCTTCCTTGAACAGCCGCACGTTGGCCTTGTCGAGCGCGGACAGCGTGCCGTCGGGCAGGAAGCGGCCGACCTCGAATTCGGCCAGCGACGATTCGCGCGCCACGTCGGCGTCGAACAGCGGACGCACGCCGATCAGCGCAGGCGCCGGCCACCAGGCGCGCTCCAGCGAGCGCACCACCGGCCGGCCGCCGGATTCGAGCAGGCTCAGGCTGGTGCGCAGGCGCAGCGGCGAGCGGGCTGAGCCCGGGTCGTACGGCACCGCCAGCTGTGCGGCGCCGCTGTCGTCGAGCGCGGTTTCTTCCAGCTCGCGCCGGCCCTTGAGCGCGTCATCGGCGAAGTCGCCGAAGATGAAGCCGGGCTTCTGCGGCAGCGCAAAGCGCAGGCGCTCGGTGGCGAGTGCGCCGAGCAGGCGGTTGCCGGCGGCCGGCGCGCCAAACAGGTAGTCGCCCTGCACCGCGATGTCGAACGGCGCGCCGTCGGTCAGCACCCCCTCCGCACTGGTCAACGCCAGCTTCATGCGCTCGGGCAGGAATTCCTCGACCTTGAAACGCATGATCGCGTCCGGCCGTTTTGCTCCGGGATCGGCGCGCAGTTCCAGCGTCCAGGCGCCGGTCTGGGCGTCACCGGGAATCGCCAGCGTGTGGCGGAAGTAACCGGGTTGTTCGCCCGACGGCTGCCACACGCGCTGGCTGACGGTGCGCCCGTCGGGGCGCTTGAGCAGCACGCTGAGCGGCTGCGCAGCCACCGGTTTGCCATCGGCGTCTCGCGCCAGCACCGACACGTCGAAGCTTTCGCCCGGCCGGTACAGGTCGCGCCCGCTCCACACGAACAGCTTGTTGTTCGTCGGCAGCAGGCCGGCGGTGTCGAATTCGGACAGGTCGAGCGCGGCTTCGCCCAGCGACACGACCGACAGCTCGCGCCCGCGCCGCGCGATCACCAGCCTCGCATCGGCCGGTACGCCGTCGAAGGTGGCGCGACCGTCGCCTTCGGCCTTGACCGATGCGACGCGCTTGCCGTCGCCGTCCAGCACTTCGAACTCGACGCCGTCGAGCGCCGCGCCCGAGCGCAGCGACGTGGCGAAGGCATCGACGCGGCTGCCGTTGCGGTGCAGGTGCAGGCCGATGTCGCTGACGTAGAAATAGGTGGTCTGGTAGTCGCCGGAAAAGCTGCCCGGCACATTCATCACCGCGACATACACGCCCGGCTCGCGCAGCTCCTTGATGTGCTCGACCGGCAGGAAGCTCACGTGCCGGCGGTCGCGCTTGTCGTCGGTCTGGAAGCGGCCCAGATACACGCTGGACGACAGGTCCTTCAGCTGGTCGATGTACCAGCCGGAGGTGCGGCCGCGCAGGTCGACGGTGCCACCACCGTAGTACTCGCCCTCCCCTTCAAATTCACCTTCACCTTCGCCCTGCGCGCCCTCCTCGTCAGCGCTGCGGCGGATGCCGTACACCTTGTCGAGAAAGGCCGGCAGCTGGGCCGGCTCGACGCGCAGGAACTGCACGTCGACTTCGGGCGTGTTGATGGTGACGACCGGCAGGCCGCCGTTCTGCCCGGCCGGCAGCACGGTGCCGCGGCTGGCGAAGAAGAACGCCGGCGGCATGTCTTCGACCAGGGTTTCGCACTGGTGGGTACCGGCGAGCTGATCGCCGGCGCGTGACGCGACGCCGACCGCCACATCGATGCGGTAGCGCTGCTTCGGCAGCACACCGGAGAAATAGGCGATGCGCGGGTTGTCGCCCAGGTACCAGTTGCCGACCACCTTGCCGCCGGCCTCCCGCGATTCGCTGTCACCCAGATCGGTGACCGTCATCAATTCGCCCAGCGGAAGCTTGCGTGCCAGCGGCCGGCTGAAGGTGACCGCCAGCGCGGGCCCCGCTTCGCGGCTGCGCGCGTCGCAGCGGAGCACCGCGAACGGCGTGTCCGGGTCGTCGCCGATGGCGGCGATCGGCGCGTCAGGACTGCGCGTCGTCTGCCACCACAGCGCCGCCGCAACCGCGGCCGCCAGCACGAACAATCCCGCCCAAAGCTTGCCGCCGCCTGCCTTCATGACCGTGCCCGTTCCGTCTGTCATCGCCCGCCGCGATTATCCGCGATCCGCGCGATCATCATGCGATGTTGCACGCGCGCCGACCCCGGATCGCCCGCCGGGTGCGCCTGTACCTGGGACAGCGCCCGCGGGAGCGGCGAAGTTTTTGTGGGAACGGCGATCCGACGGGGCCGCTCCCGGACGGGCGCTGCGCACCTGACGCATCCGATTGGACGCCCGCGTGACCTGCAGCTATGATTTTTTGCCCGCAAATCAACCGCTTTCAGCCATGCCCCTGATCGAATTGCAGTGCTCACGCCCGGAAACGAGTGCAGAAACGCTGCGCACCAGCCTGTCGGTGCTGTTGGCCCGTCTGTACGAACGCGACCGCGGTCTCGATCCAGCGCATCTGCGGGTGCTGGTGCTGCGCGACGACGCGACCGGCTCGGCCGGTACCGCGCCACCTCTGTCGCGCGAGGACGGCGCGGGCGGATTCACGATCACGCTGTCGGCACCGTTCGTCGAACAGTCGCTGGCGGGCGAGCCTGAGCAATTGCTGCAACTGGTGCATGCGCTGCATCGCGAACTGTGGCGCGGCGAGCTGGCGCTTGCGCCCGCAGTCGAGGCGGCCGGCGACGCACTCGTCGAGCAATTCGCGCCGATCGCCCGTCTGATGCTGGACGAATACCGCGCCAACCGCGCCAGCGCCTGGTCGCTGCCGGCCGGCTCCGATCTGCTGTTGCCACATCTGCTGCGCCTGCTCGACGAACTGCCCGACGCGAGTCGGCGCGCCCTCGCCGACTACCGTACCGACGCCGATCTGGACACGCTGACCGGCCTGGCGATGGCGCGGCTGACGCATCTGATGCAGACGGTGGCGTTCAGCCTCGGCTATCTCGCCGGGCTGCAGCGCAGCGCGGCGGACATCGCACCCGAGTTGAAAGCCGGGCTCGACATGTCGCTGATCGGCCGCGAATGGCCGCGCATCGCGGCCCTGCTTGCGGGTGCTGCCGCGGTCGAGGGCGACGCGCGCGCGCTGCAGATGGGCATGCTGGCGACGCGCATCATCGCCGTGCTCGGCAGCATGGGCCTGCATGCGCGCACGGGCGACGACGGCGCTGTGTGGATGGACGTGGCGACGACGCTGCATTGAGAAAGGCGCGGGGCGAACGGCGCAGTACGGGATTACTGCGGACCATGCAGTGCAGCAAGAAAACCGTCACCTGACGATCAAGCGATTGCAACGGGGATCCTCTAG
The DNA here is from genome assembly GCF_024580155.1 of Methyloversatilis sp. XJ19-13. NCBI lineage: Bacteria > Pseudomonadati > Pseudomonadota > Betaproteobacteria > Nitrosomonadales > Sterolibacteriaceae > Methyloversatilis > Methyloversatilis sp. XJ19-13. The sequence continues at coordinate 96,255 of NZ_JANINH010000013.1, read as the reverse complement.
CTTTGCGGCTCGGCAAGGTCACACATCACGGATGCGGACCGGTTTGCCGATTGACACAGTCCCGCGCTTGCGCGGGTCGCACCGCAAAAGGCCCCAGCATGACACCCCGAATTCCGCACAATGCCGCCAACGACTCCAGCTTCCACGCGTTTCCGTTTGCCCGCCCGACACCGCGGTTGAGCCTGATCAAGGGCGCACGTGCTGCGCCGACGTCGTTCGAACGGATCGCGCATCCTGCCCCCTTCGCCGACTTCGAATTCCCGCTCGCTGCCACTGAGGCTGATCTGGCCGCTGCCGCGGCGCTGGTCGAACGGTGCTATGGCCGGCGCGGCTATCCGGCGCAGCGGCCCGAATCGACCGCAGGTGAAGCGACCTTGCTGGCGCGCTGGTCCGGCCACCTGGTCGGCACGGTGACGGTACGCTGCGGTGTCACGCAGCGCCTGAACGCGGAAACCGGCTTTGCGGAACACGTCGGCGCGCTGCGCGAGCAGGGCTGCCGACTGATCGAATACACACGCTTCGCCATCGATCGCGATGCGCTGGCGCGCGCCGGGCAGGACATCGATCTTGCTTTCGAACTGATACGGCGTGCGCTGCGGCTGGGCCGCGTGTCGCTGGAAGCGACTGATGCCGTGATCGAGGTAAATCCACGTCATGTTCGCTACTACCAGCGTGCGTTCGGATTCCGTGTGTTCGGCAACGAACGTGTTTGCGAACGCGTGGGTGCGCCGGCACGGCTGCTGCACCTGAACCTTTCGGACACGACCGTCGGCGTGACGACCGAACCGGCGAACCGGCCCGTACTGGCGGTGCACTGAGGCGAGCAACGACCCGTGCGGGAAACCGGTCGCAGGCGATCAGCGCACCGGCAGAATTTCCGCGGCCACCGCCTCGCCCTGGACGCCCCGGAAGCCAAGGGCATGCAGTGCGGCCAGGGTTTCGGCATGCTCGACCGCCACCGCAACGGGCAGGATTGACAGGGCGGAGGCGATGCCGGTGAGCGAGGACACGTAGGCGCCCGAATCAGGATTGAGCAGGGCTTCGCGCGTCAGCGTGACCGAGAACTTCACGTGTTGCGGCCGCAGGCGGCGCAACAGGATCAGTGCGTTGGCATGCAGGCCGAAGTGCTTGATGCCGATCGCCAGCCCGCGCGACTGCGCCAGCTGGGCAAACGCTTCGGCTGCGTCCGGGTCACCCAGAAGGGCGACTTCGGAAAATTCGAGGATGAAACTGCCGCGACGTGCGTCGTGCCGGTAGCCGCCGACCCAGCGCAGGATGTCCGGATCGCCGAGCGCCGCGGCGCTGACATTCACCACCGTCGCCAGACCGTCGCGTCGCGCCTGCGCATGTTCGAGCGCGCGCATCAGGCATGCGCTGTCGAGCGCGGCCGATACACGGGCTTCCCCGGCGTAGGTCATGTATTCGGCGGCGCGGATCAAGCGGTCGCCGGCGTCGAGCGCAGCGCGCAACTCGACATGCAGCGCGCCGGCAACACCGCTGGCATCGAGCCCACGCGTGGCCTGCGACGCGAAGGCGATGCGGCCCTGTCCGATCAGTTCCCGCACGGTGCCGCGCACGGCACCGCCAGCCGATTCGATGTCCTGCGTGTGCGCCAGCGCGAATTCCTGCGTGTCGCCCGGCAGCCACTGGTGCAGCGCGCGGTCCGCTGCGGCAAGCCAGCGTGCGGCGTCGCCGTCGTTGCCGCAATCGGCAGCACCGCCCCGCCAGGCAGCGGCATCATCGGTGCCAGCGGCACGCGCCAGCCCGTTCAATCGCGTGCGCAGCGCCGCAAGCACCTGTCGCGCCGGCGCCTCGGCGCCTTCGACAAGCAGCGCGAAACAGGCGCCTTCGACCCGACCGCACAGGCCGCCCTTCGCCGTGTCGCGAATGTACTGGGCGGATTCGGTCAGCAGGTCGTCAACAGTCTGCCGGCCGTAACGATGATTCAGGTCTTCCAGCCCTTCGATGCGCAGCAGCGCGAGCCAGCCGCTGCGCTGACCGGCTTCGATGCGCGCTTCGAGGGCGGCGCGGAAGCCGCGGCGGTTTGCCAGCCCGGTCAGTTCATCGACCAGCGCCTGGTCGCGGAAGCGTTCGGCGCGGGTCGATTCGGCATCGAGCGCCTGCGCCAGCGCACCCAGCATGCGGTTGAAGGCGCCGACCAGCGGCTGCAGTTCGGTCGGCATGCGGGCTTCATCGATCGGCATGAATTTGCGCGAAGCGGCCGCGACGGCCGAGCGCTGGACGCGACGCAGTGGCCTCAGCCCCCAGCGCAATGCGGCCAGACCGAGCGCGCCGGCCACAGCCAGCCCGCCGCCCATCCAGACCAGCAGGGTTTGCGCGACCGTCCACAACTGAAGGTAGGCCCAGTGCGGATGCGGCTCGACCAGAACGCTGCCGGCGATGCGCCAGCCGGACATGATGTCGGCCGTCTGGGCGCCGGACGCCAGCGGCAGCAGGTCGACGAACCACTGCGGCGCGCCACCGGCGAGCCGGGCCGGCGCTTCGCGGCTGGCCACGATGCGCTGCTGTGCATCACGCACCGCGATGCGCCGCAGATAGCTCTGGTCAAACACCGGCTCGACCAGACTTTCGGCGTTCTGCAGCGACGCCTCTCCCCCGGCGGTCAGTGCGACGGTCAGCGAAAGCGCGATCGATTGCGCCTGACTGGCCATCTGCGCCTCGACGCGATCGCGCGACACCCAAAGCGCCGTCAGCAGCGCCGCGACGAAAGCCGCCACACCGACGCCGAGCAATGCCGCCAGCAGACGGACGCGCAGGCTGTTCATCATTTCACCTCCGCACGCACACGGTCGAGCAATTCGCGCCACTTGCGCAGCTGCTGCGGCGAGCCCAGTTCGCGGTCGCCACCGCCCTGCACCTTCCAGACGCGGTCATCGTTGAAGCTGTACACGGGCGTCAGGTCGGGCCGCTCGGCCGCAGGCATGAAGCGCTTTTCGAGGTTGTCCATCACCCAGGGCTCGGCGCCGGGTTCCGGGTAATAGGCGAGCACCATGTGGTTCTCCAGACGGCCCTCGCGCAGCAGACGCACATAGGTGATACGCAGCTTGTCGGCCGGCATGCCCAGTTCGCGCAGCGCGAAGTATTTGGCCAGCGCGTAGTCTTCGCAATCGCCGGCGGCGACCGCGGAGAATTCGACCGGCGTGGCCCAGTAGTCTTCCGATTTCCAGAGCACCGGATCGGTCACGTAACGCGCGCGATTGGCAATCTGGTTGATGCGCTCGACGCGCAGCGCCTCGTCGGAGATGTGGCTGGCGGCGTTGAGCGATTCGGCCAGTTCAGCCATGCGCGGGCCGGCCTTGCTGCCGAATCGCGCATCCATGCGCTGTTGCAGTTCAGCGCGCACGGCCAGCAGATAACCCTGATAGGAGAAGGCGGTGGCCTGCGCCGCCGCAACCGCCGTGATGGCCACAAGCGCGCATGCCACCCAGCGCCGTACGCGAGGCAGGCGGCGCGACAGCAGTCTGGGCGGGTGTGAGGTGGCCGGCATCCGGGAACATCCAGGGACAGTTCTCCTTTAACGGTCGCAAGGCGGCCCGGCTTGACCCGGCGCGTGTCACCAGAACTGCCACTGGCCTGAATGGATGACCCAAAGGCCGAGCAGCAGATTGGTCACACCGTGCGAAACGATGGACAACCAGAGACGTCCGGTGGCGCGATACAGCCAGCCATAAACGAGACCTGCGACGATGCCGGCCGCCCACTGGCCGTGCTCGAATCCGAACGCGATCGAACTGAACAGCACGCTGCGCAGCGTGACCGACTGTGCGGCGACGATCAGGAAGTTCGGGTTGTCGAGCCAGCGCATGATGAAGGAACGCCAGAACAGCTCTTCCATGATGGGCACGACGACCGCGGCACCGAAAATGCGGATGACGACCAGCGTCATGATCAGCGCGCCGGCGTCGTCGAGCGGCTTGTAGCCTTCGCCCGGCTTGAATGCGAACGGCGGGAAATCGAGCCAGATCCACAGCGCCCAGACCGCGACGCCCAGCGCCACCGCGACCAGCCACGCGGACATACCGGACAGCGGTGACGGTGCAGCCGGCACGGCGGGGCGCAGCTCGATGTAGTCGCGGTTGAACATTGCCAGTGCGGCAATCACGCAGGCGATCTGCAGCGCATACATCCAGCGCGCGTCGACGCCGAGCGCACCGGCGAGCGGTGCGGCGATGATGAGGAACAGGATGTAGAGCGCGAACGGCAGGATGCGCGCCAGCGCTGCACGGCGCGGTGTAATCGTGGAACTCATGTCGGAAGGATGACGCGACGGACCGGTTTCGGGACTGCGCATGATAAGGCCGGCGTGCGACAGACACATGGCAGCGCTGCACGGTCAGCCGATACCGGAACGTGGTCAGCCGGCCGGGTGCCAGCGCGGCAACCACCCGGCCTCGTCGGCCGCCGCAACAAAGGGCGGCGCGATGTCGCAACCGGGCATCCAGACCGGACGCCCATCTACGCACAAGATGGGGACGCGATCGCGCAACCAGGGCGGCAGGCCGCATTCCTGCGCGATCTGCTTGATGCCGGCACGCGGCCGCCCCGGACCGCGCGGCAAACGATCGCCGGGCGCCCGGGCACGCACGGTGACATGCGCCTGCGCAACGACCGATGCTGCAAGCCCCTGCCCGTTGACCGGTTCGAAACGGATCTTCCCGGCACCCCATGCCTGCACCGGCTCCCCCGACCACTGCCGCTCGGCAGGCGGATCGAAGTCGGGCATCAACCACAGCGCGCCGCGATGACTGACACCTGCCACACCGGCGTGCGCCATCGGACAGGCCGAGGTTGCCTGTGCGACGGCGAGCTGGCGCCGCCACTCGTCCAGCCAGGATTCATTGGGCAACGTGCGCGCACCATGCTGCCGGAGCAGCCAGCGCAGAAGATTGCGCTGGCGCGCGGCGTCGAGCGCGATCAGCCCATCTAGCCGGTAGCAGCGGCCCCACTGCGCGGCTTCGGCGATGGCTTCGGCATCGCGCGCGGCGAGTTCGTCGAGCAGGGTTTGCGCTTCGGCCAGACGTCGCGCGACGCCGGCCATCGCTTCGGGCGCCCGCGGCCAGCGCGCGGTCAGCACCGGCAACACGTCACGGCGCAGGTAATTGCGGGCGTAACGGGTATCGGCATTGGATTCGTCGTCGATCCACATCAGGCCGTGCGCCTGTGCATGGGCTTCGAGCGCGCTGCGCGGCACGCCGAGCAGCGGCCGCAGCGTTGCGACGCGAACGCCGTCGGCGGCGCGCCAGGCGGGCATGCCGGCCAGCCCGAGCAGTCCTGCGCCGCGCACCATGTTGTGCAGCAGCGTTTCCGCCTGATCGTCAGCGTGGTGGGCGGTCAGCAGCGTGACGTGGCCGCGATCACGCGCATGCGCGTGCAGCGCCGCATAGCGCGCGTCGCGTGCGGCACATTCGAGACCGTCGGGCGAGACACGCGACACCTCGACGCGCAGCACGCTGAGCGGCAGGTCGAGCACCCGACACTGCGCGGCGCAGATATCCGCCCAGCGATCCGCGTTCGGACTGAGGCCGTGGTTAACGTGGGCACATTCGAGCTGCCAGCCGTGCTGCGCACGCAACAACGCCAGGCCGTGCAGCAGTACGGTTGAGTCGAGCCCGCCGCTGTAGCCGAGCAACAGGCGGCTGCCGTCGGGGCAGTGCGCCGCGAGCGCGGCGGCAATCGAGCCGGACAGGTCAGGCGACAGCCTGCTCCTTGAATTTGCCATAGGACATCAGTCGCTCGATGCGGCGCTCCACCAGCTGGGTCGGGGTGAGATCGGCAAGTTGCCGCTGCGCTTCGGCCAGTGCGCGCTTGAGCGACGCGGCAACGGTGGCGTGGTCGCGATGTCCGCCACCTGCGGGTTCGTTCACGACCTTGTCGATCAGCCCCAGGGTTTTCAGGCGCGACGCGGTGATGCCCATGATCTCCGCGGCGTCGGCCGCCTTGTCGGCGCTTTTCCACAGAATGGACGCACAGCCTTCCGGCGAAATGACCGAATAGGTCGAGTACTGCAGCATCAACAAGGTGTCGGCCACGGCGATCGCCAATGCGCCGCCCGAGCCCCCCTCGCCGATGATGGTGGCAATGATGGGTACGCGCAGTTCGGCCATGGCGTAGAGGTTGTGGCCGATGGCTTCGGACTGGCCGCGCTCTTCGGCGTCGATGCCGGGGTAGGCGCCCGGCGTGTCGATGAAGGTGAACACCGGCATGCCGAATTTCTCGGCCAGCTTCATCAGACGCAGCGCCTTGCGGTAGCCCTCGGGACGCGGCATGCCGAAGTTGCGATGGATCTTTTCCTTCGTGTCGCGCCCCTTCTGGTGACCGATCACCATGCAGGCGTGGCCGTTGAAGCGGGCGATGCCGCCCACGATGGCGTGGTCATCGGCGAACGAACGGTCACCATGCAGTTCCTGGAATTCGGTGAACATCAGGCGGAAGTAATCGAGCGAGTACGGACGCTGCGGATGGCGCGCCACCTGGGCGATCTGCCACGGCGTGAGCTTGGCGTAGATGTCCTTGGTGAGCGACTGGCTCTTTGCTTCAAGCCGGGCGATCTCTTCCGAGATATCGACCGCCGAATCGTCCTGCACGAAACGCAACTCCTCGATTTTCGCCTCAAGTTCGGCGATCGGCTGTTCAAAATCGAGAAAGGTTGTTTTCATCGGCGGAGTGGACTGAAACGGAAAGGAACGCGATTTTACCGCGTACGCCGGCTGTTCGGTCGGCAATGCGCCTCCCGGAATCCGGGTGCTCGAGAAAGGGCGCCTCAGAGGTCAGAACGCGCGCCGCGAGGCCGCAGCGCGAAAAGGCGTGCTACTTGATGCGGCGAAGGTGCGACCGGCCGGCCGGCTTGTCCGGTGTGGTGAGCACGGGCTGTTCGCTGCGCTCGGATGCCGCCGCTGGCGCGACATCAGCGCGAACGGTCTGACCCGGCGTGACTTCGAATGCCATACCGTGACCGTTCTCGCGCGCATAGATTGCAGCAACACAATCAATCGGGATGGTCAATTCCTGCGCGACGCCGCCGAAACGTGCCGAGCAGGTGATCAGTTCGTTGCCCATGACCAGTTGGTGAACCGCCTCGCGCCCGATATTCAGGATGATCTGGCCATCCTTGACGTACTGGCGTGGAACGCCCGCGCGCTCGTCTACGACGACCGCGATGTAAGGCGTGAGCCCCTGGTCCGCACACCAGTCGAACAGCGCACGGAGCAGATAGGGCTTGGTCGAAACGGAACTCATCACATCCATGCAGTTTGAACGAACACTCCTGACAGCCTAGCGACGCATCACTTTTTCGGACGGCGTGAGCGCATCGATGAACCCTTGGCGGGAAAAGATACGTTCAGCGTACTTCATCAGAGGCGCGGCAGACTTTGGAAGTTCGATACCGTAGTGGTCAAGTCGCCATAGTAATGGAGCAATGGCAACGTCCAGCATGGAAAATTCCTCGCCCAGCATGTACTTCTGCTTGGCGAAGATCGCCGTGAGCTCGGTAAGACGATCGCGCAGGTGCGCGCGGGACTTGTCAGCCGTACGCGCATTCTTTTCCAGCGGCTCGATGTGCGAGAACAGTTCGTTCTCGACCGTGTGCAGAAGCTGACGCGCGCGGGCCCGCATGATCGGGTCCGGCGGCATCAGTTGCGGGTGCGGAAAGCGCTCGTCGATGTACTCATTGATGATGTTGGAGTCGTACAGGATGAGGTCGCGATCAACCAGCACCGGCACGCGGTTGTATGGATTGATGACCGCAATGTCTTCCGGCTTGTTGTACAGGTCGACATCGATGACCTGGAAATCCATGCCTTTTTCGTAGAGGACAATACGGCAGCGATGGGAAAAGGGATCGGTGGTCCCCGAGTACAGATTCATCATCGTGTTGACACCCCAGGAGTACTCGGCATCCCGCACCACGCGACGAACGCGTGATGGGGTCGCTTCGCGATGACCGAGAGCTTGCATGACTTTCGGGCGTATTTGATTAATGGACGTCTTTCCAGTACTCGCGCTTGAGCAGGTATGCCAGCGTGAGCAGGACGGAAAGACCGAGGATGACGAGCAGGCCGGTCTGGCGACGCTTTTCGGCACCAGGTTCGGCCATGAAAACAAGGTAGGCAACCAGATCGCCGATCGCCGAATCGTACTCGGTCTTGCTGAGTTTGCCCGGCTTCGTCAGTTCGATCTGCAGCGAATCGATTTCGCCACCGTGACCATCGGACACCTTCACGTGCTTCGCAGTCTGCTCGCCCTGCAGTTCGTACAGGACGTGCGGCATGCCGACGTTGGCGAAGGCCGTGTTGTTCCAGCCGGTCGGGCGGGCGTCGTCACGATAGAAGCCGCGCAGGTAGGTGTACAGCCAGTCTGCGCCGCTGCCATCACCCGAGGCGCGCGAACGTGCAACCACGCTCAGGTCGGGCGGTGCTGCACCGAACCACTTGATGCCGTCGGCGCGCGTCATGCCGACGCGCATCGTTTCACCGACCTTGTCGGCTGCGAACAGCAGGTTGTCCTTGATCTGCTCGTCTGTCAGACCGACGTCGTTCAGGCGGTTGTAGCGCATGTACGAGGCCGAGTGGCAGTTCAGGCAGTAATTGACGAACATCTGCGCGCCGCGCTGGATCGCAAGGGCGTCACGGAATTTCTCGGTCGGTGCGCGATCGAGTTGTACGTGGCCGCCTGCGGCCATCGCAACCAAGGGGGCGAACAGGGCGCCCAGAAACAGGTTTTTGAGTTGTTTCATGATCTGTCTGGCTTTCAGTGTCCGGTCACGCGATCAGGTACGGGCTTCGTCTTGTCGATCGCGGTGTACCAAGGCATCGCGATGAAGAACAGGAAGTAGATGATCGTGCAGATCTGCGACACCAGCGTGCCCATCGGCGTCGGTGCCTGCACGCCCAGATAACCCAGGATCAGGAAGGCAATGATGAAGATGGTCAGCGCCGCCTTGTAGATCGGGCCGCGGTAGCGGATCGACTTCACCGGCGAGCGATCAAGCCAGGGCAGCAGGAAGAAGATCATCACGGACAGGCCCATGAAGATCACACCCCAAAGCTTCGCATCGACCCAGAAGAAATTCACCGTGTTGGCGCGCAGGATCGAATAAAACGGAGTGAAGTACCACACCGGCGCGATGTGCGACGGCGTCTTCAGCGGGTCGGCCGGAATGAAGTTGTTGTATTCCAGGAAGTAGCCGCCGAACTCGGGCGCGAAGAACACGACCGCAGAGAAGCAGATCAGGAAGACCACGACACCGACGATGTCCTTCACCGTGTAATACGGGTGGAACGGAATGCCGTCGAGCGGAATGCCTGTCTTGGGGTCCTTGTGCTTCTTGATGTCCACACCATCCGGATTGTTCGAACCGACTTCGTGCAGCGCGATGATGTGCGCGGCAACGAGGCCGATCAGCACCAGCGGCACGGCAATCACGTGGAAAGAGAAGAAGCGGTTCAGCGTCGCATCACCGATCACATAGTCGCCACGCAGCCAGATCGACAGGTCGTTTCCAATGACCGGAATGGCCGAGAACAGGTTGATGATGACCTGGGCACCCCAGTACGACATCTGTCCCCAGGGCAGCAGATAGCCCATGAAGGCTTCTGCCATCAGCAGCAGGAAGATCGCGCAACCGAAGATCCACACCAGTTCGCGTGGCTTGCGGTATGAGCCGTACAACAGCCCGCGGAACATGTGCAGATAGACCACGACGAAGAACGCCGAAGCACCGGTCGAGTGCATGTAGCGGATCATCCAGCCCCACGGCACGTCGCGCATGATGTATTCGACGCTGGCGAAAGCCACCGGAACACCCGACGCATTCAGTGACGCGTCCGGTTTGAAGTGCATCACCAGGAAGATGCCTGTGACGACCTGGATCACCAGCACGAGCAGTGCGAGCGAACCAAAGAAGTACCAGAAATTGAAGTTTTTCGGCGCGTAGTACTCCGCCAGATGTTCCTTGTACATCGACGTCAGCGGGAAACGCTGGTCGATCCAGCCCAGCAGGCCGGTAGTCGTTACAACCTTTTCGCCTGCCATCGCTCAACCCTCCTTGGTGTCCTGGCCGACCAGGATTCGGCTGTCGGACAGGAACATGTAAGGCGGCACCGCGAGGTTGTCCGGCGCCGGCATTGCCTTGAATACGCGACCTGCGAGGTCGAAGCTGGAGCCGTGGCAGGGGCACACGAATCCGGCGACGTCGCCGAGCTGCGCGTTGGAACCCGATGCGAACGGGCCCGAAGGCGAACAGCCGAGGTGGGTACAGATCGCCACAAGCACCGCGAACTCGGCGCGATCTTCGCGGGCGCGCTGCACGTTGCGGGCGTATTCGGGAGTGAATTCGGACGGGTTGCGTTCCGATTTGGGATCCGCCAGCTTTTCCTCGATCTTCGTGAGGGCTTCGAGCTGTTCCGGCGTACGACGCAGGATCCACACCGGTTTGCCCTGCCACTCGACAGTGGTCATTTCGCCCGGAGCGAGTTTGGACACATCCACCTCGACCGGAGCGCCTGCGGCTTTCGCGCGTTCCGAAGGAGCCAGACTGGTCAGAAAGGGAACTGCGACTGCAAGTCCTGCAACGCCACCCGCACAGGCGGTTGCCACGAGCAGATTGCGGCGCCCGCAATCCATTTTTTTCTCATTGCCACTCATGCTTCACCCCGTCGAAACAATTGATTCTGCGCAACCTGCGATTATACCCCCAAGAGACCACTGCTTTAAACCCCCAACAGCCTTCCGGTGCGACGCAACGGTGCGATGCAAGCCCGTCGCGCGGCGTATCGGCTCACAGCGCGCCCTGTTCGCGCATGCGCGCGATGTGCGCAGGTTCGATGCCAAGTCCGGCGAGCACCTCGTCGGTGTGCGCTCCGAGCTCAGGGCCGATCCACTCGGTACCCCCGGGCGTTTGCGACAGCCGCGGCACCACCGCTGGCGCTTTGAATGGTCGGCCGTCCGGCAGTTCCAGCGTCTCGAACATGGCGCGCGCGAGAAACTGCGGATCAGCGACGATGTCCTCAATCGAATACACCCGACTGACCGGTACGTCGGCTTCGCCCAGCACGCGCAGCACTTCGTCGCCCTCGCGCCCGGCCACCCAGGTGTCGATCAGCGCATAGATTTCGTCGCGCCGCGCATCGCGGCCTGCGTTGTCGGCGAGTGAAGGGTCGGCGGCGAGATCGGGGCGACCGACGGCCAGCATCAGGCGCTTGAAGATCGCATCGCCGTTGCCGCCGATGATGATGTGGCGGCCGTCACGGGCCGTATGGGTGTTCGACGGCGTGATGCCGGGCATGATGTTGCCGGTACGGCCGCGGATGAAGCCGAACACGTCGAACTCCGGCAACATGCTTTCCATCATCGCGAAAACGGCTTCGTACAGGGCGACGTCAACGGTCTGGCCCTGCCCCGCTCCGCGCCCGCCGGTGGCATCTCGGTGGCGCAGTGCCATCAGCGCACCGATGACACCCCACAGCGCAGCGATCGAATCACCGATCGAAATGCCGACCTTGACCGGCGGTCGGTCCGGGAAGCCTGTGATGTAGCGCAGGCCGCCCATCGATTCGCCGATGGCGCCGAAACCGGGCTGTTCGGCCATCGGGCCGGTCTGACCGAATCCCGACAGACGGACGATCACCAGCGAAGGATTGAGTTCGCGCAGCACGGCTTCCGGCAAGCCGAGCTTGTCCAGCACGCCGGGGCGGAAGTTTTCGACCAGTACGTCGGCGTCCGCCAGCAGGCGACGCAGCACGTCGAGACCGTCCGGGTGTTTCAGGTTGAGCGTGACCGACTTCTTGTTGCGCGCCTGCACGAACCACCACAGCGACGTGCCTTCATACAGCAGGCGCCATTTGCGCAGCGGATCTCCGCCATCGGGCGACTCGATCTTGACCACTTCGGCCCCGAATTCGGCCAGGATGCGTGATGCGAACGGACCGGCGATCAAGGTGCCCAGTTCGACCACTTTCAGGCCGGACAGCGGTCTGACAGCCGGATCACTCATGCGGGCCGGCGCTCCGACAGCGCCTGGGCGATGGTGCCGATGTCGGTGTGTTCCAGTTCGCCACCGACCGGCAGGCCACGCGCGATGCGGCTCACCGCAAGGCCGCGCGCACGCAGCATTTCGCCAAGATAGTGCGCGGTGGCTTCGCCTTCATTGGTGAAATTGGTGGCCAGAATGACTTCAGTTACTTGCGGATCGGCCGCGCGTTCAAGCAGGCGCTCGAGACGCAGTTCGCGCGGACCGACACCTTCCAGCGGCGCGATGCGCCCCATCAGGCAGTAATACAGGCCGGCATAGCTCTGCGTCTGCTCCATCATCAGCATGTCGGCCGGGCTTTCGACGACGCACAGCAGCGACGCATCGCGGCGCGGCGAGGCACAGCGCTCGCACACCTCGAGTTCGGTGAAGGTATTGCAGCGCACACAGTTGTGCAGCCGGGTGAGCGCCTGGCCGAGTGCACGGGCCAGCTTTTCGGCGCCCTGCCGATCGCGCTGCAGCAGGTGAAACGCCATGCGCTGCGCACTTTTCGGGCCGACCGATGGCAGGCATCGCAGTGCGTTCACCAGCTCGTCGAGTACACCCGGCGTCATCCGCGCAGTACGGGAATCAGAACGGCAGCTTGAAGCCGGGCGGCAGGTTCAGACCGGACGTGAAGCCGGACATCTTCTCTGCCGTGGTCGCCTCGACCCGACGCACGGCGTCGTTCACCGCTGCGGCCAGCAGGTCTTCAAGCATTTCGCGGTCATCCATGACGGACGGATCGATGCTGACGCGACGCACGTCGTGCTTGCAGGTCATGACGACCTTCACCATGCCGGCACCGGACTGGCCCTCGACCTCGACGGTCGCCAGCTGGTCCTGCATCTTCTTCATGTTTTCCTGCATCTGCTGGGCCTGTTTCATCAGGCCACCGATGCCACCTTTCATCATGGTGCGATCCTCAAAGTGGTTTTATCGAGTCTTCGATCAGCCGGGCATCAAACTGTTCAATGACCTGCTGAACGAAGGGGTCGTTCCGCATCGTCTCGCGCGCCTGCTGCTCGCGCGCTTGCTGTTCGGCGGACAGTCGCTGCGCCACGGTCTGCGACACCGGGGCGCCGTGTTCGAACTGCAGCTGCACCGGGACCCCGAGCGCGGACTGCACGGCGGCACGCAACTTATCCTGCGCGCTGCTGACCAGATGTGCCATCTCGCGCGGCAGGCGCAGGCGGATGCGTCCGCCGTCGCTGCCCAGCCATTCGCACTGGTGCGCGAGCTGGCGCGTCAGCGCCACGATGTCGAGCCGGTCGACCAGTGCATGCCAGTCTTCGTTGGAGTGCAGCACCGCACCGACGGCCTGGACTTCCGCGGGCGCGGGCGAAGGCACCGCATCGGACGAAAACGCGGAAGGTGCCTCAACGTGCGGCGACGCGGATACCTGCGCGAGCGGTTCGCGCTCGACCGGCACGGGCGCGACGGCTGGCGTCGGCGCAACGACCGGCGGCAGCGGCGCGCTGGCGCGGGCCACGCGCGGTGGCGCCTGCAGCGCGGCACTCTGCCCGCGCGGTGTGGCCGCCAGCGGCGGCGGCGTGTCGGGACGGAAGGCCAGCAGGCGCAGCAAGGTCATCGAAAAGCCGGTCACCTCGTCGGGCGCCATCGGCAGATCATTGCAGCCCTGCACGACGATCTGGTAGGCCAGTTGCACCGATTCGGCATCCATTGCGGCGACATAGGGCGCGAGACGCAGGCGCTCGACGTCGTCGGTGATGGCGTCGGGTACACGCTGCGCCATGGCGACGCGGTGCAGCAGCACAGCCAGTTCGCGCAACGCCTGATCGAAATCAACGCTGCGCGCGCGCATCTGTTCGGTCAGCGCCATCAATGCGGCGCCGTCGCCGGCGATGAGCGCATCGAGCACGAGGTAGAGGTGTTCGTCACCGACGGTGCCCAGCATGTCGAGCACATCCTGCTCGATCAGCCGGCCGGCACCATGGGCGATCGCCTGGTCGAGCAACGACAGCGCGTCGCGCATCGATCCGGCAGCGCCCTTGGCAATCGGCCGCAGTGCCGCGGGCTCGTATTCGACCTGTTCGGCGTCGAGCACGGCGGACAGGTGACGCACGATCGCGTCCGGCTGCATCTGCTTCAGGTTGAACTGCAGGCAGCGGCTCAGCACCGTGACCGGAATCTTCTGCGGATCGGTCGTCGCAAGGATGAACTTCACATGCTCCGGCGGCTCTTCGAGCGTCTTCAGCATCGCGTTGAAGGCGTGGCCGGTCAGCATGTGGACTTCGTCGATCATGTAGACCTTGTAGCGGCCGCGCGCCGGGGCGTAAGCCGCCTTTTCGAGCAGGGCCGCCATGTCGTCGACGCTGCGGTTGGACGCGGCGTCCATTTCGACGTAGTCAACGAAGCGCCCGGCATCGATCTCGGTGCAGGCGGCACAGACGCCGCACGGCTTCGCCGTGATGCCGGTGTCGCAGTTCAGGCTCTTGGCGAGAATGCGGGCGATCGTCGTCTTGCCGACGCCGCGTGTGCCGGTAAACAGATAAGCGTGATGCAGGCGTTGCTGTTCCAGGGCATGGGTCAGTGCGCGCACGACATGGTCCTGACCGATCAGCGTGTCGAAGCTGCGGGGACGCCACTTGCGCGCTAGAACCTGATAACTCATCGGAACGCTGGCGGGAGGGGAAGGATGGAAACCCGGGAGACGGATCCAGCAAAAAAGGAGGGGTGGCGAGCCTGACCCCCGGCACTCATGGTGAGCAGCTGTGGCTGCTTCCTTCCGGACCTGACCAGATTCACCGCGCCACGATGCGGGGAGACCCGCCACGCCGAATGATACCCCGAGCCGCCCGGCTTGGGCGACACCGGCGGCAAATTAGCCGCCGCCGCGCTGGAAGTGGCGGTCGAAGCGCGCCATGAAATCCTGCATCACGGCGCCGTCACGGGACGGAAACTCGATCTGCACGCGCAGTCTTGGAAGGCTGAGCAGGCCGATGTTCAGCGCAGGCAGTTCCTCGGCTGTCAGTTGCCAGGTCTTGCCGCTGACCTGCTCGCCACGATGCACCAGTGGCAGCCCGACCGCGCCGGGCAGCATGTCGAAGAATTCGGCGCGACCGATACTCATGACGCGCTCGACGCGCCCCGATTCCAGTTCGGCCGGCTTCAGCGGAAACGCCATGCTCACCCGCCGGCCACCGGCGGCCAGATGGCCAGCACGTCATTCTCGACCAGCGGATGCGCTTCGCGGCTGGCCGGCGGAATGTAGTGACCATTCACCAGCACCAGATGGACAAGGCGCTTGGGCAGCTGATGGCGATCGATCAGGTCGCCGACGGTGGTGCCGTCGGCGACCTCCATCGGCCACTCGTTGGTGCGCTTCGCCTCGTCCGGCAGAAAATCCGACAGCGAGGCATAGAGCTTCAGCGTCACCCGCATCGTCAGTGCGCAACCCCGGCGATCGGCGCAGCACTCTGCGCCTGGGCGCTCGACAGATAGGCTTCCATGACGCGCAGCGGGTCCTGCATCAGGCGTTCCTTCCAGGTGCCGAGCGGCGTGCGCGTCTGGATCAGGCCGCGCAGTACACCGACGTGGTCGGTCAGGCCGATCGAGGTCGCACCGACGAGTACATCTTCCTTGAACTGCAGGCTGATGTAGCGGAAGCGCTTGTCGTCGATCATTTCGACCGCATCGCCACCGTCGGCACCCCACCACTGGCCGAACGACGCGGAGATCAGACCCAGCGTGTCGAGTACGTTGATCGCCATGGTGCCCTGCGATTGCGTGCTGCGGCCGGCCATGTTCATGGCCGCGATGCGGCCCTGATCGACCGCGTTCGGCTGAATGGCGTTGACCAGGCGTTCGCCGGTCGAGAAATCGATCGCTTCGGCCACGTCCCCCGCCGCGAACACGCCCGGTACATTGGTTTCGCATCGTTCGTCGATCAGGATGCCGGTCGCGCAGGCAACGCCGCTGCCTTCCAGAAAGGCAACATTGGGCTTGACGCCGGCGGCCGCGATGATCAGGTCGGCCACCACTTCCTTGCCGTCACCGAGCGTGGCGACCAGGGCATCGCCGTCCTGACGGATCGCCGTGACACGCGCCTTCGTATGGACGGTCACACCCTTCTGTTCGACCCAGCGCGCGATCATGCTGCCCGCCTTGGACGTCATCATGCGCGGCACCATGCGGTCGCCCATTTCGACGATGTCGAGCTTCACGCCGCGTGAGGCAAGCGCCTCCATGATGATGCAGCCGATGAAGCCGGCGCCGATCTGCAGCACGCGCGCACCCTTCTTGGCCTTGGCGGCGATGTGGCGCGCATCTTCTAGCGTCCAGCAACTGTGAACATTGGGCGAATCGATGCCCGGTACGGGCAGGCGCAGCGGGTGCGAACCCGTGCAGATCAGCAACCGGTCATACGGCAATGCGGTGCCGTCCTCGAGATGTACCGTGCGGCCGGCAGTGTCGACCGCCTTCGCGCGCCCGAGCACTTCGCGAATGCGCAGCGACTCGAAGTGGCCGTCGGTCTTGCGCAGCCAGGTGCCCTTCTCTTCGATGTTGCCGACCAGCAGGGAGGGAATGGCCATGCGCGAATACGGGCGCTCCGGCTCATCGCCGATCATGACGATGTCGGCCGACGCATCCGCGCGGCGCAGGGCCTCTGCGGCCACCACGCCGGCCGGGCCGTTGCCGATGATCACGTGTTTCATGTTTGTTCCTGTCGAAATGCGCCGCGCCCCGAAGGGCGCGGCGAGGTCAGGGGTAAAACCCGATCACAGACCCAGGCGGGCGACGGTTTCCGCGGTCGGGCGACCTTCCGTATCCCAGCCGCGCAGGTCGTAGTATTCGGGAATCATCTTGTCGATGCCCGAAACCAGGCCCTTGGCCGGACCGACCTTGGCCGCTTCCGTCTTCAGGCGCGCCGGCAGATCGTCGTCCTTGCGCGTGAATCCGGCCGCGTTGTTGAACTGGCGCTCCATGTTCCAGATGCGCTCGCCCATCAGGTCCAGCTTTTCCATCGACCAGTCGCCTTCGCACGCCGCCTGCAGCTGAGGCTGGATGTCCGACAGCGCCCAGGCAAAGGTCGTGAACACGCACAGGCCGGTCGAATCGACCACCGCTGTCGCGTCCTGGAAAGCCTTGACCAGCGCCGGCTTGCCTTCGGTAGTCAGCGGATCGGTCTTGACCGGAATACCCAGCACTTCGGACGAAATCGTGTACGAACGCAGGTGGCAGGCACCGCGGTTCGAGGTTGCGTAGGTCAGGCCCATGCCCTGCACCGCGCGCGCGTCGTAGGCCGGAAACTCCTGGCCCTTGACCGACATCGACAGTTCCGGATGACCGTATTTCTCGCAAAGCCGCTTCGAACCGAGACCGATGACCTTGCCGAAGCCTTCGCCACGTGCGGTGATTTCAGTCAGGAAAGTGAGCGCCTTGCCAGAACCGAAGGGCGCTTCGATGCCGATCTCTTCCTTCGTCAGCACGCCCATTTCATACAGTTCCATCACGGCACCGATGGTCGCGCCGAAGGAAATCGGGTCGAAACCGTCTTCGTTGCAGAGCATGGTCGCGTACTGCAGCGCATCGAGGTCATCGACACCGTTGGCACAGCCAAGCGCCCACGCGGCTTCGTATTCCAGACCGCCGGATGCACCCCAGTACTTCGGGCTGTTGACCACCGTGTAGTGCGTGGCGTCGATCTTTGAGATGCGGCCACAGGCGATGGTGCAGCCGAAACAGGCCTGGTTGTTCACCAGTTGCGCCTTGCCGTCGCTTTCGCGCGGCTCGTGCATCGCTTCAGCTGAAATCTTGCGCGCGCCTTCGAACTGCACATCCTTGTGGTTGCGCGTCGGCATGGCGCCGATTTCGTTGATCACGTTCATCAGAACCTGCGTGCCGTAGGTCGGCAGCCCCTGCCCGGTGACCGCGTTTTCCTTGAGGATCTTCTTCTTCTCGAAGGTGACCTTCATGAATTCCTTCGGGTTGGCAATGTTGCCGACGCCGAGCGTGCCGCGCACCGCGATCGCCTTCAGGTTCTTCGAACCGGCGACGGCGCCGACGCCGGAGCGGCCGGCGGCACGATGCAGGTCATTGACGATTGCGGCGTACAGCACACCGTTCTCGCCCGTGCGGCCGATGCAGGACACGCGGATCTGCGGGTCCTGGTGTTCCGACTTGATCTGGCCTTCGGTTTCCCACACGGTCTTGCCCCACAGATGGGAGGCATCGCGCAGTTCGACCTTGTCGTTCTCGATCGACAGATAGACCGGGCTCGACGCGCGGCCTTCGATGATGACCATGTCCCAGCCGGCGAACTTCAGCTCGGCGCCGAAGTAACCACCGGAATTCGAACAGGCGATGGCGCCGGTCAGCGGGCCCTTGGTGACGACCGAGTAGCGGCCGCCGGTCGAGGCCATCGTGCCGGTCAGCGGGCCGGTCGCCCAGATGATCTTGTTGTCCGGCGACAGCGGATCAACCTTCGGATCGATTTCCGACGCCAGGTATTTCGTCGCCAGTCCGCGTTGACCCAGATAGTCGTGTGCCCACTCCATGTTGAGCGGCTCACTCGTACAGGTGCGGTCGGTCAGATTCACGCGGAGGATTTTACGTGTCCATGCCATGTCAGTATCCCTTTCGGTGGTCAGGCAGACGGGTTGCCGAGCTTGTCGGCCCACTGGCGCATGCGCTCCAGCCCGGTCCAGTTGGCATCGACATACGTGATGGCACCGGTCGGACAGGCTTCGGCACAGGCCGGCTCGCCACCGCACAGATCGCACTTCTGCACCTTGCCGGTTTCGGCGACGTAATTCACGGTGCCGAACGGACAGGCAATCGTGCATACCTTGCAGCCCACACAGACATCCTCAAGCACGACCTTGGCGCCATTGGTCTTGTCGAGCTTGATCGCCTCGACGGGACAGGCGTGCATGCACCAGGCTTCGTCACACTGCGTACAGGTGTAAGGCACCTTGGCGCCGGTGTGATGGAACTCGAATACCTTGATGCGCGACAGCGAGTTGTTGAAGACCCCGTAGTTCTCGAATGAACAGGCCATTTCGCACTGCAGGCAGCTGGTGCATTTCAAGGGGTCGATATGTAGTGATTTCTGCATGTTCAGTCGCTCCTCCACATTCTGGGCGAATCTTTGTGTAGTTCGACGCACGGGTGCGCCGGCTATGAAAACCGCTTCATATTTTACCGCCCGGATTTTCCCCGCGGTGAGCCTTTCGGCGGGTCAGCGAGGGGATTGAGTGCGGCGAGTGTGTTCAAGGCGTCCAGATGTCCAGAATCTGGACATCTGGACAGTTGCGACGCAGAAAGCGCCGCGTTGACGCTTACGGTTCGTAGCGCGTATCGAGATAGCTGCGGATGGCCCACATGGCTTCCTGCGCCATCATGCCTTCGAACGGCGGCATGTATACAGCGCCGTTGCGCACGCGTCCGCGGCGGACCGTGTTGATGAAATAATCGTCGGTTTCGGCGTCGAGCGGCAACATCCGGAGATCCGGTGCGATACCGCCGCTGATGGCTTCCAGTCCGTGGCAGCGCGCGCAGTTCTGGTTGTAGGCCGAAGTACCGACACGGATGGCTTCCTTGTCGCCACGATAGGGGTTTTCCTTCATCCATTCCGCGCCGAGCGGCTTCAGCGCACTGACGTCGACCGCCTGCGGCACCACGTCGCCGTGTGCCTCGACGCGCATCGTGGTCGCCGCGCCCAACACCATCAACGCGGTACAAGCCAGCGTTGCCTTCAAAATCCGGTTACCTGCTTTCATCACTCCTCCGTAAATATCCGTTACTGCAACACAATATGCGACCCCAGCGGGTTAGCAGGATGCGTGCCACGTTAAA
Organism: Methyloversatilis sp. XJ19-13; assembly: GCF_024580155.1. Classification (NCBI taxonomy): domain Bacteria; kingdom Pseudomonadati; phylum Pseudomonadota; class Betaproteobacteria; order Nitrosomonadales; family Sterolibacteriaceae; genus Methyloversatilis; species Methyloversatilis sp. XJ19-13. The sequence continues at coordinate 76,406 of NZ_JANINH010000013.1, read as the reverse complement.
CTCAAGCGCTTGCCGAGCGGCAACGCAGCGAAAACAACGCATGGCGCGGCAGCGGCGCTTACAGCGGTCGCCATAATGCCCCAGGAGTGTGGGTGCAGGTATGCCCTGGGTCTGTTCGCATTTGATTCGCACATCACGCATTCAGCCACCGCGTCGCAGGGCAAGGCGCACTGAGCGCCCGCAGGTTGCCCCCCGGGGAGCATAACGCACGAATCAAATGCGAACAGACCCTAGGTGCGGCGATGCTTCAGGCCTTACTATCTTGCATGAACAGTTTGCAGGGCACTATCAGTCGCCCGTCGCGTCACACGCCAGAGCCGGCATCACCGGCCATCGCGCGTGGTTCAAGGTTCGGAGGAGAGCATGGATTTGACAACGCCTGAAGGCGTGCGCAGTGCGCAGGCCCACGAAATCATGCGCAGCGCGGGCGAAGTGCCCGCTGGTGTGCTGCCGACCCTGATCGAAACGTCCTGGAGTCGCTGCATCAATCGCGGCCTCGACGCCGACAGTTGCAGCAAGGAGGTCGAGCGTGCGCGCCGTGACGTCCTGCTGACCGAGCGTGAGCGCAACGAATCTCTGCTCAAGCACGCAGCACCGGTCATGAACGGCCTGTACGCGCAGATCGCCCGCTCCGGCAGCATGATCGTGCTGACCAACGCCTCCGGCTTCATCATTCATTCGGTCGGCGACCAGAGCTTTCTGGACCGCGCGTCGAAAGTGGCACTGTCGCCGGGCGTCGAGTGGTCGGAAGAAAGCAAGGGCACCAATGCCATCGGCACTGCGCTGGTCGAACAGGCGCCGGTGTCGGTGCATGGCTCACAGCATTTCTTTTCCGCCAACCACTTCCTTAGCTGTTCGGCGTCTCCGATTTTCGATCCGTGCAGCCGTATGCTGGGCGTGCTCGACGTGACCGGCGATTCGCGCACGCCGTCGCACCACAGTCTGGCGCTGATCAATCTGGCTGTTCAGACGATCGAGAATCAGTTGTTTGCGCATGCCTTTCCGGAAGGCTTCCTGCTGCACTGCCACGTCCAGCACGAACTGATCGGCACGGTATTCGAGGCGCTGCTTGCGTTCGACCAGGAGGGCCGCGTGCTGTCTGCCAACCGCAGCGCCTGCAGGCTGATCGGCCGCAGCCATGCCGAACTGATGAACCACAGCTTTTCGTCGATGTTCGACAAGTCACTGAGCGCGCTGTACGACCCGCTGATGCGCGGCACGGACATCATTGAGTTGCGCCTGTTCGGCGGCCGAACACTCTTCGGCCGGCCGCGGCCGGGCGTGCTGGCACGCCCGCCGGCCCGTGTTTTCAGCATGGAGGTTTCTCGCCATGACGGTTTTACAGGGGCTTCGCTGCGGCCGCCAGCCGATGCCGATCGCGGCCTGGAGCGCCTGAGCACCGGTGACGCGCAGATGAATGCCGTCGTGGAAAAGGTGAAGCGCGTGCTCGGCCGCGATATTCCGGTGCTGATCCAGGGCGAGACCGGTACCGGCAAGGAACTGCTGGCGCGCGCCATCCACGACGAAGGACCGCGTCGTGACCAGAACTTTGTGGCGGTCAACTGTGCGGCGATTCCGGATGGTCTGATCGAATCGGAACTGTTCGGCTACGAAGATGGCGCCTTCACCGGCGCCCGGCGCAAGGGCTATGCCGGCCGTATCATGCAGGCCGATGGCGGCACACTTTTTCTGGATGAAATCGGCGACATGCCGCTCGCGCTGCAGGCGCGCCTGCTGCGCGTGCTGCAGGAACGCAACGTGGTGCCGCTGGGCAGCGGCCGCGCATCACCGGTCGACCTGTCCATCATCTGCGCCACCCACCGCAAGCTGCGAGATCTGGTCGCACAGGGCATGTTCCGCGCCGACCTGTACTACCGGCTCAACGGACTGACCGTCATGCTGCCGCCGCTGCGCGATCGCACTGACCTGCGCGCGCTGGTGCTGCGCATTCTCGATAGTGAATCGTCGATTCCGCGCGGCTTGAGCATCGACGACGAGGTGCTTGAGCTATTCGAACGCCATCCGTGGCCGGGCAACATGCGCCAGCTCGCCAACCTGCTGCGCACGGCAGGCGTGATGGCGGCGGACGATGGCGTCATCGGCCGGCCGCACCTGCCGGACGACTTCATCGACGAGCTGGATCATCAGCCTGCCGGCAGCGGGCTCGCAACGGAGGGCGCGACCGGCGCCGGGGCGCCGTGCGATCTGGATAGCCTGACGCTGCGCGCGATCCGTGAATCGCTGTCGCGCAACGACGGCAACGTCGCAGCGACGGCACGCGAACTCGGCATCAGCCGCACCACGCTGTACCGCAAGCTCAAGGAAGGCTGACGGGCACACCCGGCCGGGCAACTGACAGGCAAAAAAAAGCCGGCCTTGTGAGCCGGCTAAAGAGCCATGTCCTGCTGAAGAGCTGCCGTGCCTGAAAACACCGAAACAGACACGGCACAGAAACCAATGCAAGCACCGTGCCTGCATTGGTCCGTCCTGCTGATTACTTGTGCAGCTTGAACACCCACATCGAACCACCCTGATTCAGGTAGTTCACCTTCTTGGCGACGTCGCCGCCCCACAGCGGCACGGCGCCGCCCCAGCCGGTAGCGACCGCGACGTACTGTTCGCCGTCCTGCTCCCACGTGATCGGGGGAGCCACGACGCCGGTGCCGGTCTGGAAGGACCACACTTCCTTGCCCGTCTTTGCGTCGGCTGCCTTCAGGAAGCCTTCCGGGGTACCCCAGAACACCAGACCGCCCTTGGTCGTCATCACACCACCCCACAGCGGAGCGTTGTTGGTGACTTCCCACACGATCTTGCCGGTCTTCGGATCCACCGCGCGCAGGGCGCCGATGTACTTGTCCTCGATGGTCTTGATCGTGAAGCCGGCACCCAGGTACGCCGCACCCTTCTTGTAGGTGATCGGTTCGTTCCAGATTTCCATGCCCCACTCGTTGGCCGGCACGTAGAACAGGCCGGTATCCGGACTGTAGGCCATCGGCATCTGGTTCTTGCCGCCCAGGAAGGACGGTGCCGAGAACACGGCTTCGCCCTTCTTGCCGTCAGCGCCTTTGGCCGGGTCGCCGGGGCGATTGGCCGGATCGAAAATCGGCTTGCCATCGGCGTCCAGACCCTTGGCCCAGGTGATCTTGTTCACGAACGGGAAGCCGCGCTCGAACTTGCCCGTGTTGGCGTCCAGCACATAAAAGAAGCCGTTCCGGTCGGCCTTGCCGCCCATGCGCTTGCCGTTCATGTCGAAGGTGACGAATTCATTCACACCGTCGTAATCCCAGCCGTCGTTCGGCGTGCCCTGGAAGTGCCACTTGATCTGGCCGGTGGTCACGTCGATGGCGACGGTCGAGCACGAATACAGGTTGTCGCCAGGGCGCAGGTGGCTGTTCCACGGTGCCGGGTTGCCGGTACCGAAGTAGGCCAGACCCGTCTTCGCGTCATAGCTGCCGCCCAGCCAGGTGGCTGCGCCGCCGGTCTTCCACAGGTCACCGGTCCAGGTGGCGTTCAGCGTGCCGCTGATGCCGTTTTCCGTCTTGTTGCCGGCCGCGTCGTACTTGTAGCCCATGTGGCCTTCGACGGTCGGGCGGACCCACACCAGCTTGCCGGTCTTCGGGTCGCGCGCTTCGACGCGGCCGATGACGCCGAATTCGCCGCCGGACACGCCGGTCAGCAGCAGGCCCTTGGCGATGATCGGGGCGGCGGTGTTCGAGTAACCCGCCTGGTAGTCGTCGATCTTTTCCTTCCAGACGACCTTGCCGGTGTTCTGGTCGAGTGCAACGAGCTGCGCGTCCAGCGTGCTGAAAATGACCAGATCGCCGTAGGCGGCGGCGCCGCGGTTCACCACGTCGCAACACGGCATGATGCCGTCCGGCAGGCGGTGTTCGTACTGCCACAGCTTGGTGCCGGTCTTGGCGTCCAGCGCGTACAGGCGCGAGTAGGAGCCGGTCACGTACATCTTGCCGTTGATGATCAGCGGCTGCGATTCCTGGCCGCGCTGCTTTTCACCACCGAAGGAGAAGGACCAGGCCGGAACCAGGTTCTTGACGTTCTTCACGTTGATCTTGTCGAGCGGGCTGTAGCGCTGGCCTTCCGTGCCCATGCCCCACGACAGGATGCTGGTCGTGGTCTTGCCGTCGGCTTCGATGTCCTTGTCGGTGACGCCGGCCATGACCTGCGGTGCAGCCAGCGCAGCGAATGCAGACAGCAGGACGCCGGACAGCGTCGTGGTACGCAAACCTTTCATACTTCCTCCTCAGTGGTGAGTTTGTCTCTTGATTGCCGGGATGCCTTCCCTTGATCGGCTAGCAGCGATCGCAAGAAGCGGGCCAAGTACAAACGAGGGGGAAATACGGTCGCGCCGCCTTGCGAGCGGCGCGAAACAGGTCAGGTGTTCATTTTTGTTTCAATCGGGACGGCACTGCAGTGTTCAGCGTCTGCTGTTCGTAGCGGCTGTACAGATGCGTGACCGAACGTTCGAACTCGCTGCGCGCCAGCGGCATCTGCGCGAAACGTTCAGGCAGCGGCAGCACCATCACTTCGGCCATGTCCATGCCGCTCGCTGCCGCACTATTCAGCGTGCCATCAAGCCAGTCGAGCCAGTCGCGAGTCTGGAGGACGCCACGGCGGTCGTCATGTACCGGGCCATGACCCGGCAGTGTGCGCTTCACCGGGAGTGCGGCCAGCGCGTCGAGCGCGGCGCGCCAGTGGGTGATCGAGGCGTGCGGCGTGGTCGGTGCCCGGTCGAGGAAGACAAGGTCACCGGCGTACAGCACGCCGGTGGTGCGGTCAAAAATCGCCAGATCGCCTCCGGTATGGCCTTCCAGCGCGATCAGTTCGAATTCGTGGCCGCCTATCGTCAGCCGCCCCGCCTGGGCCGCCTGATCCGCAACGGTGACCTCGGTGCCGGCAAGCCAGTCACCTGCCATGCGGTACATGTTGTCGGCGAACGCCCCGCCCTGCTCCCGCATGCCCGCCTGAGCAGCCGGCAGGGCCGCCGTGGGTACGCCGGCGAATGACTGATTGCCGAGAAAGTGGTCGGGGTGCTGGTGGGTGTTGAACACCCGGATGACCGGACGGTCCGTCACGCGGGCGATGGCCGCCCGCATCTGTTCGCCGTAGCGACGCGACGGACCGGTGTCGATCACCACAACGCCCTCGGTTGTCACGACAAACGCGGTATTGACGATGTTGCCGCCATTGTCTCGAGTGATGTCTTCGGTCCTGCCGACGAAAGCCCAGCTGTTGTCAGCGATCTTCTGCGGCACGAGGCCGTAGTCGAAACGGTCAGCGCCAGTCCTGTCGGCCGCCTGCGCAAACAGCGCTCCTCCGGCCAGCAAAAGGGCGAACAGGAACCGCCCGATCATGGCTGCACCATCGCGTCGATGCGGTTGCCGTTGTTGTCCCGGCCCACCACACGCAGCGCCGCCTTGCCGGTATCCGGCAGGTCGAACGAAAACACCGGGTTTTCGCTCAGCGGCTCGAAGGTTTCCATGCGCAGCATGGCCTCGCCACTGGCGTCCTCGACCGCCAGCTGCTCTATGTAGAAGGCCGGAATGCCCGGCGCGAGGCCGGTATCCATCGGATGCATGATGCGCAGCCGCACGCGCTGGTTCTGGCCGTCGTGGAAGACACGCGCCTGCACCTGGTTCAGCGTGCTGGTCCAGCCAGGCGCGCTGCGCCCGGTGCTGGGCGCCGTGCAGCCACCGCCGGCCGCATCGACCCATGCGCCGCCTGCGTACCACTTGCCGTCGCCGGTCTGCACCAGCGCACGGATCGGGCTGGCCTGCTGCAGCTTGATGCGGAAGGACAGGCCGGGCTGCGCCAGCAGCGGCTGGTAGTCGAGCACCTTGACGATGGGGTTGAAGTCGGCGATGACCAGCACCCGCTTCACGTCGGGCAGGTTCCGGAACTTGATCGTGACCGGCACGTTCATCGAATCCTCCGCCACCTTGGGTGCCAGCACCTCGATCCGTGAATCGAAGCTGACCGGCGCATTGCCGGCATATTCGCGCTGCAAGTCGGGCCAGCGCGACGAACCGAGCGGGTCGGCTGCGCCCGCAACTGCGCAAAGCCCCAGCGCCAGACCCAGCGCCATCAGTAACTGCTTCATCGGGATCCACTCCTCGTTATCGATCTTTGCGTCAGTGCAACGCCCTGTTCCGGCAAGCAAGTCGAGGGCCATCGACCGCATCGGCCTCCGGCCTATCAGCCATCCGTATCCGAGGCGCGAGCTTAACGCCATGCGGCTGTCTCAGGGCACGACATCGAGGTGTTCAACCGTGGAACACCCGCCAACACCGGGACCGACTCCCTGCTTCAGCGGGCATTTTCTACCAACAGCTTGAGGCCGGCCTGCCTACGCTGCAGTGCGTGCCGCAGCCCGTCACCCGGATGCCATGGCGAGTTGCGACGCCGACACGACACATCACACTGAAAGAGGAGTCAGGATGAAAACGTTTTCACTGAAGAACCCGGCACTTTGCATCGCGCTCGGCGCGCTGCTCGCCAGCCCGGCCCACGCCGCAAAGACGGTGAGCTGGGAAGACATCGTCAACGACGACAAGACGACCGGCGACGTGCTGACCTACGGACTGGGCATGAAGGCCCAGCGTCACAGCCCGCTGAAGCAGATCAACACGAAGACCGTATCGGCGCTCTCCCCCGCCTGGTCCTACTCCTTCGGTGGCGAAAAGCAGCGCGGCCAGCAGGGTCAGGCGCTGGTGCACGACGGCGTCATTTACATCACCGGTTCATATTCGCGCATGTATGCCGTCGAAGCCAGGACCGGCAAGCGGCTGTGGACCTATGAGCACCGCCTGCCTGACGACATCCGCCCGTGCTGCGACGTGGTCAATCGCGGCGCCGCCATCTACGGCGACAAGGTCTACTTCGGCACGCTGGACGCCGGCATGGTCGCGCTGAACAAGGACACCGGCAAGGTCATCTGGTCGAAGAAGTGGGGCGACCACAAGATCGGCTACACGATGACCGGCGCACCGTTCGTCGTGAAGGACCAGAAGAGCGGCCGCGTGATGCTGGTGCACGGCTCGTCGGGTGACGAATTCGGCGTGATCGGCTATCTGTTCGCACGCGACGTCGATACCGGCGAGGAAATCTGGGCACGGCCGATGGTCGAAGGCCACATGGGCCGCCTGAACGGCAAGGACAGCACGCCGACCGGCGACGCCAAGGCACCCAGCTGGCCGGATGACCCCAGCTCGCCGACCGGCAAGGTCGAAGCCTGGAGTCATGGCGGTGGAGCCCCCTGGCAGACTGCCTCGTTCGACGTCGAACAGAACATGGTCGTGATCGGTACCGGCAACCCGGCGCCCTGGAATACCTGGAAGCGCACCAAGGAAGGCGACAGCCCGTCCAAATGGCCCAGCCTGTTCACGTCTGGCCAGGCCTATGTCGATGCATCAAGCGGCGAACTGAAGGGCTTCTTCTCGCACACGCCGAATGACGCCTGGGACTTCTCGGGCAACAACTCCGTGCTGCTGTTCGAGTACAAGGACCCGAAGACCGGCAAGCAGGTGAAGGCTTCGGCGCACGCCGACCGCAACGGCTACTTTTTCGTGACCGACCGCGAAAAGCTGGCCACTGGCGCCGGTTACCCGTGGAAGCAGTCGGCCCTGATCGGCGCCTGGCCATTCGTCGATGGCATCACCTGGACCAAGGGTTTCGACCTGAAGACCGGCATGCCCAACGTCGTCGAAAGCCAGTACCCGCCGAAGCCCAAGGCCGGCGAAGACAAGGGCGAAAGCATTTTCGTGTCGCCGCCCTTCCTCGGCGGCACCAACTGGATGCCGATGTCGTACAGTCCGGCGACCGAGCTGTTCTACATTCCGGGTAACCACTGGGCGATGGACTACTGGGCGGAGAACGTCACCTACAAGGCAGGTGCGGCTTACCTCGGCCAGGGCTTCCGCATCAAGAAGCTGTTCGACGACCACGTGGGCATCCTGCGTGCGATCGACCCGAAGACCGGCAAGATCGCCTGGGAACACAAGGAGCAGTTCCCGCTGTGGGCCGGTACGCTGACCACTGCCGGCGGCCTGTTGTTCACGGGTACGTCCGACGGTTACGTCAAAGCATTCGACGCCAGGACCGGTAAGGAAATGTGGAAATTCCAGACCGGCTCCGGTGTGGTTTCGGTGCCCATCACGTGGGAACAGGACGGCGAGCAGTACATCGGCATCGCGTCCGGCTATGGTGGTGCCGTGCCGCTGTGGGGCGGCGACATGGCGGAGCTGACCAAACAGGTGAATCAGGGCGGCTCGTTCTGGGCCTTCAAGCTGCCGAAGCGCTGATGTAGCGGGGCCGCTGCGCCCCGTTGTGTCCTCCTCAGGCGGGCCGTCACGTATCGGCGGTCCGTTCCCTTACTCCTGGTCGTCGCGACCGAGCATGGAAAAACAGCGGCCACTCCTCCGCTGGTCTACCCGCCGAGGGTACCCGGGCACCACCCGTCGCGCCCGGGACCGTGACGATCAGGTTTCTTTTCCGGATCTGCCCATGAAGCTTTTGCGCCTCGTCGCCTTCTGTGTGCTGCTTACCTGCCTGACTGCCCCGGCCCATGCCGTGGATGCGTCACCCGCCGAGGACGCGCATGAAGAAGTGCTGGTCATCAATGGCTGCCCCATCTGGCCCTATACCCGCTGCCCCGGCGTCGATCTCAGTCACGCCGACCTGTCGCTGCGCGATCTCGCGGGCGCCGATCTGACGGGCGCAAAACTGGTCCGTGCCGACCTGCGCAGCGCAAATCTGGCGGGTGCAATGCTGGACGGTGCCGATCTGAGCGCCGCGAAGGTACAGAAGGCGAACATCCCGGCCGCGTCGCTGCGCGGCGCCAGGCTCATTGCCACCGATTTCGAGTTCGCGCGCATGTTCCGCGCCGACCTCAGCAATGCCGACCTGTCGATGGCGAACATGGAAGCCGCCCGCGCCACCCACGTGCGGCTGAACGGGGCACGCCTGATCGACGTGAACATGCAGGAAACCAAGTTCCAGGAAGCCGACTTCCGCAATGCCGTCATGAAGAACTGCTTCACCCGCTTTGCCGTGTTCCTCGACGTGAGCTTCGAGGGCTGCGACGGCTGTCCGGTGGACTGGTAAGCCCGATCAACGATGCCGAGACCCGACATGACACACCGACTGTTGGCCCCGATGTATGCCCCGCTGCTCGCCACTGCGCTGTTCCTGCTTGCGGGCGCCGTTTTCGCGGAGCGCCCGCCGGCGCCGCTGAGCGATACCTCGTCGCTGCCTGTACTGGGTGACGCCTGGCGCGACGCCAACCCGTATCGTGACGACGAGACGATCGCCACGGTAGGACGCACGCTGTACAACGAAACCTGTTCGAAATGCCATGGCCCGGACATGAACGCCAAGGGCCACCCTGCCCCGCCGCTGCGCCGCCTTCAGCGCTACTGCAAGAAGGTGCAGGACGCCGCGCTGAAGACGCGCTGCCTGGCCGATGTCGATCACTACTTCGTGACCACGGTGAGGCAGGGCAAATACATTCTGGGTGTTGAACACATGCCTGCATGGGACGGCATCCTGAAGCAGGAAGCTGTGTGGGCCATCAAGACCTACGTCGATTCGCGCAGCCGCTGAACGGCACCCGCAATGAAAAAAGGCCCGCCGGTACATGCCGGCGGGCCTTTGCTCCCCGGGGAAAGCAGGTCAGACCTGGAAGGTACGCAGGCTGCCTTCGAGTTCGCGTGCCGACGCGGCCAGCGATTCGCCCTGCGTGGCGGTCAGCGATACGCCGCGTGCGTTGTCTTCCGACAGCGCCGACAGTTCGCCCGCATTGCGCAGGATGGCGTGCGCCGTGGTGTCCTGTTCCTGCATGCTCAGTGCAACTTCGCCGGACTTGCTGACCAGTTCATCCATGCGCTGCAGGATGTCGGTGAAGGTGTCGACCGCGCCGCGCGATGTCTTGACCGCACCGCTGACCCGCTCGCTGGCCTGTCCCACGCGTTCCACGGTTTCCTTCGCGTCGTGCCGGATCTTGGCAACGATGTGTTCGATGTCGGCGGTCGAGCCCTGCGTGCGCTGAGCCAGCTTGCGCACCTCGTCGGCCACCACGGCAAAGCCACGGCCCTGTTCACCGGCACGCGCCGCTTCGATCGCGGCGTTCAGCGCCAGCAGATTGGTCTGGTCCGAAATTTCCTTCACCACGTCGTTGATCTTGGCGATCTCCTCGGAATCCTTCACCAGCCGTTCGATCACGGTCAGCGACTCTTCCATCTCGACCGCGATGCGGCTGACGCCTTCCATCGAGTGTTCGAGGTCGGTCTTGCCACTGCGTGTGCTGTCACCGGTGCTGCGCACGATGCTGTCCATGTCCGCCGACAGGGCGGCAACCTGACGCGCCGACGCCGTCATTTCCTCCATCGCTTCGGCGACGGTGCGGATGCGGTCCGACTGCTTGGTACCGTTCTGGTTCGCCGTGATGGTCAGTTGCGACAGTTCCTCGGCCGACTGCGTCAGCGTCGATGAAAGCACCGTCATCTTCTCGATCAGTTTGCGGAAGGACTTGCATGCCTGGTTGTACTCGTAGCCCAGCCAGGCGAAATCATCCTTGCCGGACAGGTTGAGCTTGTGATTCAGCTTGCCTTCTGCGAGGCTGTGCAACGCGTTGACGAGCATTTCGGCACGCCGGCCGAAACCGTTGCCGAACCACAGCCCCACGCCAACGACGATCGTCGTGCAGAGCACGCCACTTACGATCAGGCCGGTGATGCCGGGGAAAAAGACTTCCTGTACAGCTGCCGCCGCCATGCAGACGACACTCGCCAACAGTGAATGAAATATGAACGCCTTTCGCACGCTGAGCTGATTTCTCATGTATTCCTCCTCGGAAGCAAGATTGATGGCCAGAAAAGGAGCGGCGCTTGTGTAGTTTTGACTTCTCCTTGCGGTGCGCCGTCCGACTCGTTCTGTAAGTAACGACCGGTGGAGAGTCGGGCTTGAATCAATAATGAGAAAGAAAAACGCCGCACCGGGGTGGTGCGGCGCTCTGCCTGGATTGCAACACGGACCAACGGGATGCCGGCTAACTCATCATGCCCAGCGTGCGCGGGAGCCAGAGCGACAGCGACGGCCAGTAGGTGACGATCATCAGGAACGCGATCATGGTGAGCAACCAGGGCGTGACCGCCTTGGTCATGTCGGTCATGCCGAGTTTCGCAATGCCGCTGCCGACATAGAGGTTGAGCCCGACGGGCGGCGTGATCATGCCGATCTCCATGTTCACCGTGATGATGATGCCGAAGTGCACCGGATCGATACCCAGCGCCATCGCCACCGGGAACAGGATGGGCGCGGTGATCAGGATGATGGACGACGGCTCCATGATGTTGCCAGCCAGCAGCAGAAGGACGTTAACCACCAGCAGGAAGCCCAGCGCACCCAGTCCGCTGTCCACCAGCCAAGCCGCTACCGCCTGCGGAATCTGCTCCGATGTGAGCAGGAAGGAGAACAGGATGGCGTTGGTGATGATGTACAGCAGCATCGCGCTCATGTTGGCCGAATCGAGCAGTACCTTCGGGATGCGCTTCAAAGGCAGATCGCGATAGACGAACACCGCCACGATGAAGGCGTACACCGCACTCATCGCCGCCGCTTCGGTCGGCGTGAAAATGCCCGTATAGATGCCGCCCATCACGACCACGATCAGCATCAGACCCCAGAAGGATTCGCGAAAGGCCTTGAGACGATCGGCCACCGGCGCCTTGGGCATGCGCGGATAGTTGTTCTTCTTCGCATACCACCAGGTGGTGAAGCCGAGCATGAACAGCAGCACCGCACCCGGAATCACGCCCGCCATGAACAGCGCACCGATCGACGAGTTGGTCGACACGGCATACATCACCATGACGATGGACGGCGGAATCAGGATGCCGAGTGCGCCGGAGCTGGCCACGATGCCGGCACCGAACTTCATCGGGAAACCCTGCTTCACCATCGCCGGCAGCAGGATGGCGCCGATGGCGGCGACCGTTGCCGGGCTGGAACCCGACACCGCGGCGAACAGACCGCAGGCCACCACGCCACCCATGCCCAGACCACCGTGGAAGTGGCCGACCAGCGACGTGGCGAAATTGATCATGCGTTTCGCCACGCCGCCATGGGTCAGGAAGTTGCCGGCCAGGATGAAGAACGGAATCGCCATGATTTCGAACTTCTCGATACCCGTGAACAGCTTCAGCGCGACCGACTCGACCGGCACGTCGGTCATCGTGAACAGGAAAGTGAGTACCGTCAGGCCAAGCGAAATCGAAACCGGCATGCCGGTCAGCATCAGCACCAGCAGCATGACGAAGATGATGGCGGCGCTCATTTGCGGCCTCCCTTCGCATGCTCGGCTTCTTCCGCGCTCTCGACCGCCTCGCCCACCAGGATGGGCTTGACCTCATCCATGCCCTCGACATGCGCATGATCGTGATGCGGCAATTCGCCCGTGCGGATGAAGGTCGTCATCACCTGCAGGAAGCGGAAGCACATCAGACCCGAACCGAGCGGGATCGCCATGTAGACCATCCAGGTCGGCCACTCCAGGTCGGGCGTGGTCGGCCCTTCGTACAGATCTCCGATATCCAGTCCAAACGTGCTGCGCACCGCGTAGGCGGCGCCGTTCTCCCACACGAAGTGACTGCCCAGCACACAGATGATGCCGGTGAACAACGCGCCGGCCGCCAGTCCGAAAATGACGAACTTGTTGCGCAGCGCAGGTTGCAACTGGTTGATCAGCACATCGACACCAACGTGGATGCCGGTGCGCACGCCGTAGGCGGCGCCGAACTTGGCCATCCACACGAACAGGATGATGCACAGCTCCTGCGCCCAGCTGAGATTCAGTGACAGCAGCCAGTCCTGCAGGCCGGGGATGCTGTATCCGCTGGCGTAGCGATGGACAACCGCGACGAAAATGACGATGGTGGCGACGCCAATCAGCAGCGTGATCAGCCACTCCTCGATATGGTCGAGCAAGCGGAGCACGGCAGTCTCCCCGAAAATTTGAAAGACGCGCAGAGAACCCTGCGCCCGGCGGATCCGCCGGTCACCGCCCGACCCGGGCGTGACCGGCGCAGCGGCTTAAAGCTTCGACGGGTCGAACGCCGTTTCCTTGTAGATCGCGTCGATCAGCTCGCGACCGATGCGGCCTTCCATCTTCGTGTGCACCGGCACCAGCACTCGCTTGAACGCAAGCCGTTCTTCCGGCGTCGGTACGTAGATGGTGGTCTTGCCACTTTTGCGGATGCCTTCGAGCGAGGCGTCGTTCTCTTCCTTGGCGATCTTGTTCGCGTACTCGGTCGATTCCTTCATCGCTGTATCGAGCTGGCCGCGCACATCGGCCGGCAGGCCGTCCCAGAACTTCTTGTTCACGATGACCGCGTAGCCGAGGTAGCCGTGGTCGGTCACGGCCATGTGCTTCTGCACTTCGTGCATCTTCTGCGTATACATATTGGAATGCGGATTCTCGGTGCCATCGACCACGCCGGTCTGCAGCGCCTGATAGGCCTCGGAGAACGCCATCACCTGAGGCAGCGCGCCGATGCTGCGCATCTGCTCTTCGAGCACCTTGGACGACTGGATGCGCAACTTCTTCGCCTTCAGGTCGGCCGGTGTCCTGATCGGCGTATTGGCCGAAAAGGACTTGAAACCGTTGTCCCAGAACGCCAGACCGATGATGCCCTTGGAGTCGAGCTTCTTCAGGATGCCGGCGCCGATCGGGCCCTTGGTCACCTTGTGCAGGTCGGCGTAGCCATCGAAGATGAACGGCAGGTCGAACACCTCGAATTCCTTGACGCCCAGCGGGCCGAACTTGGCCAGCGACGGTGCCAGCATCTGCACGGCACCCAGCTGCAGCGCCTCCATCTCTTCCTTGTCCTTGTACAGCTGGCTGTTCGGATAGACCTCGACCTTCACCTTGCCGCCGGTCAGTTCCTCGGCGCGCTTCTTGAAGAATTCCGCCGCCTTGCCCTTGGGGGTTTCGGTCGCCACGACGTGGCTGAACTTGATCACGATGGGCTGTTGCGCAGCTGCAAACGGGGTGAGGCCGAGCGCGATCAGGCCGAACAACATCGAATGAAGTTTCATGAGGTCTCCTCCTTTATGGATGCACCGGACGCGAACGGCCCGTGTGATGCACAAATTCTGGGCGCGTCACTTCACAAAGGCCATTGTGGATATCCGCAACCGCGATCGCGCGCGCCGAGCGAACAGGCGCTTGCACGGGGGAAACCGGTCTGCCTGCCCGGAGAGCGATGCAATGGCGCGTTGGCCAGCGGGATGGTGTCACGACGACGACGCAACGAGAATCAGCCAACGGTTGCCCTGGCGTCGAACGTGCAGGGACGAAGCGCATTCAGCGGCGGCGTACTCGGCCGGAAATCGGCCTCACTTGCCGTAGCGGTTGATCATCCCGGGAATCTGATCGAGTCCGATCACGTGCTCGGCTGCGCCAAGCTTGATCGCCTCCTTGGGCATGCCGAACACCACGCAACTGGCCTCGTCCTGGGCGCAGGTTGTGGCGCCGGCGTCGCGCATCTCCTTCAAGCCGCGCGCGCCGTCATCGCCCATGCCGGTCATGATGATGCCCAGCGCGTTCTTGCCTGCGTACTTGGCCACCGAGCGAAACAGCACGTCGACCGACGGTTTGTGACGATTCACCAGCGGGCCGTCGCTGACTTCGACTACGTACTGCGCGCCACTGCGCCTGAGCATCATGTGCCGCCCACCGGGCGCAATCAGTGCCACGCCCGGAATCACGCGATCGCCGTTCACGGCCTCCTTGACGTGAATTTCGCAGATGCTGTCGAGACGCGCTGCAAAGGCGGCGGTGAAGCGCTCGGGCATGTGCTGCACGACCACGATGCCGGGCGAGACACGCGGCAGTTGCGTCAGCACGGCTTCCAGCGCCTGCGTGCCGCCGGTCGAGGTACCCAGCGCAATGAGCTTTTCGGTCGTCATGCGCATGGCTTCGCCGGTGACCGGCGCCAGCATGACGTCGGCCGTCAGCTTGGGACCGGCTTTCGGCCCGGGCACCGGCGCCACGCGCGGCCTGCCGACGCGCGCACGCGCTGCGGCCTTCACCGCATCGGTCAGTGCATGGGCCGATTCATGCAGAAACTGCTTGATTCCGATCTTCGGCTTGGTCACCACGCTGATGGCACCTGCCGCCAGCACTTCCATCGTGGTCTCCGCGCCCTTCTCGGTCAGCGACGAACATACGACGATGGGTGTCGGACGTTCCGACATGATGCGGCGCACGAAGGTGACGCCATCCATGCGTGGCATTTCGACGTCGGTCACGATGACGTCCGGCCAGCCGCACTTGAGTCGCTCGAAGGCGACCAGCGGATCGGCCGCTGTCGCCATCACTTCGATCTCGTGGTCGGCCGCCAGCAATTCCGACAGCACCTGCCGCACCACCGCCGAATCATCGACGATCAAGACACTGATTTTTTTCGACATAACCTGTTTCCCGTGCGTATGCGGGCTTCGGTCTCACCGTTGCCCTCCTGATAGCGCAACCACACGTCGCCGCTCCATACATCGAACACGAGCGCGCGCGAACCATTTCCACCACTATGCTCCGACACCAGCCGGGCGCCGATGTTGCGCAGCAGCCGGCGGGCGAAATCGACGTTCTGGTCGCCGATGAGCTTGCGCCCGGTCACCCCCGGCGCGGCGAACATCCTGCTTCCGCCGAACAGCTTGAATTCATAGTCGGCAATGTGAGTGCCGCTCATGCGCACCGCCAGCAGCAGCGAATCCATCGCCTCGACGCCATAGCGCCCGCTCGGCACCTCGGCCTGCTGCAAGCGTTCGGGCAGCAGGAAGTGGCACATGCCGCCCATGTGCCTCGCCGGATGCCACAGGGTCACCGCGACGCAGGAGCCAAGCACCGTGCGCATGCGCGTATGCCGATCGGCAAAATAGCAATCTCCGGGATTGAGGAAAACTTCTGAACAACTTCCCGGCGATGGCTGCATGACGCTACTTCAGGCGGTAAATGGAGGGCTTGATCACGTCGACGCGGTCGGTCACGCCGTGCAGGTTCTCGGAGTGACTGACGAACAGCCAGCCGCGCGGCTGCATGCGGCTGAGGATGCGCGACACGACCTCGCGCTTCGTTTCGAGATTGAAGTAGATCATCACGTTGCGCAGGAACACGACATCGAAACGGCCGACGTCAGGCAGATCGGCATTCAGGTTGATCTGCGCGAACGACACGCGCTCGCGCAACGAACGGTCGATCAGGAAGGTGCCTTCCTGCGGGCCGTTGCCCTTGAGGCAGTAGCGCTTGAGCAGGGGCTGCGGAATCTTTTCCGCGCGGGTCATCGGGTAGTGGGCGCTGCGCGCCGTGTCCAGCACCCGGCTGCTCAAGTCGGACCCGAACACCTCCCAGCGCCGCCCCATGCCCAGCGTCTCGGCCAGCACCATGGCCAGGGTGTAAGCCTCTTCGCCCGACGACGATGCCGCACTCCAGATGCGCAGCGGATCGCCGCCCTCGCGCCTGGCCAGGATTTCGGCCGCGAGGAAGTCGAAGTGCACCGCTTCGCGGAAGAAATAGGTTTCGTTGGTGGTCAGCAGGTCGATCGCCACCTGCAGCTCGCCCGGACGCGCACCCGACATCAGCAGATCGAAGTAATCGCCATAGCTGCCGACGCCGCAGGCGCCGAGTCGCCGCGACAGGCGGCCGGTCAACAAGGTCTTCTTGTGCTCGGCAAGGGAAATACCTGCAACTTCGTGCAGCCATGACCGGAAGCGGCCGAACTCGGCCTGGGTGATCGACGGCGTCCCGGCCAGTGCGAAGGCCGCCTGGGTGCTGCCCCGCGACTGCATCATTTCCATGGTGTGTGCTCTTGCTGCCGGTATGACGGCCGCGACGGGCGTGCACCCGCGCCACCGCCTGATTGTTCGATGCGTCGGAAGGGCCGGCGAACGGGCGGTGCCCTGCCCGTTCGCACGCCGTTCAGAAGCGCGAGAAGTCGGACTCTATCGCCGTGGTGCCGGTGCGCAGCACCGCTGGCCGCAGCGCCTGATTGGCCGCCGGCACGCTGCGCGGCATCGCCACCGGGCGCGAGCGCCCGCTGTCGGTAAGACGGAACACCGACATGGCCTGCTGCAGCTGCTGCGCCTGGCCGCTCATTTCTTCGGCTGTCGCCGCCAGCTGCTCCGACGCCGCTGCGGTCTGCTGCACCGTCTGGCTCAGCTGGTTCATCGCGCTGTTGATCTGCGAAACGCCGGTGGCCTGCTCGCCCGACGCGGCAGAGATTTCCTGCACCAGGTCGGAGGTCCGGCGGATCGACGGCACCAGCTGTTCCAGCACTTCGCCGGCGCGCCCCGCCACCTTCAGAGATTCGTTGGCCACGCTGCCGATTTCCTGCGCCGCTACCTGCGACCGCTCGGCCAGCTTGCGCACTTCGGTCGCCACCACCGCGAAGCCGCGGCCGTGGCTGCCGGCCCGCGCCGCTTCGATGGCAGCATTCAGCGCCAGCATGTTCGTCTGGTAGGCGATGTCGTCGATGATGGAAATGCGTTCGGCGATCTTCTGCATCGCCTCCAGCGTCTGCCGCACCGCTTCGCCGCCGTCGCTCGCTTCACGCGAGGCCTGTGTGGCGATACCGTCGGTCACCCGCGCGTTGTCGCTGTTCTGCGTCACCGAAGCCGACATCTGTTCGATCGACGCCGACGTCTCTTCGACGCTGGCAGACTGTTCGCTCGCGCCCTGGCTCAGCGACTGCGCAGTCGCCGACACTTCTTCCGACGCGCTGGCCAGGCTGTTGGCCACACCGATCGCCTCGTCGATGGTTTGCGACAGCGTGGTGCAGGTGTTGTTGACCGAATCCTTCAGTTCCTTGAGCTTGCCGCGGTAGTCGCCGACAACCCGCATGCTCAGGTCGTTCTGTTCCATCGCGGCGAGCACGGCCATCGCTTCGTTGACCGGATTGATCACCGCGTCCAGCGTGTCGTTGATGCCCTGCACGATGCGGCGGAAATCGCCCTGGTGGCGGTCCAGGTCGGCCCGCTTGTCGAGGTCGCCCACCAGCGCAGCCTGCACCAGCATATTGGTGTCGGCCACCAGCGCCTTCATGTTGGCACGCACCTGTTCGATCGTGTCGTTGATGAAGGCCTTCTTGCCCGGCAGCTGTTCCATCGGCGCGTCCATATTGCCTTCGCCGAACTGCTTGATGCAGGCCATCGCCTTCTTCTTCACCGCGATGTGGCCGCCGACCATCTTGTTCACGCCGGCTGCCATGGTGCCGTAGGCGCCCTTGAACTTGCCCTCGTCCATCGCCACGTCGATGTCACCGCGGTCGTGCTCGGCCGACATGTGGTTCATGTCGGCGATGAAGGTCTTGATGTTGGAGCGCACCTGTTCGATGGTGTCGTTGATGAAGGCCTTCTTGCCCGGCAGCTGTTCCATCGGCGCGTCGAAGTTGCCCTCGCCGAATTCCCGGATGCAGGCCATCGCCTTCTTCTTCACCGCGATGTGGCCGCCGACCATCGCATTCACGCCGGCCGCCATGGTCTTGTAGGTACCGTTGAACTTGCCCTCATCCATCACCACGTCGATGTCGCCGCGGTCGTGCTCGGCCGACATGTGGTTCATGTCGGCGATGAAGGTCTTGATGTTGGAGCGCATCCGTTCAATGGTGTCGTTGATGAAGGCCTTCTTGCCCGGCAGCTGTTCCATCGGAGCATCGAAGTTGCCCTCGCCGAACTCCCGGATGCAGGCCATCGCCTTCTTCTTCACCGCGATGTGGCCGCCGACCATCTTGTTCACGCCGGCCGCCATGGTCTTGTAGGCACCGTTGAACTTGCTCTCGTCCATCGCCACGTCGATGTCGCCGCGGTCGTGCTCGGCCGACATGTGGTTCATGTCGTCGAGCAGCGACTTGATGGTCACCGACATGTGCTGCAGGTTCGCCATGAGGCTTTGCGTGTCGCCGCTGCGCAGCGCGAAGTTCGAACTGAAGTCGCCGTCGGCGATCCGCCGCGCGACATCGACCGCTTCAGCCGGATCCGCCCCGAGCTGGGCGCCGAGGCTGCGCGTGAGCATGAAGCCGATCAGCGCGCTGGAAACCAGGGTGGCGCCGATCAGCGCGAACATCATTGCCCGCGTATCTGCGTAAATCGCCTCCGCGCCCGTCGCTCCGGCGCCGGCCTGTTCGCCGATGACCGACATGCCGTGCAGGCCGACGCAGCCGAGCAGCAGCACGAGCAGACTTACGGCCCCGAAAGCCAGGGCTACCCTGACCGCCATCTTCTGACTGGAAAAAACATTCATTTTTTCTGCTCCTTGCCCTTTGCCGGGCTGAAAACTCGATCGGAATTTCAGTTGGAAGTGCCCTGCAACTCATTCAGGCTGGCCATCTCGTCAGCCAGCAACACGCGCTCGATGTCGAGCAGTATCACGAAGCCGCCGTCCTGCTTGCCCATGCCCGCGATGAAGTCGGCGCGCAGCCTGGCGCCGAACGACGGCCCCGGTTCGATGGCGTCGGGCAGGATTTCCACCACCTGGCTCACGGCGTCGACGATGACGCCCATGTCCTGCCGTTCTTCCATCGGTCCCACCTCGACGATCACGATGCAGGTGCGCCGCGTGGCGACCGTCGATGTGTTGCGCAGCCGCTGGGCCAGATCGATCACCGGCACCACGCGTCCGCGCAGGTTGATCACGCCGCGCACGAAGGACGGCATCATCGGCACCTCGGTGACGCCGCCGTACTCGATGATTTCCTTCACCGACAACAGGCCCAGCGCATAGCTTTCGTCGCCCAGACGGAACGTCAGGTACTGCTGTTGCTGCTCCTGGAATTCGTCCGTGTCGTCATCCTCGACGAATGCAAGATTCGATTTCGGATTCATGTATTCCCTCCCGCCGCAAGGCGTGCAAGATCGCTCCGGCCTGATCCATCGTCCGCTGCCGCATCGGCCGGCCTGCGCAGCGTTGCTTTCACATCAGTCTTTCCGCGGTGTTCGATGAAGACGCGATCGACGGCATCCCCCTGCCCTGGCTGTCATCCCGCACGGCCATCTGCATCAGTCCCGCCACATCGAGGATGAGCGCGATGCCACCGCTGCCCAGGATGGTCGAACCGCTCACCCCGCGCAGCGTGCTGAACATCTTGCCCAGCGGCCGGATGACGGTCTGGTGTTCGCCCATGAGCTGATCGACCACGATGCCGGCCTTGGTCTGCCCGAACTGCACGACGATGACATTCTCGCGGCGCGCCGACGGGCTGCCCCGCATGTCGAACACTTCGCGCAGCCACAGCAGCGGCAGCACTTCGCCGCGCATTTCCAGATAGCCGCGCGAGCGCGCCATGTCGCGTTCGCTGCCGGCCAGTTCGACGCACTCGACGATCATGCTCACCGGCAGCACGAAGCTCGAACTGCCGATGCCGACCAGGAAGCCGTCGATGATGGCCAGCGTCAGCGGCAACCGGATGCGGATGCGCGTGCCTTGCCCCGGTTCGGTATCGATGTCAACCGCGCCGCGCAGCGCTTCGATGTCGCGGCGCACGACGTCCATGCCGACGCCGCGCCCCGAGAGGTTGCTCACCTGGTCGGCGGTCGAGAAGCCCGGCGCGAAGATGAGGCGGTCGATCTCGCGGTCGGACAGCTGCGCGTCGGCACTGACCAGCCCGCGTTCGACCGCCTTGCTGAAAATCTTGGTGCGGTTCAGGCCGCCACCGTCGTCGGCCACCGTGATGACGATGCTGCCCGCCTCGTGACGGGCGTCGAGCATCAGCCTGGCGCGGGCACTCTTGCCATTGGCCAGGCGCGTTTCGGTCGATTCGATGCCATGGTCCATGGCGTTGCGCACCAGGTGCATCAGCGGGTCGCCCATACGTTCGACCACCGTCTTGTCCAGCTCGGTTTCCGCACCGCTGACCACCAGTTCGATGTCCTTTCCCAGGTCCTGGCTGACGTCGCGCACCACGCGCTGGAAGCGCTGAAAGGTGGCGCCGATCTGCACCATGCGCAGCGACAGCGCCTGGTCGCGCACTTCGTCGACGAGGCGCGAAAGCACCTCGTTGGCTTCGGTCAGCTGTCCGTTGCCGAGCGACTGGCTGATGTTCTGCACGCCGGCGCTCGCGACCACGAGTTCGCCGACCAGCTCGATCAACTGGTCCAGCTTGTCGGCGTCGATGCGCAGCGAGCGTGCCTCCTGCGCCTTGGTGTCCTTGACCTGCTTCTGCTTGGCGAGCGCGGCATCGACCACACCTGCGCTGACCGCTCCGCCCTCGATGAGTATTTCGCCGATCTGTTGCGACGTTGCAGATGCGTCGGTGTCGGTCCCGCCGGTTGCCGCGGCGGCGGCTTCCGATTGCAGCGACAGCCCGCGTTCGAGTTCGGAACGGGTCAGCGCACCGCTCAGCACGAGCATTTCGCCCAGTTTCATGTCGTCTTCGGGCAACGCGCGCAGCACCCTGACGTACTCGGAAACCTGCGAGTAGGGCGGAATGATGTGAAGCACGCATTCGTCGCGGACGAACTCGAATACACCCTCGATTTCCCCCTTGGAGGCATCGCTGCGGAAATCGATCTCGAACCCGAGGTAGCAGGACTCCGGATCGAACTCCAGCCAGGAAGGCAGCGCATCGACCACGGTGTCGAGGTGGACAATGTCACCCAGCGTGCACAGATAGCGCAGGAAGGACGCCGGATCCATGCCGCTGCGCAGCACGTCGGTGCCAAAGCGGATCGACAGGTGCCAGTTTCCGTTCTCGCAGCTGTCGTCGACCGCCGGCTCGTTGCAGCTGACGACAGCTGGCGCGGAGACCACCGCGCTTGCGGCGGGCTCGTCGGGCTGTTTGCCCAGCAGGGCCAGCAATGCCGTCATCTGTGCGTCACCCTCGGCGCGCTGGGCCGCATCGAGGTCGCGCTTGTCAGCCACCGCGCGCACCAGCGCGCCGATATGGTCCTTGTTGCGCAGGAGCAGACCGATCACATCGTTGTCCACGCGCATCTGCCCATCACGGACGCGATCCAGCACGCTTTCGACTTCGTGCGTGAAATGGACGACATCGTCGAATCCGAACACGCCGGCCGTGCCCTTGATGGTGTGCGCCGCGCGGAAGATGTCGTTGATCAGTTCGTTGTTGTCCGGCTCGCTTTCCAGCTGCAGCAGCGATTCCTCCATCCGGGTGAGCAGTTCGTCTGCTTCGGCGAAGAAGGCCTCGAGGGCGGGTTCGAGATTCATGAATGAATTCCTTGTGCTGTTCAGGCAGCCTGCGCCGGCATGACGACCGGATCGCCGAATACATGACTCAACTGCATCAGCTCCATCACTTCGAGCATGGCTGTGCTGTGCGCCACCAGTTCGAAACTGTGTCCGTGCGCCTCGGCCGCCCGCTTGGCGGCCAGCAGCACCTGTACGCCACTGCTGTCCACCTCGGTGGTCCGGGCAAGGTTGATCCGCAGATCGCGTCTTTCCGAAAGCGCGCGCGTCAGAAACCCGTAGGCGTCGGCGGCACCGAAGATCGTCAGCTCACCCACCAACTTCAGCTCGGTCACGTCACCGTCATCCGTGCGTTCGATTTCCATGTCGTCGCTCCGCTTCGGGTCAGGGCAGGCAGAGCTTGGATACGGCCATCAGCATCTGGTCCGGCTTGAACGGCTTCACCATCCACGCCTTGGCGCCTGCCGCCTGGCCTTCGGCCTTCTTCGATTCCTGGTTCTCGGTGGTCAGCATGATGACCGGCGTGAACTTGTAGGCCGGCAGCTTGCGCATTTCCTTGACGAACGTGATGCCGTCCATGTTCGGCATGTTTACGTCGCTCACCACGAGGTGCACCTTCTGTCCGGTGAGCTTGGCCAGCGCGTCCTTGCCGTCGCAGGCTTCGAATACGTCATAGCCGGCACTCTTCAGCGCGATGCTGACCACCTGGCGCAGTGACGACGAATCGTCCACCACCATGATTGTCTTTGCCATGTGTCAATGCTCCTAAAAGAAAACGAGATCGTCGCTGGACTTGCTGGCCGCGTTGCCTGAACCGCCGTGATTGCCGCGTTCTTCGGGCGTCGTGTAGCTGCGCTCGAGGTGGTCGACCAGCGGACGCAGATCGGGCGCCCGGTCTGCCGGGCTGGCGGCCACGTATTGACCGAGTTCATCCAGGCTTTCGCAGACGTGGGCAAGCACCTGGTCGATGCGGTCCTGGAACTGCAGGTGCGGCAGGGTTTCCGCGATTTCGTGCTGGATGCCTTCTGCCTGATGACGGAGCTCTGCGTTCGACTGGGCCAGTCCGTCGAGCAGTTGGGAAAAGTCGCCAAGCACGCCCTGGATGCTCGCTTCCGAAGCCTTGAAGGATTCGATGTCGCGACTGGTCGAACTTTCGACCAGACGTGCCGAGGCCAGGATGGCGTCGCTGACCAGCTTGGCTTTTTCGGCGATCTTCCTGCCGGTATCGCCGGAAGCGGTGGAGAGCTTGCGTACTTCGTCGGCCACCACAGCGAAACCCCGCCCCGCCTCGCCGGCGCGGGCCGCTTCGATGGCGGCGTTGAGTGCCAGCAGATTGGTCTGGTCGGCAACCTGCTGCACCGACTTCGCCATGCCGCGCAGGTCGTCCGCGTAACTGGCGAGTTCGCGTATCTGCGTCAGCATGAGATTCTTGTCCGACAGCGCACCCGACATGCCGTCGAGCACCTGGGTGAGCTGCGACTGGGAGGTCTTGAGCACGACGTCTACGCCACCGCTGCCCGCAGACACGCCGCCTCCCGATGAAGCCGCCACAGCCGCGTCGAGCTTCGAGACCAGCCCTGAAAAGCGCTGGATCAATTCGCCGATGGCCACTTCGGCCTGCTTGCGCACACCATTGATCTGTCGCTTCCAGATCGGCGCCGCCTCCGACGACACCAGGACCAGGCTGTCGTACATCGCATGTACCAGCGGATCCGGCCCGGTCGTATCGAGTTCGGCGGGTTGCGGCGCGACAGCCTCGCGCCGACAGAGCAGAACGCCCGTCCACCCGATGGCACAGACGGCAATACCCCCAACGGCCATGCTAGCCCATGTCGGCAAACCGAAGGACTCGATGCTCAGGGCGCCCAGAAGCACTGCGGCGACCGTGTGCGCGGCACAAACAATCATTCTTTTCACTTCAATCTCCCATGGCGCTGAGCACAGAACTCGGGTCGCAATCGTTGAACTCGTGCCTTCAATGTCCTTAACGGATGAGGGGCTTCTACCTTGAGTCAGAGGTGATCTTTTTTTACATAGCGACCGAGCGCCCGCCGTGACACCGAAGCCGGGTGCATCCGCAGAATGCCGGCCAGCACCACACCGCTTGTTGTGGATATCCGAAGCAGCCGAAACCGCTGCCGGACGTATGATCGAACGTCGATATCCTCTCCGGCCACGCCCGTCCCGGACCCTGCAGACAATGACCAGCCGTTCGTTGCCGTCCGCATTCCTTGCTCGCGCGACCCCGGTCGCGGCACCGGGCTGGTACTGGGTATTGCCGCGCGTGGCACTGGTGCTGTTCCTCGCCGCCATCGCGGCGCTGGTCTGGCTGCTGCACAGCAAGGATCAGGAAGACCAGCGCGCGGCGATGATCAGCGACGTGCTGTGGATGGAACAGGACTTGCGATTCCACCTCGATCGCAACGTGGAACTGATCGGGCAACTGGGTCACGAGGCCGCCGAAAAGGGCTTCGACGCGGCGGCGCTCGAACTGCGTGCGCGCAGTCTCGTGAGCAATGGCCAGGGCTTGCTGAGCGTCGAACGTCTGCTTGCGGTCGACGCGGCCGATGGCGCACTCGCCGCACCGGCCCGGCTCGCCGACCGGATCGGACAGGCGGTCTATCTGCCGCCCCGTGCGTTGCAGGACGGCGATGTGCAGTTCGACGTACTGGTGCCGCTCGGTGCCGGCCGGGGCTGGATGCTCGGACGCTACTCGCTGGCGCAGATGCTCGTGCGTTCGGTGCCGTGGTGGTTTGCCGAGCGCTATGCGGTCGAGGTGATAGACAACACCGAACACGTACTGGCCAGCAAGTCGAAGGTATCGTCCGGCAACAGCGATCTGGGCTACTCGCTTGCCTTCGACCCGCCGGGCCATGGGCTGCGCCTGCGTGTCGCCGCCTACCGTAGCGAAACCCGCCTGCTGCCGGCGCTGCTGGTGGTCACTCTGGTCGGCCTCGCACTGACCATGCTGTGGAGCCTGTGGGCGCTGCGCCGCCACCTCAATCGCCGGCTTGCCGCCGAACACGCCTTGCGCGAAGAACACGCCTTTCGCACCGCGATGGAGAACTCGCTGATCATCGGCCTGCGCGCGCGCGATCTCGAAGGCCGCATCACGCACGTCAATCCGGCGTTCTGCCGCATGGTCGGCTGGAGCGCCGAAGAGCTGATGGCAATGCGCCCGCCAATGCCTTACTGGGCACCCGAACACGCCGAGCACATCCGGGCGCTGCACGACGGCATCCTGGCCGGCGATGCGGAAAAGCGCGATGCGATCGAACTGACCTTCATGCGGCGCGACGGCGAACGCTTCGATGTACTGATTTCCGAAGCACCACTGGTCGATGCCGAAGGCCGGCACGTCGGCTGGATGAGCTCGCTGCTCGACGTCACCGAAAGCAAGCGGGCCGAGGCGCTGTACCGGCAGCAGCAGGAGCAGCTGCAATTTACCGGCCGGCTCATCACGATGGGCGAAATGGCGTCCACACTGGCCCATGAGCTGAACCAGCCCTTGTCAGCCATCGCCAGCTACAGCACGGCCTGCCTGAACATGATCGAAACCGGGAAGGGGCAGCTGTCCGACTTCACTGAACCGCTGTCGAAGATGAATACACAGGCGCAGCGCGCCGGCACCATCATCCGCCGCGTGCACCAATTCGTGCGTCGGTCCGAGCCGCAGCGCGTGCGCTGCGCGCTGAACGACATCGTCGACGACGCGGTGGCCCTGATCGAAGCCGATGCGCGCAAGCGCAACATCCACATCACGACCGCGCTTGCGCGCGATCTGGCCGAGGTGCAGGCCGACCGCGTGATGATCGAACAGGTACTGCTGAACCTGATCCGCAACGGCATGGATGCCATGGCCGGCAGTTCGGCGGAAAGGCGGCGGCTGCAGATCGATACGCGGGCCGACGGCGAAGACGTGCAGGTGGCGGTGCGCGACAGCGGCGCCGGCATTCCACCCGACATTGCGGAGAAGCTCTTCGCGCCCTTCTTCACCACCAAACCGGACGGCATGGGCATGGGACTGAACATCTGCCGCTCCATCGTCGAACTGCATCACGGCCGGCTGTGGTTCGAAGCGGCCGAAGGAGGCGGCACCGTGTTCATCCTGAAACTGCCTGCGGGCGACGCACAGGCACTGCCTGCATGAGCACGAACCAGATCTTCATCGTCGACGACGACGACGCCATCCGCGATGCGCTCGGCTGGCTGTTCCGCTCGCGCGGCCATGTCGCGCGGCTGTGGTCATCGGCCGAGGCGCTGATCGCCGGTGGCGAGATCGGGCGCTGCGGCTGCCTGCTGCTCGACATCCGGATGGACGGCATGAGCGGGCTCGAACTGTTCGCATGGCTGCGTGAAAACGGCCATGACATCCCGGTCATCTTCCTGACCGGACATGGCGACGTGCCGATGGCGGTCGCCGCGCTCAAAAACGGCGCCTTCGATTTCGTGGAGAAACCGTTCAACGACAACGAACTGGTCGACCGCGCGCTGGCTGCACTCGACATCCACCACCAGCGCTCGAGCCGTCAGGCCGCGGCGCGCGAGCTCGACGAGCGCCTCGCACAGCTCACCAGCCGCGAGCTGGAAGTGATGGAACGCGTACTGGCCGGTCAGATGAACAAGGTGATCGCGATGGATCTCGGGGTGACGATGCGCACGGTCGAAGTGCATCGGGCACGCATCTTCGACAAGATGGGCGTGCGCTCGGCGGTCGAACTGGCGCAACTGCTCACCGCCCGCACCCCGAAGCCGGATTGAGGCGTCATCAGGAAATCAGGCCAGTACCCGCAGCAGCCATCGATTCAGATCGGCGATTTCGTCCGGACACACCTCGTGGTCCATGTCATAGGTGTGCCAGTCACACGACACCGACAGATCGTCGAACACGGCGCGCGCGGCCAATGCACGGTCGATGTCGACCACGCTGTCTCCGAGCCCGTGCGCCAGAAATACCGGCACATCGCGGTTGGCGGCGCTGCGCTCGCCCGCGGTCTTGCCGGCCCGCGGCAGATAGCCCGACAACCCGGCGATGCCGGCCAGTCGCTCGGCATGGCGCAGGCCGGCGACCAGCGCCATCGCGCAGCCCTGCGAAAACCCCACGAGCACGATGCGCGACGCCAGCATGCCGCGTGCGGTTTCGCGCGCGATCAGCGCCTCGACGATCTGTTGCGACGCGCGGATGCCCGCCTCGTCATCGATGCCCGAGCCGGGCGCGAACACGTCGAACCAGGCACGCATGACGTAGCCGCCATTGCGCGTGACCGGTCTTTCCGGCGCGTCGGGCAGCACGAAGCGCACCGGGCCGACGGCGTCCAGATCCAGCGCACGGCACACCGGCACGTAGTCGTTGCCGTCGGCCCCCAGCCCATGCAGCACGATGAGGGTTGCGCCCGGCGCAGGGCCGGATTCAAGTTCGATCAGGTTCACCGCCATGTTCCAGCTCCGGAAAGTCATTGTCGAAGACCGGGCCTTCGCCGAACCGAAAGCGTGCCCCGGATGCGCATCGTACCGAACGCACGCCCGCGCGCCGAACAGTCAGGCGGCGTGGATCCGCTGCAGATCAATTGCCCCGCCACCCGACCGGCGCGTTACAGTGCGGCCATCCCAACTGGAGAATGCAATGAAGACATTGACCGTACACCTCACCGCCGAACTGCAGGTGCCCGACGACTGGACCCTGGTGGACCACGCCTCGGGCGTCACCGTGCTCAAGGTAGGCGACCAATTCATCGACTTCGACATCACGCCGCTTTCTACGCGCGAGGACGACCCGGAAGCACTGTGGAGCGATGATGACCAGACCCTGACCAGCCAGGTGCTCGACTGCGTCACCGAACTCGATACCGACATCGAGATCGCCTACCACCAGTAAAGGGTGTGCGGCGGCTCGTGGCGCCGTCCCTCCGCCACCGTTTGCTTGTGCGGCCCGTATATCGGTTCGCCGCCAGCTATCGATGAACACGCGGGACGCATGTCGGCCTGCATAGTCCGATCGGCGTATTTTGAAGGTCCGGCGCGTCAACGCCCTGCAACAGCCTGCGAACAAGCTTCCGATCGCATGATCGCCCGGATGGTCCGTGCGGCGCGCCCGGAACAAGGAAACGCAGATGTCGTCCAGAGAATTTTCGCCCGCCCGTCGCCTGCTGCTCAAGAGCTCAGGCGTTGCCGCAGCCACCCGTTTCACCGGCGTCATGGCCGCGCTGCACACCAGCAACGCGCTGGCCGCCACCGGCAAGCAGACCGTTTCGGCCCTGTCGCCCTACGGCCTGATCGCGCCGGTCAACGATCTGACGACCGGCCTGCCCCTGCTGCAACTGCCGAGTGGCTTCACCTACCGTTCGTTCGGCTGGGCAGGCGACGCCATGGACGATGGCCGCAACACGCCGGACCTTCCCGACGGCATGGCCGTGGTGACATCGCGCCGCACGGGGCGCAGCACCGAACTGGTGCTGGTACGCAACCATGAGCGCGGCGTAGCCACCTCGCTGGACGACGCCATCAACGCGCCGCACAACTACTCGACGACCCGCGTGAACGGCATCATCACCGCCTATTACGGCAGCGTGCCCATCCGCATCGGAAGCAACGGCGCAGGCGGATTCACCGTGCAGACCAACCCTGCCGGCCCGGCGCCGCTGCCGTTCGACGGCTTCGCTGCAGGCGGCACCACCAATCTGCTGTTCCGCGACAACAAGTGGGCCGGCGCCTCGTCTTCGCTTGGCGGCACGCTCGGCAACTGTGCCGGCGGCCCGACCCCCTGGGGTAGCTGGCTCACCTGCGAGGAGACGGTGTTCGACTTCTCGCTGATTGGCGGCAAGAAGCACGGCTATGTTTTCGAAGTCGGCGCCGAACCGGCGGAGTCGATCGCCGACCCCATCGTCGGCATGGGTCGTTTCGTGCACGAAGCCGTGGCGATCGATCCGACCACCGGCTACGTCTACGAAACCGAAGACAACCGCAACGTTGCAGGCTTCTTCCGCTACGTACCCGGCGATACCAGTGGCGAGCCGGGCAGCCTGCACAACGGGGGCACGCTGCAGGCGGCACGTGTGAAGACCATCGTGCGCAAGGCGACCGCCGCCACGCTCGAACAGGCCAATGACGTGGGGCTGCTGAATCCCGACATCGGCGACGAATACGAACTCGAATGGGTGGATATCGCCGACCCCGATGCGTCGCCCGTCGTCGTGGTCGGCCAGCCGGGCGGCGTCAGCCTCGCCTTCATGGCGGGCCCGACTTTCCAGGCGCGCAGTCAGGGCTGCGCGCGCATGAGCCGTGGCGAAGGCATCTGGTACGCCGGCGGCAAGATGTTCATGATCGACACCGCTGCCGGCGTCGATGGTTCGGGTCGTCCGGGTCAGGGCGAAGGATGCGTGTGGGAACTGACGCTATCGACGATGCGCCTGCGCGCCATCTTCGTGAGCGGTGGCCAGACCGTCGGCAACAATCCGGACAACATCACGGTCAGCCCGCGCGGCGGCATCGTGCTGTGCGAGGACGGCGGCGGCTCGACGGACGCTTTCGGCACCGGCGCACGCCTGCTCGGCCTCAACAAGGCGGGCGAAGCCTTCATCTTCGGCAAGCACAACGTCGTGCTCGATGCCGCGCAGATCGGCGCGGCGGGCAAGCAGGTCGCTGGCGGCGACTACCGCGGCACCGAATTCGCCGGCGCGTGCTTCGACCCGACCGGCCGCGTGCTGTTCGTCAACATTTACCGGCCCGGCATCACGGTCGCCATCACCGGCCCGTGGGCACGCGGCAACCTCTGAGCCCCCGACCCGCTCACCGCCAGTCTGCAGGCAGGCGGTGAGCATCGGGTTGCCGCTCCCGCGCAAGGGTGTGCCAGCAGCGCCGTGGAGCATCAATGACCGGCCCTTGACGCGCGAGACGACCGACGCACTGACCGGGCTCGATACCGACATCGAAATTGCCTACCATCAAGAGGTGACAGCCGTGGTGACCTGCGACGGGCGCGCAGGTCCCTGACGAAGTCCGGTATCGCCCGACCATACGGGAGTCTGCCCATGCCCTTGCGCACCATCACAGACCTTACCGTCAGCGGCGCCAGCCCGCGCAGTCTCGAACTGCTCGAACTGGCGGAACACCAGTTCCGCTGCTTCATCGGCGATCCGGTCGCCACCGTGAGTGCAGCACTCGAAGAAAGCCCGGACATGGTCATGGGCCATGTGCTGCTCGCCTACCTGATGCTGCTCGGCACCGAACCGGCCGGGCTTCCGGTTGCGTCGGCGGCTTGCCGCCGGGCAGAGAAATTGCCCGCCAATGCGCGCGAAGCGCGCCACGTCAGGGCGGTCGACCTGCTGGTCAGTGGCCGTCTGCGCGCTGCCGCGCGCGTGCTCGAAGACATCGCCATCGAGCATCCGCTCGACACGCTGGCGCTGCAGGCCGGCCACCAGACCGACTTCCTGCTCGGCGATTCGCGCATGCTGCGCGACCGCATCGCACGTGCCCTGCCCGCGTGGCACACCGACATGCCGGCCTGGCATGCGGTGGCCGGCATGCTGGCGTTCGGGCTGGAGGAAACCGGTGACTACGAGCGCGCCGAACAGTACGGCCGGCAGGCGGTCGAGCGCCAGCCGCGCGACGGCTGGGCGCAGCACGCCGTCGCGCACGTCATGGAGATGCAGAACCGGCGGCACGACGGCATCGCGTGGATGCGCGCCGCTCCCCAGGCGTGGGCGTTGGACAACTTCCTGTCGGTGCACAACCACTGGCATCTGGCGCTGTTCCATCTCGGGCTGGACGACATCGACGCCGTGCTCGCGCTTTACGACGGGCCTGTGTGCGCCGAGGCGCCGGGCCTGGTGTTCGACCTGGTCGACCAGTCCGCGCTGCTGTGGCGCCTGCATCTGCGCGGCATCGATGTCGGGACGCGCTGGCAGGCACTGGCCGACCGCTGGTCACCGAATGCCACCACCGGCCGCTACGCCTTCAACGACATGCATGCAACGATGGCCTTCGCGGCGGCAGGTCGCACCGAGCAGATCCGGGCGATTGCCGATGCACAGCAGGCGGTCATCGCGGGCAGTGGTGACAGCGATGCGGACAACATCCGCTTCACCGCCGAGGTCGGCCATGCGGCGACTACAGCGATGGCGGCGTTCGCCGACGGCGACTACGCGCAGACGGTCGATCTGTTGCGGCCGATCCGCCACATCTCGCACCGTTTCGGCGGCAGCCACGCCCAGCGCGACGTGCTCGACCTCACGCTGATCGAGGCGGCGGCACGCGACGGTCAGCAATCACTGGCCACTGCACTGCGTGCAGAACGGGCACTTCAGGCGGGTCGGGCACTCACCGAGTGACGATCGTCCGTCGTCCGCGCGATCATGTACCACCGGGTCCGAGGTAGCGCCGGTCCGACCAGGTCGCCAGCCATTCAGGTATGAAGGCGACGAAGATCGACACCAGCATGCCGGTGATGAAGGCATCGCCCCAGGCCATCAACCAGCGCGCGACCAGCGCATGTTCCATCGCGACACCGTCGATCAGGTGGTGTGCGAACTCATATGCCACCCCGGCCAGGAACAGGCAGAGCGCGGTGCCGATGAAGGCGCGG
Source organism: Methyloversatilis sp. XJ19-13 (assembly GCF_024580155.1). Taxonomy (NCBI): domain Bacteria; kingdom Pseudomonadati; phylum Pseudomonadota; class Betaproteobacteria; order Nitrosomonadales; family Sterolibacteriaceae; genus Methyloversatilis; species Methyloversatilis sp. XJ19-13. The sequence goes on along the minus strand of NZ_JANINH010000013.1, from coordinate 44,619 downwards.
CCCAGCACGTAGATGAATGGATGAGGCGGCAGCGCGCGTCGCAGTACCTCGCCCAACGCCAGTGCCAGCGTTGCCGGCACCAGGCCGATCCACACCAGCTGCGACAGCACCGCGGCCCACCCCAGCTGACCGAACAGCCAGACCACGAGTGCAATCAGCAACAGTTCGATCACCGCCAGCGGCCAGCCGAACATCAGCACCAGCAGGCAGGCACCTGAGAGCTGGATCGAAATGCCGGCCGGCAGGTTCTGCGGCAACACCCACAGCAGCGACAGCAGCACCCACGACGCCACCCAGGGCGCACCGAGCGGGCCACGCAGCATGCGCCATGGGCGCAGCGCCACGCTGACGCCCAGCGTCGCAACAAGGAGCAACACCTCGATGATGATCATGATGCCCGGACGCCTGAAACAGAGATGTTCGACAGTGTGTCACGCCGTTCCGGCGGCTGTCGCGCTGCGCGGTCGATTCCGTCGGCAAGGTGTCACCAAGCTGTCACGCAGTCTGCTCACACTCTCCGGCGGTCATTCACAACAACAATGGGCATAGCCTGCCGGAGGTCACATGAAAAAATCCCTGATTCACTTGTCCCGCCTGACGTTTGCGGGCGCGCTGCTGCTCGGCAGCGCGCAGGTTTCGTTTGCGCAGACCATCGTGAACGGCACGTCCTTCACACTGCACGAACTGGTCGGCGTCGGCCGGCTGGCCGCCAATCTGCGCGACGAACACGGTGAGACCTTCGGCTCGATCTCCGGCCTGGTGGCGGATTCCTCGACCTGGACGCGCACCGGCAACAGCTATACCGGCATCTTCTACGCTTCGCCTGACCGCGGCTACAACTCCGCCGGCACGATCGACTACACGGCGCGCATCAACCGCATCGCCGTCGACTTCACGCCGGCCGCATCAGGCAGCACCGGTCTGGGCCAGAACCAGATCGGTCTCACGCTGACGCAATCGACGCTGCTGTACGAAACGCTGACTGGCGCCTCGCGCCCGCTGAGCGGCATCGACCCGGTACCGGGTGGCGTGCTCACGGGGGGCGCGCGTCCGGCCACTTCGCTGCTGCCGGAACTGCCTCAGGGCTACAACGGCAAGCTGTCGCTCGACGCCGAAGGCATCGTCATCCTGGCAGACGGCTCACGCCTGATCAGCGACGAGTACGGCCCGTCGATCTACCGCTTCTCGGCTACGGGCGAATTCATCGGCGCATTGCCGGTGGCACCGTCGGTGCGCCCGATACGCAACGGCGTGACCGACTACAGCTCGAACAATCCCGCGGAAGGTCAGACCGGCCCGACGCCGGCCAATCCGGCCGCCGGCCGTGCCAACAACCAGGGCTTCGAAGGCCTGTCGCTGTCGCCGGATGGCAAGACGCTGTTCGTCGCCCTGCAGAGCGCCGCGCGTCAGGATCTAGCCAACGCTTCCACGCGGAACAACACGCGGCTCTTCACGTACGACGTCAGCGATCTGGACCAGATCACGCTCACCGGTGAATACGCGGTGCAGTTGCCCAAGTTCCAGCAGGGCACAAGCACGCTGGTGGCTGCACAGAGCGAAATCCTTGCCGTGTCCGACACCCAGCTCTTCATCCTGCCGCGCGACAGCAACGGCTTCGAAGTGGGCACCGAGCAATCGAATCTGCGCCGTGTGGACGTGATCGACATCAGCAACGCGACCAATATCCTCGACGAAAGCTACGAGGGACAGATCGCGCCGGGCGGCGTGCTGAATCCGGCCATCACGCCGGCGCTCTACACGCCCTTCCTCGACATCAACGACAACGCCGAACTGGCGCGCTTCGGTCTGGTAAACGGCGTGCAGCCCGGTCTGGACAACCTGTCCGAGAAATGGGAAGGCCTGGTGTTGCTGCCGACACTGGAGGAAGGCCGCCCGAACGACTACTTCCTGTTCATCGCCAACGACAACGACTTCGCCACCACAGACGGTTTCCAGGTCGGCGAGAAATACGATGACGGCAAGGACATCGACACCATGTTCCTGGCTTATCGCGTCACTATCACCCCTGCGGTGCCTGAGCCCGAAAGCTGGGCGCTGATGCTGGCCGGCCTGTTTGCGGTCGGTGGCGTGGCTCGTCGCAGGCTGCGTTCGGGCAAGTAAGCTTTCTGTCCTCGTTGCGCATGTCAGGGGCGGCATCCGGTACGGGTGCCGCCCTTTTTGTTGCGGGTCCGGCGTCGGCACCACGGCACCACGCAAGGCGACACCACCCTTTCTGGCAGGGATAGTCCGTTCGGATCACTGCCGGACGTCGGCCTCGTCTTATCCCTGTCAAACGCGCCGGACACACTTCATCCGCTCAACCACGCAGCGCACCGATTCGTGCGTCCGGAAGATGCCCCGAACCATCATCTCGATCCATCCGAGGAGAACACATGTCTGCTCATCTGCACCCTGACAACAACATCACGATCAACCCGACCGACAACGAGTCGATCCGTGACGTCCTGGCCGCATTCACCGGCCGCCGCAATTTCATGAAAGGCTCGATCGGCACGGCAGTGCTCGCTTCGATGGGTGGCTTCAGCCTCGAAGCCCTCGCTGCCGGCTATGTGCCCAGCCCGACGCCGACCAACGGCGGCATCGGCTTCAACGGTGTGCCGGCCAACATCGCGCCGATGACCGACGGCATCACCGTACCGAACGGCTACACCGCGAAGGTGTTCATCTCCTGGGGCGATGCGATCGGCAAGGCCGGCCCGGAGGCCAACACGCACTGGGACCCGTCGACCGCCATGACCAAGGCTCGTCAACTGACGACCTGGGGTTCGCACAATGACGGCATGCACCTGTTCCCGTTCCCGGCAGTCGGTGTCGGCGGCCTCAGCAACGACCGCGGCCTGCTCGTATCCAATTTCGAATACGTCGACCCGGGTCTGGTGAACAACACCCTGACCTACGGTACCGATGTCATCACGCAGGACATGGTCGACGCGCAGCTCGCGGCGCACGGTGTCGGCGTGGTCGAGGTGCGCAAGATCGGCGGCGAGATGAAGGTACAACGTCCGTCCGCCTTCGCCCGTCGCATCACCGGCGCGACCCCCTGTAAGGTGTCGGGCCCGGCTGCCGGTCACCCGATGCTGCGCACCGCAGCCGACCCGGCCGGCATGACCGTGCTCGGCACGCTGAACAATTGCGCGCACGGCTACACGCCCTGGGGCACCTACCTCGCCTGCGAAGAAAACTTCAACGGCTATTTCGGCACCACCGCCGCCAAGCTGGCCGCGCAGCCGCGCACGCCGCACGAAGCCCGCTACGGCGTCAGCCAGGGTGGCTTCGGCTACCGCTGGCACGAAGCCGATCCGCGCTTCGACTTCCGCGAAAACCCGAATGAACTGAACCGTCATGGCTGGGTGGTCGAAATCGACCCGTGGAACCCGAATTCGATGCCGGTCAAGCGCACCGCGCTGGGTCGCTTCAAGCACGAAGGCGCATGGAGCGTGGTCGGAGCCGACAACAGCGTGGCCCTCTACATGGGCGACGACGAAATCAACGACTACATCTACAAGTTCGTCTGCGCGAAGAAGCTGAACACGAAGAACCGCGCTGCCAACCGCGACCTGCTCGACAGCGGCACGCTGTATGTCGCCAGGTTCAACGCCGACGGCACGGGTGTATGGCTGCCGCTGGTGTTCGGTCAGAATGGTCTGACGTCGGCGAACGGCTTCAACAGCCAGGGCGACGTCGTCATCATGTGCCGCCAGGCGGCTGACCTGCTCGGCGCCACCAAGATGGACCGCCCGGAATGGGTCGCCGTGCATCCGACCACGCGCGAGGTGTACTTCACGCTGACGAACAACAGCGGCCGTACCGTCACCGATGCCGCCAACCCGCGCGCCAACAACGTGCATGGCCACATCATCCGCTTCAACGAAAACGGCGGTGATGTTGCAGCCACCGGCTTCCAGTGGGACATCTTCGCCGAGTGCGGCGACAAGCTGTCGAGCAACCCGGCGCGCCAGGGCAACATCATCGGCGACGACCTCGGTTCGCCTGATGGCCTCTGGTTCGACTCCGACGGTCGCCTGTGGATCCAGACCGACCAGGCCGGCGACGCGACCGGCAACTACGCAAACATCGGCGGCAATGCGATGTTCTGCGCCGATCCGGCCACGCGTCAGATCACCCGCTTCCTGACCAGCCCGATCCGTTGCGAAGTGACCGGTGTCGTCACCACGCCGGACAACAAGACCATGTTCGTCAACATCCAGCACCCGGGCGAAAGCTGGTCGGGCAGCTTCACGTCGCGCAGCACCTGGCCGGACAGCGGCATCAACGGCCCGACGACGCAGAGCGCAAGCGGTGCCATCAAGCCGCGCTCGGCCACGGTGATCATCACCAAGGACGACGGCGGCGTGATCGGTACCTGAACGGTACTCAATCGACAGCCGTTTAACGCTTCGACACATCGTTTTCACAAGGACGTCACGGTGGCAGGCCAGCTTTGCCACCGTGACCCCAACCAGAGGATTCATCATGAAACTGACTTTCATCGCTGCCGCGCTGGCTTCGTTCGCCATGCTGCCGGCACACGCTGCACTGACCCATGACGTGGCTGACCTGTACAACCCGCTGTCCGTCGATTTCGACAACTATGAAGGCTTCGAGACCAGCGGCCCGGAACTCGTTGCACCAGGTATCACCTTCACGGGTGACGCCGGCTCGGTGCTTGGCGCTTACGTCGCCGAGCTCGGCACCAATGGCACCTGGGGCCTTGGCAATCTGTTTGCAGCAACCGGCTTTGTCGGCGAACTGCGCTTCACCTTCGCCGAACTGACTGCCGGCGCCGGAGCCTTCGTCAATCACTTCACCAACGATGTGCTTCCGTTCGGCATCGTGGTGTCGGCCTATGGCGACAACAACCAGATCATCGAATCCCACACGGTGATTGACATCGACACCGACGAATTCGGCAACAACGAAGGCCAGTTCGTCGGCATCACACGCGCCTCGGCAGACATCCGCTCGATCTCGTTCAAGGGCAACGCCGTCGTGCTCGACAACCTGGCTGTCGCCACCCCGGTGCCGGAGCCGGAAGGCTACGCACTGCTGCTGGCCGGTCTGGGCCTGATCGGCATGGCGGCCCGCCGTCGCATGTAAAACGCGTCTGCCGGACCCTCGTAGTTCATGACCCGGCCTCAGCGCCGGGTTTTTTTTCGCCCGGCATCACGCGCTTCACGACTTGCAGCGGTACGAAACTCGCGAGACCGAGTGCGCAGGCGGCCAGCCAGTGCGCCGGCGCCAGCGGGGTGAAGCCGAACTGCATCGCCAGCCAGGGCACGCTGGTCACGGCAAGCAGCGCGAGCAGCGTGGCGGCGATGATGGCGCGCGCCACCGGTGCGGTGCCGCGCAGCGCATTCAGCCAGGCGCCCCCGTGGGTGCGGGCGCAGAAGATGAGCGCGATGCCGCTGCTGACCAGCGTGATGAACACCCAGGTGCGGACCACGGACGCGTCGAAGCCCTGTGCGCTCGCGAAGGCGTGCACCGCGAGCACGACGGCTGACGTCACGGTACCGAGCAGCAGACTCGTCCAGATACGGGAAGACGGCAGCAGCGGGTCACTGCCCGGACGCGGCGGCTCGTGCATCACGCCCGCATCCGCCTCGTCGGATTCGAACACCACTGAACACGAGGGGTCGATCACCAGTTCAAGGAAGGCGATGTGGGCTGGTGCCAGCACCAGCGGCCAGCCGAACAGCACCGGCGCGGTGGCCAGCGCGATGATGGGCACGTGCACCGCCAGGGTGTAGGTCATTGCATGTCGCAGGTTGCGGAAGATGCGCCGGCCGAGCCGGATGGCGTGCACCAGTGCGGCAAAGTCGTCTTCGACCAGCACCAGATCCGCCGCTTCGCGCGCCACGTCGGTCCCGCGCCGGCCCATCGCGATGCCGATATGGGCCGCCTTGAGGGCGGGCGCGTCATTCACGCCGTCACCGGTCATGGCGACGATGTCGCCGCGCGCCTTCAGCGCTTCGACCAGGGCCAGCTTCTGCTGCGGGCTGACGCGGGCGAACACGCCGCCCTGCGCCGCCGCTGCGGCGAAGGCAGCGTCGTCCATGGCCGCCAGTTCCGGACCCGTCAGCACGCGCGTGCCTTCGATGCCGGCCTGAGCGGCGATGGCCCGAGCGGTGCGCGGGTGGTCGCCGGTGATCATGACGACACGTACACCGGCCGCGCGGCATTCGGCCACCGCCGCGGGCACGCCGTCACGCAGCGGGTCGGCCAGACCGATCAGGCCGATGAAGCGGAATTCGAAATCGTGCTGGATCGCCGGCGCCTCGCTGCCCGGATGCAGCGCATGCGCCACTGCCAGCACGCGCAGGCCGCGGTCGGCCAGCGCGCCAGCCTGCTGCGCCACGTGGGCGCGCGCCTCGGGCGACAGGTGGCACAGGTCGGCAATCGCCTCGGGGGCGCCCTTCGAGGCGACCTCGCTGCGTGGGCTGCCCGGCACCTGCCACAGATGCGACATCGCCAGCAGATCGGGGGACAGCTCGTACTCGCGCGCCAGCCGCCAGTCCGGGTGCAGATGTTCGGTATTCGACAGATGCGCATCGGCAAGGCTCAGAAAGGCCTTTTCCATCGGATCGTGCGGATCGGCCTCGCTCGCCAGCACCGCGTATTCGAGCAGCCGGTGAAACGTTTCCGGCAGCTCGGCCAGCGGCTGACCGGCGTTCAGATGCAGTGTGTCGTCACCGGCGACCAGCGCAGCCACCGCCATGCGGTTGCGCGTCAATGTGCCGGTCTTGTCGACGCACAGCACCGTGGTCTGGCCCAGCGTTTCGATCGCTGCAAGACGCCGCGTCAGCACGCCGTGCACCGCGATGCGGCGGGCACCGAAGGCGAGGAACACGATCAGGATGACCGGAAATTCCTGCGGCAGCACGCCCATGGCGAGCGTGATGCCGGCGAGCAGGCCATCGAGCCAGCCGCCGCGCAGCACGGCGTAGAGCAGCGCGAGCAGCACGCACAGCACACCACCGATCACCGCCAGCCTGCGCGCGAGCTTCGCCAGCTCGATCTGCAAGGGCGACGCGCCACTGCTGATTGCACCGAGCGACTTGCCGATCCGGCCCAGTTCGGTGGCATTGCCGATGGCGCTCACTTCGACCGTGGCCTGGCCGCTGACCACCAGCGTGCCGGCGAACACGGGCAACGCCGGGCCGCCTGCGACCGGCAGCCTGGCCACCGCCACCGACTCGCCGGTCAGCATCGATTCATCGAGCGTGAAGTCGTGCGCCGACAACACGAGGCCATCTGCCGGCACGCGGTCGCCCTCGTTCAGCAGCATGCGGTCACCGACCACCACGTCGCGCCCGGCCACCCGCGTCACCTTGCCGTCGCGCAGCACCAGCGCACGCGGGCTCGACAGGTCGCGCAGGGCTGCCAGCGCCGTTTCGGTGCGCCGCTGCTGCACCACGGTCACCGCGATGATGACCAGCACGAAACCGAGCAGCACGAGCGCTTCCTGCGCGTCGCCGATCAGCAGGTAGAGCGCTCCGGCACCGAGCATCAGCAGGAACATCGGCTCGCGGGCGACTTCGAGCACGATGTCTGCAATGCTGCGCGTGCGGTCGACAGCAAGTTCGTTCCAGCCGTCCCGCGCGCGGCGCACCGCCACTTCCGCTTCGCTCAGACCGGACGGCGCTGACGTTTCACTCATGCCTGGCAGATACCGGTGATCAGCTGTCGAGAATCCACTTGATGACGAACTTGGCGACGAATCCCATCATGCCCAGGCCAAGGCCGAGCAGGATGACGAAGGTGCCGAAACGCCCTGCCTTCGATTCACGCGCCAGTTGCAGCAGGATGAACAGCATGTACAGCATGAAGGCCGTGACGCCGAAGGTCAGGCCGAACTGCGCGAATTGTTCTTCGGTGATGCCGGACATGATCGGATCGCCCTTCAGCCCGCGGGCGACACCGCACTGCCCACCAGCTCGCGATAGGCATGCCAGCTGGCGTGCCCGAGCAGCGGGATGACCACCGGCATCGCCAGCAGGCCGGTCGCCATGCCGAACAGCGTGAAGAACGCGATCGCCGCCCCCCACAGCGCCAACGGCGCCGGATTGGCCATCACCACACGCCAGCTGGTCAGCACCGCGCCAAGCACGCCGATCTGCCGGTCGAGCAGCAGCGGGATCGCCACCACGCTGGAAGCGAACAGCGGCGCGGCGAGCAGGCCACCCAGCAGCAGCCAGGATTCGAACAGCCAGCCGTGCTCTGCAAGCACGACGACATGCAGGAAGTCTTCCGGGGTCACCACAGGCGCGGCCGCGAATGACCAGATCAGCGCAGCCGACGTCAGCACCCAGCCGGTGCCGGCCAGCGCGAGCAGCAGGCCGAAAGTCACCATGCGGCCGTCACGCGGCTTCCACACCGTCAGCGCCGTGGCCAGATCCGCCGACTCGCCCCGTTCCAGCGCACGACTGATGGCATACAGCCCGGTCGCGATAACCGGCGCCACCAGCAGGAAGCCGGTGAAGGCGCCACCGAGCAGCCAGAAGCGATCCGGTATCCACCAGCACAGCGAGGCGCCGAATACGGCCACCAGAACGCCATGCAGCAGGCCGGGCAGCGGGCAGCGCTGGAAATCGCGCCAGCCGGCAACCAGCCAGTTCACCGGGCTGAACAGCGGAACGGATCGGGTCAGGAAATGGCGTGATTCAAGAAGCGCCTGGCTGTCGGACATGGTGGTGGGCCGCTGCGGAAAGTCATTCGGAGGGGTTGCTGCACGGCGATTATGCGCTGCGCGCGGCCATGCGGCTTGACGCAGCGCATGGCCATGCCGCCGGCCGGCGCCCCCTGCGTGCGATCCTCATGGGCCGCCCGCTTTCCAGCGCCGCAACAGCAATGCATTGCCGACCACGCTGGCACTGCTGAACGCCATGGCGGCGCCGGCGATGACCGGGTTGAGCAACCCGAACGCCGCGAGCGGAATGCCGACCACGTTGTACGCGAAGGCCCAGAACAGGTTCTGCCGGATCTTCGCCCAGGTGCGGCGCGAGATGTCGATGGCGTCGGCCACGCGCGCCGGATCGCCGTGCATCAGCGTGATGCCGGCCGCGGCCATGGCCACATCGGTGCCGGTGGACATCGCGATGCCGACATCGGCCGCCGCCAGCGCCGGCGCATCGTTGATGCCGTCGCCGACCATGGCGACCACCGCTTCGCCCTGCCTGAGCGCAGCCACGATGTCGGCCTTGTGTTCCGGCAACACTTCCGCCCGCACGTCATCGATGCCCAGTGCCGCCGCGACGTGGGCCGCGGCGCCCGCGTTGTCGCCGCTGATCAGCACCGTGCGCAGGCCGGCCGCCTGCAGGCGGCCGATCGCTGCCTTCGCCGACGGCTTCACGGTATCGCCGAAGGCCAGCAGGCCGAGCAGGCGCGACGCAGCACCGAGCTCGGCCAGCCACGACACGGTGCAGCCCTGCGACTGCAGCTGCGCGGCGCGCTCCGCCAGCGGCGATACATCGACCGCAAGCTCGTCCATGAAGCGCGTGCTGCCCAGACGCAGTGTGCGGCTCCCGGACTGGCCACCGAGTTGCCCGCCAATCCCGCGACCGGCGACCGCCGCCAGATCCGTCGCCTGCGGAATCGCCAGCGCCTCCGCCTGCGCGGCCCGGATGACTGCCTGCGCCAGCGGATGTTCGCTGCCCGACTGGAGCGCAGCCGCCATTGACAGCAGTTCGCCACGGGTGACGGCAACGGGTTCGGCGGCCACCAGTTGCGGCCGCCCCTCGGTCAGCGTACCGGTCTTGTCGAAGGCGACCACCGATACGCGATGTGCGATTTCGAGTGCTGCGGCGTCCTTGATCAGGATGCCTTCACGCGCGGCCGCGCCGGTGCCGACCATGATGGCGGTCGGGGTGGCGAGGCCGAGGGCGCAAGGGCAGGCGATTACCAGCACCGCCACGGCATTGAGCAGCGCGCGTTCGACGCCGGACCCGGCGAACAACCAGCCGGCGAAGGTGAGTGCCGCCATTGCGATCACGACCGGCACGAACACCGCGCTGACACGATCGACCAGGCGCTGGATCGGCGCCTTGCCCGCCTGTGCGCTTTCGACCAGGCGGACGATGCGTGCCAGCACAGTTTCGGCGCCGATCGCCGTGGTGCGGACGACAAGCAAAGCGGAGCCGTTGATGGCGCCGCCGGTCACGTGATCTCCGGGCTGGCGCGCCACCGGCAGACTTTCGCCGGTGATCAGCGACTCGTCGACCTCGCCCGTTCCTTCCGTCACCACCCCATCGACCGGCAGCCGCTCGCCGGGGCGCACCACGACAATGTCGTCGACTGCGACCTGCGACAGCGGCAGTTCGATCTCCTGTCCGTCGCGACGCACGCGCGCAGTGTCCGGCCGCAGCGCATTGAGCGCGCGGATGGCTTCGGTGGTCTGCCGCTTGGCGCGCGTCTCCAGCCATTTGCCGAGGAGCACCAGCGTGATGACGACGGCCGACGCCTCGAAGTAAAGATGCGGCATGGCGCCTTCATCGGCGTTCAGCAACAGGTACACGCTCAGGCCGTAAGCGGCCGAGGTGCCGAGCGCGACCAGCAGGTCCATGTTTCCCGCACCGGCGCGCAGCGCCTTGCCGCCGGCGATGTAGAAGCGCGCACCCAGCCAGAACTGCACCGGCGTGGCGAGCAGCCACTGCAGCCAGCCCGGCAGCATCCAGTGCGCACCCCACAGCATGCCGACCATCGGCAGCGCGAGCGGTGCCGACAGCGCAATGGCCACTGCAACCGGCCACCATTCGGGCAAGGCGCGAGCCGAGTCATCGACAGCAGGAGGGATGTCGGAGGGCAACGACGCGGCGTAGCCGGCCCGCGCCACCGCAGCCAGCAGCGGTGCGACGTCGGGTGACAGCGTGACCACTTCGGCCGACTCGGTCGCGAGATTGACGGTCGCCGAGAACACGCCCGGAACCCGGCCGAGCGCCTTTTCCACCCGCGCCACACAGGACGCGCAGGTCATGCCGGCGATGTTCAGCCGCAGGGAGCGCTGTGCCACGGCGAAGCCTGCACGTTCGACGGCGGCGCGCAATGCAGGCGCATCGACCGTGGCATCGGCCTCGACGGCGGCGCGCTCGTTCGCCAGATTGACGCTGGCTTGCGTGACGCCGGACAAGCGCATCAGCGCCTTCTCGAGCCGGCCGGCGCACGACGCGCAGGTCATGCCGTCGACGCCGAACTCCCAGCGCGCAGGCTTGGACGTATCGAGACTGCTCATGTTCGGCATGCGTATATTGGTTCGATACCGGGGGGCCGGCGTTGCGATCGTATCAAGGTCGGGGTGTTGCGACACACGGGAACTGTCCACCCTTGCCACGGTGAAACGGTGCAGATCCCGTTCGTAACGACCGCCAAGCATCCGCTGCACGGGGCAAGGTCGTCGCGCGCATCGAATCCGCACCAACGCGGCCATGCAACTTCGCGCACGGATCAAGGCGGAGTATGCGTCCCCGCTTGACGACGTGGTGGCCTACTTCGTGGTTGCCTGAGTCGCGGTTGCCTGAGTCGTGGTCGCCCCGGTCGGCGGCTGCATCGCCAACGTGCGCCCGGCCGGCGATCGCATCGATGTCAGGGCAGAGGAGACGCCGACAGCGCGTGCAGCGCGTCCACCGCCTCCGGTCTTGCCGGCTGCAGGCGCGCGAGCGTCTGCAGCAGGGATCTGGCTGCGTCGGCATCGGTCCGGGCCAGCGCAAGCGACATGCGCAGCAAAGGGTCGTAGGCCGGACGGAAGTCCGGGCTGATGGCCAGCACGTCGAGCAATGGCTGACCGACCTGTGCCAGCATCTGCCGCACATCGGCGCTGGGCTGCACCTGCCGGCCGACGTCGATGAAGCGGTTGCGTGCCCGCCAATATGCGTCCAGGCGTTGTGCCCAGCCAGCATCGAGGGGGGCGTCCACAGGGGCGACCAACAATTCGTCCGGACTGATCCGTGTCGCCTGCAGGAAGTTCGTCAGCCGGTCTCGGGGCAGCGAATCCGGCTGGTAAGTGATGCGCGGCGCGAGATAGATCACCACCGGATGGTCATCGGTATTCAGCGGCGCAGCGCCGGAAAAATTCGCCAGTGCAGCCGGGCCGGCCACAAAGCTGCCAAGCAGCGACAGCGCGTCCGGTATGCCGAAATCTCCGGGGTTGAAGCCGAACGACCCGCCCTGCAGCCGCTGCCTCAGCGCTTCGACATCGAAGCGCCCGTCGTCGGCGCGCGCCACCAGCCCGATGACCGGCGTGTCCAGGCTGTTGGTGGCGAGCATGGCCCAGCTTTGCGGAAAGACGGTCTGGTAGGCGCGCACGATACTGCGCAGGGTGTCCAGATCGAGCTGATGCAAAGGCAGCCATTGACAGAACACGCCATCCGGCGCCAGCCGTGCGCGGATGGCCGCGAAGTGCTCAACGGTATAGAGCGATCCGGATCCGCTGCGCGCCGGATGAAAGTTGTCGGCGACGATCACGTCGTAGGCTGCGCCGCCCGCGCGGACGAAGCGCCGCGCATCGGTCGCCACCACGTGCATGCGCTGTGTGGCGTCTTCGCCCCAGGCCGCTTCGGTGAAGCGCGCCGAGGCGTCGATGACTTCGGGCAGGAGTTCTGCTACATCGATCTGAACGCGCCTTTCCTGTGCAGCCGTCGAGGCGGTCACGCCGGTGCCCAGACCAAGGAAAAGCGCACGTCCGGGCGCCGGGTGCAGCAACATCGGCAGCACGGCCTGCCGACCATCGGCCAACAGCGTCGCAGTGCTGCCTTCCTGTTGCCGGTTGTTGATATGCAGCGTGGCCACGCCACTCGCATCCTCGACCACACTCACCGTTGCCAGCGCGCCTTCGGCGTGACTGACCAGGCGACCACCGGCCGGGATATCGACGATCGTGAGCGACGGCATCCAGACCATCGCCGCACACGTTGCCAACAGCACCGCAATCGCACCGGGCCTGAGCCAGCCGCGCTGCGAGCACAGCGCGACATAGGCTGGCACCAGCAGCAGCAGCGCGAACTTCGAGCCCAGGGTGGGCAACAGCAGCAGGCCGAACAGCGGTGGCGCAAGGGCCGCCCCGAGTGTATTGACGCCCAGCGCACGTCCGAAAGCGACGCCGCGCGCGCGCGCCTCTGTCGCCAGATGGCTGAACAGCGCACCCATTACCACCGTGGGCAGCAGAAAGGCCATGCAGGCCAGCGCCGCTTCGGCGACCAAGGCGCCCGCCAGCGTGGCACCCAGCATGTCGTTCAACCAGTTTTTGAATGTTGCCGCCTCGCTCAGACCCAGAATGCCGACGAGGCAGGCCCATGCCAGCAACACGAGCAGGCGATCACGCATCGCATCGGCACGCTCGGCGGGGATGCGGCGGCCGGCATAAAGTGCAGCGCCGATTGCCGTGCCGACCAGATAGACCGCCAGCAGCAACGCAAAGGTATAGACGGTGTTCTCCGCCACCTGGCTCAGTACGCGCACCACCAGCACTTCATAGGCGATGCCGAGCAGGCCCGTCATTGCGAGCATCCACACTGATGCGCGCCCTCTGCCCGGCGGCGCTGCGACGGGCAGACTGGAAGCGACCGGGAACAGTCGCCAGGCAATCACCGCGCACAGCAGATTGAGTGCCGCACACACGACTGCGGTGATTGTGAGGCCGTAGTCGGGCACCAGCCAGAAGGCGCTGCCCAGCACGCCGAACAATGCACCCAGGGTGTTGCCGGCATACAGCGGGGCGATCGACTGGCCGACACGGCCGAGCCCGGCCAGCACGCCTTCCATCGCCGGCAACGTCGCGCCCATGGCCGCGGTAGCCGGAAGCAGCAGCAGGAAGGTGCCGCCGAACGCCACCGCCCAGTGCCACAGCGGCGTAGGCTGGGGACCGATGAGCTGCAGCAGCCCCTCCGCCACCGGATCAAGCATGAGCGCCAGCGCCAGACTCCACAGTCCGATCACCAGTTCGCAGGCGACGTACCACACGCGCGCGCGCGCGCTGCGGTCGATAAGTGGTCCGAGCATGAGCGCGCCGATAGCCAGGCCGCCGAAAAAGGCTGCCACCACAGCCAGCACGGCCGCCGCTTCGTGGCCGAGCCAGAGTGCGGCCTGCTGCGTCCACGCTATTTGATAGCCCAACGCGGCGAAACCCGACGCCACCATGAGCAGCAGCGCCACGCCCTGCTGCGCCACATACCGGGTCGGCGGCCCCTGGCGCGCACTGCCTGCTGCTGTATCGACGGCCGACACGTCAGCCGCTGAATGCAATCCTGTAACCCCATGAATCGAGGCCGGCCGGAATGGCGTTGAACGGCATGGTGATGCGTCGCCCGCCCACATTATGGGGGACCGAGTGCATCAGATAACTCGGGAACATGACCAGATCACCCGGTTCGGGCTGGGGGCTGACCCAGCGTTCGGCGTTGTACGGCCCGACTGCGATGCCCTTGTGATCGTTCTTGAAGGAAAACTCCGACCCGCCGGGCGATTTCATCAGCACGGTGCGCGAATCCGGATGTATGGGCGTGAGATAGACGATGCCGGAAATGAAGCTGTTCGCGTGGTTGTGCATCGCCTGATAGCCGCCCTGATCCATCACGTTCACCCACATTTCCTTCAGCGACCAGGGCATCTGCTCGCCGAACAGCAGCGCGCCGAACTCGCTCAATCGCGGCGTCAGCACGCGCGCCGCTTCCACCAGTAGCGGACTGTCGCCCGGCTTCAGCATGGCGGTATGAGTCAGGTTGGACGATGTGTTGTTTGCCTGTATGGCCTGGGCGGTGAAATGTTCCACCAGCCCGCGGACCAATTCCGGGTCAAGGGCACCATGAACGCGCATCACAGGGGTGGGAAAGAGGCCGAAAACTTCGCTTTGCATGGGCGTCGGAGCGGTGAGGGGGAGCGGGTATCGCGGCTGGACTGGCCGACCACGGTACATTCAATCGCCCGGTCCGTCGCGGGCGGACCGGGATGTGCTCATGCCGGAACGACGCGGGAGCCTAACCGCTGCGCGTGACAGATTTGTGATGATTGCCGGGGCTGGCGGCCATGCAGGGGACGGCTGGTCATCAAACCATCACATGCGCCAACTAGATTGTGTGAAGAATAAAAAATTGATGTGAAACATCACTTATTGTTGATAACTAATTATCATCAGCATGTCTGTATGGTTATCGCCGCAGGCCTTCGTGCGGCAGGAGTTTTGCGATGCCTCGTCATTCCAACCAAAGCCGCCCTGCAGTCAGCACAGCCATTGCGCTACTGGCAATGGTGGCACAGGGAGCAGGTGCCGGTGACGCCATCGGTCGTGAGCGGGACATCGATCACCACGTAACCGGCCACCAGGCGACGGACTGCAGCGCACATCACGAAACGATGCCGGACTGCATGGGCAGCGACGGGCCGGCCACCGCTGAAGGCGGGTGGCTGACGGACATGAACAAACGCATCGTGATCGCGGGCACAACGATCACGAGAGACCCGGCCTGATGCCTTCACGGCAGGGCTGACAGAGCATCAACAGCCGTCACAGCGGCTGTGTTGTCCGCAATGAGCCGACCGGCGGATAGTCTCGGACTATCCTCGCCGGCAGAGGCATTTAATCTGCGTGACACGGGAAGGTCATCTTGCATCGCGAGAATCTCGATGGGTTGGCGCAGCACCGACCAAAACCATCAGTTGCCCCTTCGAACATCGAGAGAGGATCTATACCCATGACGTTCAAAACGAAAATGACTCCGGTTGCATCGGCTGTCGCCATGGCGCTCAGCGCCGTGGCCATGGCCATGGCACCCGGCGTGGCCAGTGCCGGCAAGACAGCCGGCACTTACATGACCGGCGACTTCCACAATCACTCCACCTGCTCCGATGGCTCGACCTCGATGCAGACGAAGATCAAGAAATCGACCGACAAGGTCGAAACCCCGTGGGGTCTGGACTGGTTCGTGCAGGCCGGCCACGGCGGCAACGGCAACCGCAACTGCACGCTGGTGGAAGACGAAACGGTCGCCACGCCGGCCTACCCGTTCATTGAGGGCGTGGGTCCGAACACAACCTGGGCAGCGACCATCGGCGCTGCAGCGGTCAAGGGCAATGCCTCAAACGGTACTCCGCTGAGCGCGCAGGCCAACCCGCGCATGTGGCGCTGGCAGTCCGTGCAGGAATTCCAGTACCCGGTCGCCGAATATCTGACGGCACTCAAGGGCGTGCCGACATTCCTCGGCGTGGAATCGGTGGTGTCCGGCCACGAGCACACGTCGATGGGCGTCATCACCGGACAACTTCCGAAGTCGCTCGACAACGTTTCGCTGCCGTCCGGCCCGGGCTACACCCCGCTGGGCAACGCAAACGCGCTGTCGCAGTGGACCTACTGCTTCGACCGTGGCGACACCGACAACAGCCGTGGCGGCGGTCAGGGTTGGGAGTGCTCGGTACCCGGCAGCATGAATGCCGCAGACCCGAACTGGAATGCCACGGCCGCCAAGCTGACCAACAACAGCGGTCTGAATGGTCACCTGAAGACGGTCGAAGGCATCAAGTGGATGGCTGCGTATCATCCGAAGGCCAGCTACTACGTGCCCGCCCACCTCGAGCGTGCCGGCCCGTTCAACCCGAATGGCAGCAATGGCTTCAACATCGAGCACCTGCGCAACATGAACAACGCCGGTCCGATGGTTGCCTTCGGCTTCGAAAGCCAGCCGGGTCACGGCGCATCGAGCGACCGCGGCGAATACCGCCCGAACCGCAACAACTTCGGCAACGGAGTCCGTCGCGACTCGGTCGGCGGCACCACCTGGGGCGGCACCGGTGTCTATGCAGCACAGATCGGTGGCGTGTGGGATGCGCTGCTGGGCGAAGGTCGCAACTGGTGGTTCTTCGCCAGCTCCGACTGGCACAACCGTGGCGATTTCGGCACCCACGACGTGCGTACGACCCAGGATTTCTGGCCGGGTGAATACCAGCG
The DNA here is from genome assembly GCF_024580155.1 of Methyloversatilis sp. XJ19-13. NCBI lineage: Bacteria > Pseudomonadati > Pseudomonadota > Betaproteobacteria > Nitrosomonadales > Sterolibacteriaceae > Methyloversatilis > Methyloversatilis sp. XJ19-13. The sequence continues at coordinate 27,674 of NZ_JANINH010000013.1, read as the reverse complement.
CGACTTCGTCATGGTACGTACCGGTGCCGACAAGATGCGCCCGCAAACCATTGTTGACGGCCTGCGCAGCGGCAACAGCTTTGCAGCGTCGGGGCAGTTGGTCGACCGCGTGGCTTTCGTCGCCTGCGCCTCTTACAAGGGTTTCGGCTTCCGCAGCGACGCCGCCGTCGAAGCACTGGCCACCGCCGCCGCGATGTCGAATACCGACACCGACGTCGCCGGTTGCGCCACCATGGGCGAAAAGCTGAAGGTTCGCCCGGGTGCCGAAGTCGTCGTCGCGATTGTGGTACGCGATCCGTCGGGCATCAATTTCTCGCCCTACTCGTTCGCCAACCCGTCGCTGGCACAGGTCGGCATCAACCAGCCGCTGAACGCCCCGGTGCTGGATCACGTGGATGTGATCCGCGGCATGGTCACCGGCTACAAGCAGTCGGGCAGTGCCGACTATGCGGGCGAATGGCCGGACCAGTGGATCCAGAACCCGGACATGGCTCGTGTGCCGGCTGCCGCGAAGAACACCACGGCTGCCCTGTACAAGACCTTCAACGAGTCGACCTGGGCCACCGCGTCGGGCAACCCGGAATACAAGACCATGGTGTTCCGTATTCCGGCCGTGTCGGCTTCGCAGTACATCCGTTTGCGCGGCACCAACCTGCCGGCCGGTGTGCCGTACGAAACCGACGCCAACGGCAACCCGCTGTCGGATGTCTATACCAATGACAGTGCAGACAACCGTGCCGTCGCCCCGATGACCATCCCCTGCACAGTGACCGGCAGCAATGTGCCGGCAAATGGTGTGACCCACACGGTGAACGACGGGAAGATCGACGGTTGCCCGAATCATCTGGCAGTGGTCGATGGACAGAAGATGGTGTCCTACGACGTGGCAGGCTGGGCCGACCTGTGGTTCTACAGCAACCCGATCTTCATCGAAGTTGCCAAGTCGACCACGGTTGCCGGCGTGAAGTAATGAACTGAGACTGCGCCGCCCGGATCGGTGGCGCAGTCACTGTTGAACCTAAATCTGGAGTATTGCAATGAACTTCAAACTGGCCTCCCTGCTGGCCGCCGGCCTCTTCGCCAGCGCCCCGACCTTCGCCGCTGACGTGCTCGTCGATTTCGACGGCCCGGCCAGCTTCGATTCGATCGGCGAGTACTACAACGGCGCCGTCGAAGCACTCGGCGTGTCCTTCGGCCTCGACGCCCTTGCGCTCAAGAACGACGAGCTGGGCCCCTACTTCTCCAATGCCCCGTCGCCCGCCGGTGTGATGACGGTGGTCGGCACGGATGCGACGATGAACTTCGCCATGGGCTTCACCGGCGCGTCGTTCTCCTATTCGTACGCACCGCTGGAAGAAACCGATCCGTTCGCCTTCATCGTCGGCGTGTATTCCGGCCTCAACGGCACGGGCACACTGCTGTCGGCCTTCGCCGTCGTGAACAACGCGCAGAACGGCTGCAACGATTCGCCCTACTGCAACTGGAACTTCGCTTCGACCTCGTTCAACGGCGTGGCCAAGTCGATCGCCTTCGGAAGCGCTGTCAGCTACGGCATCGATAACCTGACCATCACTGCAGTGCCGGAGCCGACCCAGGCACTGATGCTGGCTCTCGGTCTGGCCGCTGTGCTGGTGGGTGCGCGTCGCAAGAGCTGATAAAGGCGTCTGCAAAAGGCCGGACGAATCTGCCGTTTTGAACGGCTGATCGGACGGCTGCGTTACCCCCGAGGCGCTGCGCGTAATGTGCGGCGCCTTCTTTCGTTTCTGTCGGCCAGCGTTGCGCGCGTCTGCGACGCACCGCCCGACCGACCTTACCCGATCACGAGAACAGTCTTGTCCACGCCCTATTCCGACGCAGGCACCCGCACCGCGGCACCCGTTATGCCTGAACGCGCACGCAACAACTGGCTGCGCGACCCACTTCTGCATTTCCTGATACTTGGCGCGCTGATTTTCGGCATCGATTACGCGATGACCGGAAAGGAATACGACCCGAAAGTCATCGTCGTCGACGCGTCGGTCGATCGGCATGCGATCGAACTTTTCCAGGCCTCACGCGGGCGCGCACCGACCGAAGCGGAACTGCAGTCGCTGCGCCAGAACTGGATCGACAATGAGGTGCTGTACCGCGAAGGGCTGGCCCTGCAGGTCGATCGTGGCGACGAGAACATCCGCGAGCGGGTTGTGTTCAAGGCGCTGAGCATCATCGAAGCCAGCCTTAAGCGGCCGCCTTACGATGACGACATGCTGCGTACCTGGTTCGAGCAGCGCCGGACCAAATACGATGAACCGGCCCGCTATGACTTCCAGGAAGCGGTACTGGCGGGCGACACCGGTGAGGCGCCGATGCGCGCATTCGTGGCAGCGCTGAATGCCGGCAACCCGCCCGACGACCTTCAGGCGGGCTTGCGGGTATTCAAGACCCGGCCTGAACCAACCATTGTGCAGACCTACGGCGAACCATTCACCGAGGCGTTGAAGAAGGCCAGCCCGGATGAATGGGTTGCGCTGCAGGCCAAGGATGGCTGGCACGCGATCCGCGTGACCGCCATGACACCGGGCAAGATCGCCGATTACGAAACGGTGCGCAACGTCGTCCTGCAGGACTGGACCGATCAGGTGATGGCCGAACTGCGCACCGAAGCGGTACGCAGCCAGGCTCGCAAATACACCATCCGGCAGGAAACCGGCCCGAAATGAGGCGCGCCCATCCTCTTGCAATGATGCGCACTCTGTGTGCGCTGCTCCTTGCACTGCTTTTCGGCAGCGCGCAGGCACACGAACTGAGCATCGCCGAAATGGAGCTGCGTCAGCTCACGGCGACGGATTTCCTGTGGCAGTGGTCCGCCAGCGGCAAAGTGCCGGCAAACGAGGAACTGACGCCGGCCTGGCCTGAAGGTTGTTCCGCCGAAGGGCAGTTGCTGCGCTGCGGCAAGGAAGGGCTGCGTGGCAAGCTCACGATAGAAGGCATAGGCAAAACGTACTCGGCCGTGCTGGTCAAGCTGTACTGGCTCGAAGCGCCGTTCAAGGTGTACACCATCAGCTCGGCGCAGAAGACGGCGCGCATCGGCGGTATAGGCCAGACCGACACCGACGGCATCGCCTCCTACATCTATCTGGGCATCGAACACATCCTGCTCGGCATCGATCACCTGCTGTTCGTGCTCGGCCTGCTGCTGCTGGTCGGCAACCGCTGGACGCTGGTGAAGACGATCACCGCCTTCACCGTAGCGCACAGCATCACGCTGGCCGCCGCCACCTTCGGCATCGTGCATGTGGCGGAGGCCCCGTTGAATGCCAGCATCGCCCTGTCCATCCTGTTTCTCGGACTTGAAGTTGCGCGCACCTGGCGCGGCCAGTCGAGCTTCACCATCCGCAATCCATGGGTGGTGGCCTTTGCCTTCGGTCTGCTGCACGGTTTCGGTTTCGCCAGCGGTCTGGCGCAGCTCGGTCTGCCGGAAGCTGAAATCCCGCTGGCGCTGCTGATGTTCAACGTCGGCGTCGAGGTTGGACAACTGGGCTTCGTCATCGGCATGCTGCTGCTCGCACGATCGATCCGTTTGCTGCAACTCGAACGCAATGAGATGCTGCAGCGGCTGCCCGGCTACGTAGTCGGGTCAATGGGCGCGTTCTGGACCCTGCAGCGCGTCGCCATCCTGTTGAAGGTCATCACATGAAAACCACTCCGTTCAGTCTTTTTCTGCGCTCCGCCGCTTTGCTGGTCGCTTTCACCCCGGCGCTCGCACTGGCGCACCAGGAAGCCGGACAGGCAACCGGCCTGATCGCCGGCCTGACGCATCCGGTGTCGGGCATGGACCACCTGCTGGCGATGATCGCCGTGGGGCTGTGGGGCGCGGTGCTGGGCCAGCCGGCCATCTGGGTGCTTCCGGTCGCCTTCCCGCTGGTGATGGCGCTGGGCGGTCTGATGGGCCTGCTCGGTTTTCCGCTGCCCGGTGTCGAGATCGGCATCGCCGCCTCCGCCATCGTGCTCGGCACCGTGGTGCTCACGGAACAGCGGCCACCGCTGATGCTGGCCACGCTGATCACCGCGCTGTTCGCAATCTTCCACGGACACGCCCATGGCGCGGAGTTGCCGGAGGGCGCCAGCGCGCTGATGTACAGCCTCGGTTTCGTCATCTCCACCGGCTTGCTGCACGCCGTCGGCATCCTGATTGGCACGGTACATGGGCGTCAGTTCGGCCGCAAGGTGGTACGGGCCGCCGGCGGTGGTGTGGCGATCGCCGGCCTGTTCTTCATGTGGAAAGCGCTTGCATGAAAAAAGCCTGGACCGGTGCTTTGGCAACCGTGCTCGCCGTGTTTGCCGCGCCGGCCCGCGCCCATCTCGCCAGCACCGGCTTCGGTGATTTCTACGATGGCATCGCCCACGTACTGATCACACCGGAAGACCTGCTGGTCGTGATCGCGGCCGCCCTGCTTGCCGGCCAGCGCGGTACCGCGGCGGCCCGCCTCGCTGCGCTCGCGCTGCCGCTGGCCTGGCTGGTGGGTGGCCTGGTCGGCACGCGCTGGCAACTGATGGCAACCCAGCCGCTGCTCACCACCTCGACCTTTGCGCTCACCGGCCTGATGGTGGCACTGGACCGCAAGCTTCATGTCGCCGCTGTGGTGGCGGTCGCCGTCGTTGCCGGCCTGCTCCATGGCCTGGCCAATGGCCCGACGATGACGCCGGCAGGGATCGGCATGCAAGGCCTGATCGGCGCCATCAGCGCTGTCTGTGTGCTTGCGCTTCTGCTGTCCTCACAGATCGCTGCGCTGACGCGCGACTGGCATCGCATCGCCGTGCGCGTCGCCGGAAGCTGGATCGCGGCGAGCGGCCTGCTCATGTTCGGCTGGCTTTACCAGAGCGCAGCCTGATGCCTGTGTCGCGGCAGGTTCCGCCCATGAGATCCGTGGTCTGGCGCAGCAGGATAGTCAGAATGCCGCGCCACACTGCCCTGTCACGTTGACGCTACACATTCCGCCATGAACCGCACCCTCAGCCTGTTGACCTGTGCAATGCTGTTCGCCGCCAGCGCCCATGCCGGCGGCGAACCCGAATGTCGAATCGAGGCGCAGACCCGCGACTCGAAAACCGTGGTGTGCATGATTCCGTACGCGGACGTGACTCAGCCGTTCGAATTCGTGGTGAAGTTTTCCGGCAGCCACGACGACACCGAACTGTCGCTGCAGCCGGCGCTCGACGACCAGGCGCTCGCGTGCGACGCGGGCAGCAAGCTGGTGTCGGAATTCGAAGACGGCGACATCACGCTGAAGTGCCGGTTTGCAGTCTCCGGAAAAGGCGGCGGGAAGGCGCAGTTCAGGGCGCGGGTCCACTGGCATCACGCCGATTACGAAGCGCATCAGTTGCTCAGGCGCTGAGCATCGGGCACGGGCAGCACCCGTGCCGCTGCGTCGCGGACCCCGCACCCCGAGCAGGGCAATGCCTTCGGTTCGCGGGCGGTTCGGGACGCCCGGCAACCCTGCCACGGTGCGCCATGGACAGGCCGGTGACGCGTTGCGTCAGCGATCTGCGCGATGACTTCACCCGTGCACGGCTTAAAGGTCCATGATCAGGGGTTTCCATTTTGCTCGCGAGGCCAGAAATGATCGAATTCACCGTACCGGACATGACCTGCGGTCATTGCGCCGGTCGCATCCGCAGCGCGATTTCCGAGGTCGACGCCAATGCGACCGTCGACATCGACATCGCCGGCAAGCGGGTACGCATCGAGTCGGGCAAGGACGAAGCGCTGTTCCGCGAAGCACTGGACGACGCCGATTACCCGCCGGACTGAAATACCGCCCGCATCAATGGTGATCGTGCGCGCCGCCTGCCGGTTTGCGCACCTGAACTTCGATATCTTTCTCCGGCTGCTGCTGCCGGGGCATCGATGAAGCACCGTGGGTGTTGCCTTCGGCAGGCTTTGACGAGGGGACTGCCGCGCCGTCGATCTCATGCGCCACGCTGCCGGCAGGATGCGCATACCAGCCCGGATCGCTGAAATCGCCCGGCTTCTGGTCGCGCCGCACCTTGAATACCGAAAACATGCCGCCCATTTCGACCGATCCGAACGGGCCGTCGCCGGTCATCATCGGCACCGTGTTCTCCGGCAGCGGCATCTTCATGTCCGCCATGTCGGCCATGCCGCGCTCGCCCATCGCCATGTAACCCGGCACCAGATTCGAAATGCGGTTCGCCAGCCCTTCGTGATCGACGCCGATCAGGTTCGGGATGTCGTGGCCCATGGCATTCATCGTGTGATGGCTCTTGTGGCAGTGGAAGGCCCAGTCGCCCTCCTCATCGGCGATGAATTCGATCTGTCGCATCTGGCCGACCGCGACATCGGTGGTCACTTCCGGCCAGCGCGCCGACTTCGGCACCGGGCCGCCGTCGGTGCCGGTCACCTCGAATTCGTGGCCGTGGATGTGGATCGGGTGATTGGTCATCGTCAGGTTGCCGATGCGGATGCGCACGCGATCATTTTTCCGCGCGACCAGCGGCGCGATGCCCGGGAAGATGCGGCTGTTCCACGACCACAGGTTGAAATCCAGCATGGTCATGGTTTTCGGTGTGTAGCTTCCGGGGTCGACGTCGTAGGCGTTGAGCAGGAACACGTAGTCGCGATCGACCTGCGCGATATGCGGGTGGCGCGCTTTCGGGTGGGTGACCCAGAAACCCATCATGCCCATCGCCATCTGCGTCATTTCGTCGGCGTGCGGGTGGTACATGAAGGTGCCGGGGCGGCGCGCGGTGAATTCATACACAAAGGTCTTGCCGGGCGGAATCGCCGGCTGGGTCAGGCCGCTGACGCCATCCATGCCGTTGGGCAGGCGCTGACCGTGCCAGTGCACGCTGGTGCGCTCGGGCAGGCGGTTGGTCACGAAGATGCGCACCCGGTCGCCTTCGACCACTTCTATCGTCGGGCCGGGCGACTGGCCGTTGTAACCCCACAGATGGGCCTTGAAGCCGGGCGCCATTTCGCGCACCACCGGTTCGGCCACCAGGTGGAATTCCTTGACGCCGGCATTCATGCGCCAGGGCAGCGTCCAGCCGTTGAGCGTGACGACCGGGTTGTAGGGGCGACCCGTGGATGGCATCAACGGGCCGCGCGTGTCGGCCGACGTTTCGATCACCGGATCGGGCACGGCGGCCAGCGCCACGCGATTGACCGCGGCAGCCGCCACCGCGGCGCCTGCGATGCCTGCGTTGAGGAAAAAATCTCTGCGGGAAGTCATGTTCGGGGTCCTGTTCAGTGTGCGGCTGCGGCGGCCGTGTCGGTGGTGAGGGCCGTCGGCGCTGCGAGGTCGGGTCGGCCGATCAATGCCATGTCGAGATCGGCCTGGGCGATCCAGAAGTCGCGCAGGGCCTCGATGTAGCCATTGACGCTGGCGACCTGCGACCGCGCATCGGCCAGCAGTTCGAACACACCGATCAGCATGCCGTTGTAGCGCAGCAGGTTTTCGTCGGATATGCGCTTCCTGAGCGGCACCACCTCGTCGCGATAGTGGCGCGCGATGTCGAAGGCGGAGCGATAGTCGCCATAGGCTTCGCGCACTTCGGAGCGCGCGTTGATGGCCGCATCGGCGACCCGCTCGACCGATTGCAGGTAGATGTGCTCGGCACGCGCCACGCGGGACGTGCCCCAGTCGAACAGCGGCAACTCGACGCTGATTTCGTAGCCCTTCTTGTACGACTCGCCGCGCCGGCCTTCGAGCACCCGCGCCGGGCCGATTTCGAGCACGTCGATGAAACGCGTCGTCTTCGTGAGCCCGAGATTGCGCGCGGTCGCTTCGGCATCGAGCTTCGCGATCTGCAGATCGATGCGCGATGCCATCGCCTGACGCTCGATATCGGGGGCATCAAGGGCCGCTGTAGGCAGATCGGGCAGACGTTCGGGCAGCTTGAACGCGGTCTGCTCGCCCCACAGCCCGAGCAGCCGGGTCAGGCGCTCGCGCGCCGCCTGATGCGCCTGCTGCGCGCGGGCGAGATTCAGCGCCGCATCGGCGTAGAAGCCCTGCTCGCGCGCACGCGCCAGCGCGCTGAAATTGCCGGCGGCCTGCATGCGGCGCGCCAGCTCGGCTCCGGCGTCGGCCGCATCCATCACCTGTTCCATGTAGCGCAGCGTTTCGCCGGCGGCGACCGCCTGCGTCCATGCGCGCCGCACATCGGCCGCCAGTCGCAGTACCTGCAGCGATACCGCGCGCTGGGTCTGTTCGAACTGCCGCCTGTTGACCTCAATCGCCTGCGGCACGGTGAGCAGCGAAAACAGGTTGAAGGTGATGGCCTGCTCGATCTTGTAGTCGCGCACGCCGTTCTCCTTCTTGCTGGCGTGGAACATCGAGAAGTGCGGGTTCGGCAGGTTGCCGGCACGCACCAGTTCGGCTTCGCTGATGCCCAGATCGTGGAAACCCGCCTGCAGGCCACGATTGTTCAGCAATGCAAGCTGCACCGCATCGTCGGCCGTCAGCGGCTTGCCCAGCAGGCTGGCCACGCGTTCGGCAACTTCGGCGCGGTCGGCGTCGCTGCGCGCCCACTTCACTTCCTTGCCCAGTCGTTCGCGCGCGGTCTGTTCAACCGCGCCGAAGCCGCCGTCGGGGCTGAAGCCGGCGCACCCGGCCAGCAGCGTCAGCGCAGAGGATGCAAGCGCCAGAAGGCGCCAGCGCGATGGATCAGTGGTGCGCATGGCCGCTCTCCTTCTTCATCGGACAGGCATCGTGCCGGTGCTTCATGCCGTCGCCGCGGGCGGTGTCAGGGTGCATGCAGGTGTGCGGCCCCTTCCCGGCCGCATCGGCTGCAGGCCTGCGTTGATGCAGGCGGTGATCGTGCGCCCCCGGTTGGTGGGCGCCATGGTCGTGCGTGCCGTGGTCTTGAGTGCCGTGGTCGTGCGACGGCGCGGTGTCTGCGGGCGCGCCGGCAGGCGCCGCATGTTCCGCGTGCAGATCGTCGGCAGGCTGGTCTGCCGACTGATCGACGTGCGCACCGTGAGCATGCGCGCCGCCTTGCCGTCCGACCCGGTCGTTGGCGTCACGCCACGTCCCAACGGGTTCCGCGGCATGACTGCGATAGCTGTCCATCGTCGAGCGATAGCCGACGGACGGCACGGGTGCAGCTGGATCTGCTGGATCGGCCGGCCATGCGGCCGTCGGAACGAGCGCTGCACAAACGAGCAGCGCCATGGGAAAAGGGTGAAACATGATGGCCTCGCGCGGGACGTGAATCGATGCCCGCACCGGGTGCGGGCTTCAGGGTTTCGTCAGACGGAGGCGGATCTGGGTGGGTGCTCCGCGCTTTCGGCGATGAAGGACGGCGGGCCGCTGAGGTCAGTGAATGGCCGTTCGTGGAACGCGGTGTCTGCGCACGGCGGGAGCGCGGCCGGTGTCAGCGCGCCTGCGATGCAGCAGGCGGCACAATTGGAACAAGGCTGGGGAGACAGCGAGGCGCCCTCATCGAGGGCAGCCGGTTCGGCACAGTGCGCCGGCAGCACGTGTGCGTCGGGCGCAGCGTCGTGCGCTGTCACCACCGCGTGCGCCTGAACCGGCACGCAGCACATCATTGCTGCGGCGACGCCACCTTGCAACGGCAGCGCGACCACGAGCAGGACGGTCAGCAGGAATCTGTTGAAACGGCACATCACCTGCACACGATAGCAGCCCGAGCGAGTGTTGTGGCATCGGTACCGGCGTTGATTGATCGAACGCAAACCCCGGCACACGTCTGCGCCAGCCGATCGGGAGCCACGCGAGGACGAAACGGGCTACGATCGGGCTACCAACTCGTCACCGCCGCAGGCGCACGATCGGATCGGCGTACTTGCCTTCGATGCTGACCGGCGCGCGTACCGTGGTGGCGCTGCCTCGCAGGCTGACGTCCAGACGACCGTTGATGAGGCCGTCGGCCAGCCGGATGTCTCCCTGGGCACCGACCAGTCCGGACGACATCGTCGCACCGGTCAGGCTGAGGCCGGAGGCATCCGCCACGACATCGCCTTCGAGATCATCGAATCGCGTGCTACCGCCGCGCACACCATCCGCACGCGGAATGCGCACCGCCTGCACGAGATCGACGCGTTCGATCTGACCGCGCTGGACGCCCAATTTGCCCGACGCACGCAGCGTGCCACGCAGGCCTTCCAGCGTTTCCCCCTCGCCGCGGATGGCGATCGCGGCAGACAAGTCTCCGGTCAGCAGCAGCGTGGGCGCAAACACCTTGAGCAAGTCCGCGACCGCAAGGCGCGACGTCGTCATTTCGCCCTCGACGCTGGCCGGGCTGACGAGCCCGATGGACAGGCTGCCCACCGCATAACCGCCATAAAGCTTGACGTCCACCTTGTCGAACACCAGACGCTGGCTGTTCAGCGTGCCGGTCGCTTCGAGAACGTCGAGCAGAAGCGACGGCTGGCCGGGCGTACGCCAGCCCAGGGCCGTGAGCGCGACATTCCACACACCGGATTCGATGCTGCCTTGCAGCTTCAGTCCGCCATCCGTGCGGGCCAGCGACAGCCGGGTGAGCACGCCGTCCTCATCGATGTCCAGCGTGCCATTCAGGTTGCCGATCGATCCGTCGAGCAGCAGCAGGCTGGAATCGATGACGCTGATGCGCTCGACCTTGAGCCAGCGGGATGCCCAGTTGATGCCCTGCCGCTTCGACAACTCGGGCAGGAAGGCAAGATTCAATCCCGCGCGCTCGATGCGCACTTCGCGCATCACCGTGCGTTCCGACAGCAGCGTCAGGACACGGGGAATGAGTTTGACGGTGGCGACTTCCAGTTGTCCGCCCGCTCCGACACGCAGGCCCTCGAGTGCAATGGATGGCTCGGGAAAGATGCTGGGCGATACCGATGCGATGCGCACCGGCTGACCGAGCAATTCGCTCGCCAGCTGTTCCATGTGCGGCAGATGCCTGCTGTAAGGATAGAAGAAGAACAAACCGACCAGCAGCACGACCAGCAACAGGCTGCCGACCGCAAACCGCTTGGCGAGCGAGCTCGGCGGCCCCTTGCGTTCGGCACCGCTGACGCGTCCCGCAAACAGGTCGAACAGCCGCCGCAGCGGCCCGGATGCGCGGTCTTCGACGCTGGCGTCCGCGGAACTGGTCATCATCGCGCGTCTTATCGCACCGCGGACGTCATCGCTGTCAGCCGGCGGCGGCGACGGCGCGACAGAGACCGCCGCCGGAGCAGTCAGTTCCGGGATGGCCATCGCGAATTCGTCCAGCACGGGCGATTCCTTCGCGGACGAACGGTCATGTGCGCGCCGGATGTCATCGGCAACCGGCGTGATCGGCTGGCTGACCAGATCCTCGATATCGACCATGATGGAAGACAGTTCCGAGCGGTCAGCGTCTTCTTCGACGCTGGCGTTATCCACCCGGCGCACCAGTCCCCGGTGTTCAAGCTCGCCGACCAGACCTTCGACGATCAGCGGATCACCGAATTGCTGAGCCAGATTGCCGACAGGCGTGCGCCCGTCGATCATGATGAGCACCGAACGCAGGTTGCGTTGAACGATGGTGCGTTTCGAAACCGCATCCTCGCCCGCCTCAGTCTTGATGAATACCGCGTTTTCGTTCATTGATCTGCGCTGGCAGGCTGGCCTCGTGCCCTGGGGCGAGCGGTAAGTCGGACTTTCGGCGAAGGTTGTTGTGACCTTCAGGTGACGCGATCATAAATCGATCGCGCTCCGAAGTGGCGGCCAGTCAGCGCGAAGAAAGTCACGTATCAATTGCTTGACGTGCGCAGGATCACAACCTATTATCGCGCCCTCTTTGTTCCCCGATAGCTCAGTCGGTAGAGCGCCGGACTGTTAATCCGTAGGTCCCTGGTTCGAGCCCAGGTCGGGGAGCCAGAACAAACAGCTGAAAATAAAGGCCTTCGCAAGAAGGCCTTTATCGTTTACGCGTCCGAAGTGGCTTTCGGCGGCGGTCCTGCAAGCGATTGACGTCAATCGCTTGCAGCCCGTTGCATCCGGAAAAGCCCCGGGCCGCTCAACCGTCAGTTGCGGGGCTGAGGGGTGGTCTGGCCTTCCGGGCGGCGTTCGCGTTCATCCGCAAGCTCGGACGCCTTCTGCTTGGTGTCCCGGTCGCGCACGACGTCGTTGGCATGCTCGCTCGGGTATTGCTTCGATTGGCGTGCCTGATCCTGCTCCGGCTGGTACTTCTTCTGACTTTCGGATTGCTGCACCTCCGGCATCACCTCTTTCTGGTGCTTGCTCGGATACGACTGAGCGCTGACCGACACGGAAAATGCGGCTATCGCAAGTGCAAGGGCTGTTCGGGCTAAAGTCATTCTGGACCTCCATGGGGTGGCGGGCATCAACTGGATGCCCATGACTTCAGCCTAGTGCTTGCGGAGAGGTTCGATGTAGTCGTGCTCCCACACCCTGTAGGACCTGCGACGGAGAACGCGCGGGCAAATCCGCCGGGGTGTCCGCATAGACAGGTCCGGCGCGCGCCACGGCCAATCCTGTCCATGCTGTCCGGACAAGATGCTGTAAGACCGCAGCGGCAGTCCGCGCCGCGCGACACTCAGCGGGAGACAGCCAGCCTTGTGGTGCGCACCGCACGTGCGCCGTCGTCCGGATGCACCTTGCGCAGCCGCGTGTGAACCTGCAGGTAACCCAGCCACAGGTCCTGCCGCACGTACACGATCTGGCCCGGCCTGGCGTCGAACTCGAGCTTCGACGTGAACTGAAGCTGTGAGCCCAGTGTGTGCCGGCCCGGTTCGATTTCCCTGAACAGATGCGTTTGCGACACGGTCGAGCCGATCGGCTCGCCGTCGAGCAGCACGTCGATCGGCAGTGCGGGGCCGCTATAGCCAGTGCGGAAAACATAGACACCTGCCTTGCCGGGGCTGACTTCGGCCACGCCGGGCGGCGTGGTGGCGCGGGTGTCGTGCGGGGGCACTGCGGCGCAACCGGCGAGCGCAGACGTCGCAACGATGAGGGCGAACATCCGGACGTTCATTCGGAATCTCCTGGTCTGTCGCGCATGGCGAACGCGTCGATGGGGCGGCGTCCTGCGGTCTGCCCACCATGCTGCAGACCGTAGCCATACCGGTCGGCCGACGCTGTCCGCGCGAACCGGTCAAGGCATGCCACTGCTGCTTTGTGGTGCGAAGCGCGGGTCAGGTTTCCTGAGTGCGCAAATAATCCTGAAAACCGATGCTGATGACTTGGAATGTTGCTGAGGGCCTGCGCCCTTGCGATAGTCTTCGCGCGCCCGGCCTTCACCTTCCGGGTGAGGCCGCTCCGACGCCGCGTGCGCGTCAGTCGGGAAGCTCGGTATCCGGCGACTCCTCGATCGCCAACTCGTCGGGCAACAGGCCGGCGCGCAGTTGCCGGGCCGGCTTGACGCCCAGCCGGCGCAGGTTCTCGACCTGTCGAACAAGATTGCCACGACCCGATGACAGCTTGCCGTGTGCGTCCTGATAGGCCTTCTGCGTCTGGTCGATGCGCTTGCCGATCTCTTCGAGGTCTTCGACAAAGCCGACGAACTTGTCATACATCCGCGCGCCCTGTTCGGCGATCTGCTGGGCGTTGCGGCCCTGGCTTTCCTGTCGCCAGACGTTGGCCACCATGCGCAGTACCGCCAGCAGCGTGCTCGGACTGACGAGCAGCACATTGCGCGCAAAAGCGTCCTCGAAAAGCGTGGTGTCGCTGGTGGCGGCGAGCATGAACGCTGGCTCGACAGGCACGAACATCAACACGAAATCGGGCGCTTTCAGCCCGTTGAGCATCGGATAGTTCTTGTCCGACAGCCCCTTGATGTGGGCGCGGATCGACTGCACGTGCTCGCGCTGCGCCGCTGCGCGCGCGGCGTCGTTGTCGGCGCTGCAGTAGCGCTCGTAGCCGAGCAGAGACATCTTGGCGTCGATGATCATGTGGCGGCCTTCGGGCAGCTGGATGACCACATCCGGCCGGCGCCGGTTGCCGTCGTCGGCGGCATAGCTCTCCTCGGCGACGTACTCGTGCCCGCGACGCAGGCCGGACGACTCGAGCACCTTTTCCAGCACCATTTCGCCCCAGATGCCCTGCGACTTGTTGCTGCCCTTGAGCGCCTGGGTGAGATTGACCGCATCTTCGCTGATCCGCGCATTGAGCAGCGCGAGCCGCTCGATCTCGTTCTTCAGCTTCAGCCGCTCCTTCGATTCGCGGTCGTAGGTCTGGGCCACCTGCTCCTGGAAGGCCTTGATCTTCTCGTTCAGTGGATTGAGCAGCAGACCGAGGTTGTCGTGGTTCTGCTGGGTGAAGCGCTGGCTCTTCTCTTCCAGGATGCGGTTCGCCACTTCCTGGAACTGCAGCCCCATCTGGTCGCGCGCAGCGTCGAGCAGCGCGAGCTTTTCGGTCGTCTGGCTGCGTTCGGCGTCGAGCTGGGTACGCAATCCGGCCACGGCCTCCGCCAGCGACTGGCGTTGCGCTGCGCCTTCCGCCAGCGCCTTGTCGTGTGCGAGCCGGGCGTCGGCCAGCGCCTGTTCGAGCGCCGGCAGACGCTGGGCCTGCGTTTCGGCACGCACGCGCGCCGCCTTCTCCTGCTGCAGCTGAAGGTCGAGCGTGGCCCGGTCGGCGCCGCTCACCTTCAATTCGGCGCGCAGGCGATCGATGTCGAACGATGCGGCGCGCAGCCGTTCCTGGGCGGTCAGCAGCTGGGCTGTGCGCTCGGCCTGCGCGCGTTCGATCTCCAGCGCCGTGCGGCTGCGCAGCCAGATGGCGCTCAGCACGCCGCCCAGCAGTGCAGCGGCCAGAAGCGCGATCAGGATGGCGGGGTCGGTCAGGCTGACGGTCATGCAGTGCGTGATGCGGTCCGGAAAGCCGGACTATAGCCGGACCCGCTCGAGCGCCGCGCGATCTGCGAGGCCTCGCTCAGTGCTTGTGGTCCATCGCACCGCTGGCGCCCAGGGCCCGCGCGGTTGCCTTGATGACCACGGTTTCACGCTTCTTGTCGGCGCCCTCGATGACCAGTGTCACCGGCACGTCCTGCCCTTCGGTGATCGGTGCCTTCAGGTCCATCAGCATGACGTGATAGCCACCCGGCTTCAGTTCAACCGCCTTGCCAGCCGGCAGGTCGATGCCCGGGATGGCGCGCATGCGCATGATGTCCTTGTCCATCGTCATTTCATGGATTTCGGTCACGCCGGCCACCGGCGAACTGGCTTCCACCAGTCGGGCGGCTTTCGGCGCGGTGATCTGCATGAAGGCACCGGTGGCCTTCTGCTGCGGCACGGTGGCGCGGACCCAGGGGTCCTTGACGGTGATGTCGGCCATGGCCGGTGCGGTGATCAAGGTGAGCAGTGCGGCAGTCAGCAAGCGACGCATGGTGGTGTCCTGTGTTGAAAATGAGTGGGATGGTGTGTGATGGGTGGAACGACGGCTTTCGTGGAGAAAGCCTAGCGGTAAGAAATTCCCGTGACTTCGATCGCGCGCAAGCCGGCCGGACTCTGCACACGGACCAGGTCTCCTTCACGCGCCTTCAACAAGGCGCGGGCCAGCGGCGATATCCAGGAGATGCGACCTTCCGAGGCATTGGCTTCATCGACACCGACGATCTGCACCGTCTGTTCGCTGCCATCTTCATCCTCGTAGCGCACGGTGGCGCCGAAGAACACCTGGTCGGCGTTCTGCTGGTCCTGCGGATCGACAACGGTGGCGGATTCGAGGCGCTTGATCAGGAAACGGATGCGACGGTCGATTTCGCGCAGCCGCTTCTTGCCATAGATATAGTCGCCGTTCTCCGAGCGATCACCGTTCGAGGCGGCCCAGGCGACTGTTTCAACGATGCGCGGGCGCTCATCGCGCACCAGCTGGTCAAGCTCGGCCCGCAGTCGGCCGTAGCCGGCGAGCGTCATGTAGTTCTTGCTGCCGGGCGGCAGCGCGGTGACGACTTCGGGATCTTCTTCCTCGGTGTCGGTTTCCTTCGTGAATGCCTTGTTCATCCGGATGTCAGTGATCGCGTGCTCGTTGGACGAGCACGCATCTTACCGAATCAGTGATAGATCGCCGGTTGGGTCAACAACGCTTCCCACGGCACCATGAAAGCGTCGAACGCTTCCGGACCGACTTCATGATCGACGTCGTGGTCGACCAGGGCCTTCAGTTCCTCGCGGAAGCGCTTCGCTGCATCATCACGGATCAGGGCGCCACGCCCGACGCGCTTGTCGATGACTTCGACCGCTTCCAGACCCGAATACTCGACCACGTAAACCAGCGGATTGTTGAACATGATGTGCATGATGTCTCTCCTTGGCTTGTGCGGCTCACCAGCTTGCAGCCTGACGGTTGTCCGGCCGTTCGATGCGGCATTGCAGTACTCCTGCAATGCAGGTGGGGCAATCCTGCCGCCTTTCAAGTGATTTAACGGCCGCGGGGCCCGGCGCTGAAGGGATCTTGCGTCGGTTGCGGCACGCTCCTAACATCCACCATCCCTTAACGGCGCAGGCCGCGCGCCGGTTGTCATGATTCGGCCCCGTCCATGGAAGAAGACGAACTGCACGCATCGCTTGAGCTGCTGCGCATCGAGCACCGCGACCTCGATCAGGCAATCGCCGATCTTCATGCCGCCCAGGCCAGCGACGAGTTGCTGCTGCGCCGCCTGAAGAAACGCAAACTCTTGTTGCGCGACCGAATCGACCAGATCGAACGCATGCTGGAACCGGACGATCGGGCCTGAGGCCGGAACGTGAATCAGTCGGCGAGCTTGACCCAGACCGGCTGGTGGTCCGACGCGGCGGTGGATTGATCGACTTCTACCGCTTGCACCCGCGGCAGTAGCGGTGCGGTGGTCAACGCAAAATCACAGCAGAAGCGACGCCCCGGCCAGTCGCAGCCATGCAGCCCGACCGTGTCGGCATGCGCCACCGTGCCGTGACAGTGCTGCCACAAGTCGTGCCAGCGCGCCTCGGGGGACGCACCCGGCGCAACCAGACGCATGTATTCGTCGCTTCCCGGCTCGCAGTTGAAGTCGCCGCACAAAAGGGCGGCTGCCGGCCTGGGCACCGCGGCGAAGGCACCGCCCGATGCCTTCGCCGCCGGCGGCACCTTCGCATGGGCCTGCGCCTCGGCGTTGAGGGCACGCAGCGCCTCGATCTGCGCCAGGCGCTGCAGTCGTGAGTAGTACTCCAGGTGGGTGTTCAGCACCCGCAACCCGCCGCTCGGGCCGCCGAGCACGACCTCGACGCAGGCGCGCTGCATGCTCGGAACAGCGCCGTCTGCCGGCCAGGGCAGCAGATGCCGCCAGGCGGCGAGCACCGGCAGCCGACTGAGCGTGAGATTGCCGAACTGCCGGCGCGTGCCATCCGGGCGCAGACTGTCCACGCCGGGTGCGAAGATCGGCGCGTGGTCGGGAAACAGCGTGGCGAATTGCGCCACCTGGTCCTCACCTGTCAGACCGGGCAGATCGTCGTAGCCGCGCGCCACTTCCTGCAGGCAGATCACGTCGGCGTCGGCGAAATCGTTCAGCGCGCGCGCGATCCGTCCCGTGCTGACGTGACCGTCGCAACCGCGTGCCCACTGGATGTTCCAGCTCACCAGTTTCATTGCTGGTCCTTCTTCTTCCGTTTTCGACGGAATCATTGTGCGGAACGCCGGGCGACCGCATCGGTCGATCCGGATCAGTCTGCCGATTGTGCTACAGGAGAACCCGATGATCCGAACCCTGCTGACCGCCTGCGCCTTCGCGCTGAGCCCTGTCGTCGCCCACGCGCAGCAAGCCCCGCAGCATCTCACCGTGCCACCGGGCTTCGGCATCGAACTGTGGGCCAAGGTGGATAATCCGCGCGCGATGGCGCTGGGCGAGGCGGGCCGGCTTTATGTCGGGTCGCGCAAGGGCCACGTCAGCGCGGTGCCGTACGACAGCCGCACCATGGCGGCCGGGACCCCGGTCAAGGTCGCGAGCGGTCTGAACATGCCGGTCGGCGTGGCCTGGCGCAAGGGCGACCTCTACGTATCGGCCGTCGACCGCATCGTCAAACTGCCCGGTATCGACAAGCGGCTCGACGCGCCGCCGGCGCCGGTGCTGGTCAGCGACCGCTTCCCGCCGGACAAGGCGCATGGCTGGAAATTCATCGCCTTCGGGCCGGACGACAAGCTGTATGTGCCGGTCGGCGCACCCTGCAACATCTGCGACCGCGACAAGGACGGCTACGCGAACATCATGCGCATGAATCCGGATGGCAGCGGGCTCGAAGTGTTCGCGCGCGGCGTGCGCAACACGGTCGGTTTCGACTGGCACCCGGGAAGCGGCGATCTGTGGTTCACCGACAATGGCCGCGACTGGATGGGCGACGACACGCCGCCGTGCGAACTGAACCGCGTCGCGAAGGCGGGTCAGCACTTCGGCTATCCGTACTGCCACGGCGGCAGCGTTGCCGATCCGGAGTTCGGACAGGGCAAGTCGTGCGGCGACTACACGGCACCTGCGCTGAAACTGGGGGCTCACGTCGCGCCGCTCGGCATGCGTTTCTACGGCGGCCAGCAATTTCCGGACGAATACCGCAGCGCGCTGTTCATCGCCGAACACGGCTCGTGGAACCGCAGCAAGCCGGATGGCTACCGGGTGATGATGGCGCGGATCGAGGGCAACAAGGTGGTCAGCTATACGCCGTTCATCGAAGGCTTCCTCGGCCGCAACGATGCCGTGCTCGGCCGCCCGGCGGATGTGCTGGAGCTGCCCGACGGCAGCCTGCTGGTATCCGACGACCATGCGAACGCGATCTACCGCGTGCGCTGGAACGGCACCCGCACGGCGGCCGGCGACGCGGCACTGCCCTGATGCGGCGATATGGCCGATTGACTTGATGCCCGCGCGGGCGTTCACTGTCCGGTGCTACCGAGGAGGACGGACATGGACAGCGACAGCTCACTCGAAGACGGGCGAATAGAAAGTTTCGGCGTGATGGCGGCGCCGGTCGACATCAAGAACGACCTGCCGCTGAGCGCTGCCGCCGCGCACAGCGTCAATGACGGGCGCGCCGCCGTGCGCAGCGTGCTCGAACACAGCGATCCGCGGCTGCTGGTGGTGGTCGGTCCGTGTTCGATGCACGATCCGGTCGCCTGCATGGACTATGCGCGACGGCTGCGTCTCCTGGCCTCGGAACTGGCGGGCAGCCTGCTGATCGTGATGCGCGTCTATTTCGAGAAGCCGCGCACCACCACCGGCTGGAAGGGCTACATCAACGACCCCTTCATGGACGACAGTTTCCGCATCGAGGAAGGCATGCGCCGCGCACGGCGCTTCCTGCTCGATGTTGCCGAACTGGGTCTGCCGGCGGCCACCGAGGCGCTTGATCCGATCTCGCCGCAGTACCTGGGCGATCTGGTGTCGTGGACGGCGATCGGCGCGCGCACCTCCGAATCGCAGACGCACCGGGAGATGGCCAGCGGGCTGTCCACACCGGTCGGCTTCAAGAACGCGACCGACGGCGACCTGGACGCCGCGATCAACGCCATCATTTCGGCGTCACGGCCGCACAGCTTTCTGGGCATCAGCCGATATGGCCGCTCCAGCATCATCCGCACGCGCGGCAATCCGCATGGCCACCTCGTGCTGCGCGGCGGTGCCGGGCGACCGAATTACGATTCGGTCAGCGTGAAGCTGGCCGAACAGTCGCTGCTCCGGGCTGAGCTGCCACCCAACATCGTCGTCGATTGTTCGCACGCGAACTCGTTCAAGAAGCCCGAAATGCAGCCGCTCGTGCTGGCCGACGTGGCCGCACAGATTCGCGATGGCAATCGCTCCATCGTCGGCGTCATGATCGAAAGTCACCTCGAAGCCGGCAACCAGCCGATCCCGAACGATCTTTCGCAGCTGCGCTATGGCTGTTCGGTCACAGACGCCTGCGTTGACTGGGCGACCACCGAACGCATGCTGCGCGAACTGGCCGCGACGACTGCCGACGCGCTGCAGCGACGCTGCATCACCGCCTGACGGGAATAGTTCGTCACCTTGCTGCAGATGCAGCCGATAATCGGCTGCAGCGCCATCCGGCGCTCCGATCCGAACTTCAAAAAAGGGAACAACTGATGAGCGCCTTTCGCACCTTCGTCGCCGGCACCAGCCTGATGCTGATCGCCACTTCAAGCGTCGCTGCCGGCAAGTTGTCGGTGGAACGTGAAGCCACGGTCGATGGTTCGCCCGACACCGTCTGGAAACTGGTCGGCGATTTCAACGGGCTCGACGTGTGGCACCCGGCGGTGGCGTCCAGCACCATGAAGGGAGCGGGCATCAAGGCCGGTGCAACGCGCACGCTGACACTGGGCAACGGCGCCAAGATCGAGGAAAAGCTGACCGCCTACAGCGGCGTCAAGCACACCTATACCTACACCATACTGAGCAGTCCGCTGCCGGTGAAGAATTACGTGGCGACGCTGGCGCTGAGCCCTGCCGGCGAAGGCAAGACGCTGGTGAAGTGGTCATCGACCTTCGATGCCAGCGGCGCCAGTGATGAAGAAGCGAAGAAGGTGATCATCGGCATCTACGAAGGCGGTCTCCAACGCGCGGGCAGCACGCTGAAGAAGTAATTTCATGCCATGCGGCGAGCCGGAGGGCGCGCCGCGTACTCAGGCGCTCCGCGCCACCGGGTAGGGATACAGCATGTTCAGCGCCGTGCTCTGGCCGTTCGGCTGCACGATGCGCGTGTGCTCGCGACGGAATTCCCGCGCATGGCGCAGCCCGCACGAGTGGGCAATCATGTCGATCTCCTGATTCATGTTGAGGCAGTAGTTGGCCACCCGGGCCGCCTTGTCCGTGACGTCGAGCCCGCGGTGCAGCTTGGGGTTGTGCGTCGTGATGCCGGTCGGGCAACTGTTCGAATGGCAGCGCAGGGCCTGGATGCAGCCAAGCGAAAACATGAAGCCGCGCGCGGTATTGACGAAATCCGCCCCGGCCGACAGCGCCCACGCGGCGCGTGCCGACGTCACCAGCTTGCCGGCGGCAATCACCTTGACGCGCTCACGCAATCCTGCTTCGATCAGTGAATCGACCGCTCGCGGCAGCGCCTCGTCGATCGACAGCGCAACGTGGTCGGCCAGCGCCTGCGGCGCGGCGCCCGAGCCGCCCTCGCCGCCGTCGATGGCGATGAAATCCGGCGCGGCCGCGATGCCGCGGCGCAGGATGGCTTCACACAGATCGTTCATGAAGTGCCAGCCGCCGAGCGCCGTCTTGATGCCGACCGGCTTGCCGGTGACATCGCGGATGAGCGCGATGCGGTCGAGCAGCTGTTCGACGTTCGCCACTTCCGGATGCCGGTTCGGGCTGATCGAATCGACACCCTGCGGAATGCCCCGGATGCGCGCGATCTCCGCGGTCACCTTGGCTGCCGGCAACACGCCGCCCTTGCCCGGTTTGGCGCCCTGCGACAGCTTGATCTCGAAGGCGCGCACCGATTCGATCGCCGCCAGCTCGCGCAGCCTCGCCTCCGACAGCAGGCCCTGCGAATCGCGCACGCCGTACTTGGCGGTGCCGATCTGCAGGATGACGTCGCAATTTCCTTCGAGGTGATACGGCGACAGTCCGCCCTCGCCAGTGCTCATCCAGCACCCTGCCAGGGCTGCGCCACGCGACAGTGCCTGCACGGCAGGTGCCGAAATGGCACCGAAACTCATGCCGCTGACGTTCACGATGGAGCGCGCGGTGAAGGGCTTGTCGCAGAAACCGTTGCCCAGTATCAGCGGCGGCGTGGTTTCGCGGTCCTCGTCGAGCACCGGAAACGGCGCATTGACGAAGATAAGCGCGCCGGGCTCGTGCAGCGAATAGGTCGAGCCGAAGCCGATGATGCCGCCCTCGTTCTTCGCCAGCCGGTACACCCAGCCGCGGGTGGCACGATTGAACGGCATCTCTTCGCGGTCGCCGAGGAAGAAGTACTGCCGGAAGTATTCGCCCAGCTGTTCGAAGAAGTAGCGCAGGTGACCCACCACCGGGTAGTTGCGCAGGATGGTGTGCTTTGTCTGCGTGCTGTCCTGGATATAGCGGTACAGCAGCAACAGCACCAGCCCGACGACCAGCGCAACACCCAGGCTGACCTGGAACACCGACATCAAGGTTTCCATTGCAATCTCCGGTAAGACGATGCCCTCAACCTGGCTGCAACAGCGCGCGTCGCAGCAGCGAGCGAATCGACGTCGCTTCGAAAGGCTTGTCGCAGATGCCCGACACGCCCGCCTGTTCTACGGCAGCCAGCCGGCTCATGTCCGATTCGCTGGTGACCATCAGGATGGGTACGGACGCCTGCCAGCTCTGCTGGCGCACGTACTCGACCAGCGCGCGGCCATCCATTTCCGGCATGTTGTAGTCGGTGACGATCAGGTCGAACATCGTCTTGTCCAGATGGGCGACCGCCTCAAGGCCGTTCTCCGCCTCGACGAAGTCGCGCAGGCCGATATTCTCGAGCACCCGGCGCATGAAGCGGCGCGCGTTCCCGCTGTCGTCGACCAGCAGCACGCGCAACGACTCGAAATCGATGTCGGCATCGTCCGTTTCACCCTCGGCCAGGAAATCCGCCGTCGCCTCGAGTACGCGCCGCAACTGCGCGTCGGAGAAGGGCTTGGGCAGGATGCCGCAGACGCCCGACTGGCGGACCGGATCGAGCGCCTGCGGCCGTGTTTCGCTCGACACCAGAACGAAGGCGACATGCTGCAGCGGCTCGGTCGAGCGCATTGTCTGCACCAGATCCGTACCGTCAGCATCGGGCAGGTAGAGTGCGCTGATCACCACGTCGGGCAGCTTCTGCTGCATGGCAGCGAGCGCCGACTGCATCCCGTCGGCTTCGCGTATCTGCGCGATGCCCAGGCCGCTGACCCGTTCCCGGATGATTTTCATCTGCGTGGGTGAAGGTTCCACCAGCAGCACGTCGAGGTGCAGGATATCCGGAGACATGGCGAGCCCGGCCGCGGCCGTAACGAATGCGATCACGTGTTAGCGGCTCCGTCGCAGCGTAACATGAGTGACGCCCCGCCCATGCGTGCGCCGTACCGTGCATGCTGGCACGCATGCGGCATGAAAAAGGCCCGCCGGATGTCCGGCGGGCCTTCGGTCAGTCACTGCGCCGGGCGCAGGATCAGGCCGTGACTTCCTTCGCGGTTTCCGCGTATTCCTCGATCTGGTCGAAGTTCATGTAGCGGTAGACCTTGTCGCCGTCCTTGTTGATGACGCCCATGTCGGCGTGGTACTCGGCGACCGTCGGGATGCGGCCCAGCTTGGAGCAGATCGCGGCCAGCTCGGCCGAACCCAGATACACATTGGTGTTCTTGCCGAGGCGGTTCGGGAAGTTGCGGGTCGAGGTCGACATGACGGTCGCGCCTTCGCGCACCTGCGCCTGATTGCCCATGCACAGCGAGCAGCCGGGCATTTCGGTGCGCGCACCAGCGGCGCCGAATACGCCGTAATGACCTTCCTTGGTCAGTTCGGCCGCGTCCATCTTGGTCGGCGGCGCGATCCACAGCTTGACCGGGATGTCGCGCTTGCCTTCGAGCAGTTTCGAGGCGGCGCGGAAGTGGCCGATATTGGTCATGCACGAGCCGATGAACACTTCGTCGATGGCCTGACCCTGCACTTCGGACAGGAACTTCGCGTCGTCCGGATCGTTCGGGCAGCACACGATGGGTTCCTTGATGTCGGCCAGATCGATCTCGATCACCGCGGCGTACTCGGCATCGGCGTCGCCTTCCAGCAGCTTCGGATCGGCCAGCCATGCTTCCATCGCCTTGATGCGGCGCGCCAGCGTGCGGGCGTCCTGATAGCCGTTGGCGATCATGTTCTTCATCAGCACGATGTTCGAATTCATGTATTCGATCATCGGCTCCTTGTTCAGCTTGATCGCGCAGCCGGCGGCCGAACGTTCGGCGGACGCGTCCGACAGCTCGAATGCCTGTTCCACCTTCAGGTCCGGCAGGCCTTCGATTTCCAGGATGCGGCCGGAGAAGATGTTCTTCTTGCCCTTCTTCTCGACCGTCAGCAGACCGGCCTTGATCGCATACAGCGGAATGGCATGCACCAGGTCGCGCAGCGTGATGCCGGGCTGCATCGTGCCCTTGAAGCGCACCAGCACCGATTCCGGCATGTCCAGCGGCATGACGCCGGTGGCGGCGGCGAAGGCGACCAGACCGGAACCGGCCGGGAAGGAAATGCCGATCGGGAAACGGGTGTGCGAGTCGCCGCCGGTACCGACGGTGTCCGGCAGCAGCAGGCGGTTCAGCCACGAGTGGATGACGCCGTCACCCGGACGCAGCGCAACACCGCCGCGCGTGCTGATGAAGGCCGGCAGTTCGCGGTGCATCTTCACGTCGACGGGCTTCGGGTAGGCTGCGGTGTGGCAGAAGGACTGCATTACCAGGTCGGCCGAGAAGCCGAGGCAGGCCAGATCCTTCAGTTCGTCGCGCGTCATCGGTCCGGTGGTGTCCTGGCTGCCGACCGTCGTCATCTTCGGTTCGCAGTAGGTGCCGGGGCGCATGCCCTTGCCCTCAGGCAGGCCACAGGCGCGTCCGACCATCTTCTGCGCCAGCGAATAGCCCTTGCCGGTATCGGCCGGCACCTGCGGCAGGCGGAACAGCGTCGACGGCGCCAGGCCCAGCGCCTCGCGCGCCTTGGCCGTCAGGCCGCGCCCGATGATCAGCGGAATGCGGCCACCGGCACGCACTTCGTCAAACAGCACGTCGGACTTGACGGTGAATTCGGCGATCACCTTGCCGTCCTTCAGCGCCTTGCCTTCGTACGGACGCAACTCGATCACGTCGCCCATGTCCATCTGGCTCACGTCCAGTTCGATCGGCAGCGCACCGGCATCTTCCATCGTGTTGTAGAAGATCGGCGCGATCTTGCTGCCCAGGCAGACACCGCCGAAACGCTTGTTCGGCACGAACGGAATGTCTTCACCGGTGAACCACAGCACCGAATTGGTGGCCGATTTGCGGCTCGAACCAGTACCCACCACGTCGCCGACATAGGCAACCAGATTGCCCTTGGCGCGCAGCGATTCGATGAACTTGACCGGGCCGCGCTTGCCGTCTTCCTCCGGCGTGATGCCCGGACGGGTGTTCTTCAGCATGGCCAGCGCATGCAGCGGAATGTCAGGGCGGCTCCACGCGTCAGGTGCCGGCGACAGGTCGTCGGTATTGGTTTCGCCGGTCACCTTCAGAATGGTCAGCGTGATCGACTGCGGCACTTCGGGGCGGCCGGTGAACCACTCCGCGTCGGCCCAGCTCTTCATCACGGCGATCGCGTTGGCGTTGCCGGCGTCGGCCTTGTCCTTCACGTCGTGGAACTGGTCGAACATCAGCAGGGTGTTCTTCAGGCCTTCGGCAGCCACGGCGCCGACCTCGGCATCGTCCAGCAACTCGATCATCGGACTGATGTTGTAGCCGCCGAGCATCGTGCCCAGCAATTCGGTCGCCTTGGCGCGTGAAATGAGCGCGCACTTTTCGGTGCCGTGCGCCACGGCGGCCAGATAGCTCGCCTTCACCTTGGCGGCGTCGTCCACGCCGGCCGGAACGCGGTGGGTGATCAGTTCGACCAGTGTGGCTTCCTCGCCTGCGGGCGGCGCCTTCAACAGTTCGATCAGTTCGGCAGTCTGCTTCGCAGTCAGCGGCAGCGGCGGGATGCCGAGCGCGGCGCGTTCAGCAACATGGGCACGGTAAGCTTCAAGCACGGTGGTTCCTCCGGTGGACGGGTATTTCGCATCATAGAACGACACACCGACTCAATGGTGCGTCGCACGACGACACGGACAGAAAATCCGCGGCCTGTACCGATGCGAACCGGCCGCCACACAGCGATGCCGTGCGCCGCGACCATTCGCAAACCGGCATGGCGCACTGCAATAGCGGCGCGCAACCGGGCGGTTCAAGTCTTATATATGATATCTTTTATTCGATTCATCGCCAAGGCCGCCCAACCAGTCGCGAAGACGAGCCCGGCGACGGGCTTGGCTATACTCGCGCTGCCCTTCCCGACCGGCGCACCATGATCCAGCCCGCCCAGACCGACGCCGACCTGCGTTACCTCAATACCCTGCACCTGCCGGCACGCGCTGCGCGACTGCAGCCGGTGGATGACGCTTCCGACCTGCCGGCGCTGACCGAAGCGGCCCGAAACACTGGCGGCTCGATCCTGGTACTCGGCGGAGGCAGCAATATCGTGTTCGGGCGGGATATCGACGGCACGGTGCTGCACATGCGCACGCGCGGCATCGACGTCCTGGCGCACACCGGCTCCGATGTGCTGGTTTCGGTCGCCGCGGGGGAAAATTGGCACGCTTGGGTCGCCTTCGCGCTGGCGCACGGCTGGCACGGACTGGAAAACCTCGCGCTGATACCGGGCACCGTCGGCGCCGCACCCGTCCAGAACATTGGTGCCTACGGTGTCGAACTGATCGATCGCCTCGACCATGTCGACGCCTGGGACATGACCGGCCGCCGCTGGCTTCGCCTGAGTGCCGCCGAATGCCTCGCCGGCTACCGCGACAGTGTGTTCAAGCGCGAGTTGGCGGGCCGCGCCGTCATCACGCGCGTCGCCTTCCGGCTGGGCACACGGCCCGAAGTGCGCTGCGACTACGCCGACCTGCAGCGCGAACTTTCCTCGCGCGGCGTCGCGCAGGTGACGCCGCAGCACGTGTTCGACGCGGTGTGCGCCGTGCGCCGCGCCAAGCTGCCCGACCCCGCCGTGCTCGGCAACGCCGGCAGCTTCTTCCGCAATCCGGTGCTGACGGCCGATGCCGCAGCGACGCTGCTCGCCGCCCACCCGGATGCAGCGCATCATCCGGCGGCCGACGGCGCGGTGAAATTCGCCGCCGCGTGGCTGATCGACCAGTGTGGCTGGAAGGGCGCGCGGCGCGGCGACGCCGGCGTACATGACAGGCAGGCACTGGTACTGGTTAACCATGGCGAGGCCTCCGCCACCGACCTGCTCGACCTTGCCGCCGACATCCAGGCCAGCGTACACGCGCGCTTCGGCGTGACGCTCGAACCCGAGCCACTGATCCTGCTCTGAGCGCGCGGTCCGGTGGACCGCCTGTTGCCTGTTGGGCATCGCTGCGCCCACCCCAACCTACTTCGAGCCGCGGAGCGCGGCCGGAAACGGCGCCGCGTTGCCTGTTGGGCATCGCTGCGCTCACCCCAACCTACCTCGAGCCGCGGGGCGCGGCTGGAAATGGCGCCGCGTTGTCTGTTGGGCATCGCTGCGCTCACCCCAACCTACCTCGAGCCGCGGAGCGCGGCCGGACACGGCGCCGCGTGGCCGGTTGGGCATCGCTGCGCTCACCCCACCCTCCCTCGAGCCGCGGGGCGCGGCTGGAAAAGGCGCCGCGTTGTCTGTTGGGCAACGCTGCGCTCACCCCACCCTACTTCGAGCCGCGGCGCGCGGCCGGAAACGACATCGCGTTGCCTGGTGGGCCTCGCTGCGCTCACCCCAACCTACTTCGAGCCGCGGGGCGCGGCCGGAAACGACATCGCGTTGCCTGTTGGGCATCGCTGCGCTCACCCCAACCTACCTCGAGCCGCGGAGCGCGGCCGGAAACGACATCGCGTTGCCTGTTGGGCATCGCTGCGCTCACCCCAACCTACTACGAGCCGCGGTGCGCGGCCGGAAACGGTGCCGAGTTGTCTGTTGGGCATCGCTGCGCTCACCCCAACCTACCTCGAGCCGCGGGGCGCGGCTGGAAATGGCGCCGCGTTGTCTGTTGGGCATCGCTGCGCTCACCC